>CAZTEH010000030.1:0-37981 GCA_964612345.1 uncultured Oscillospiraceae bacterium | reverse complement strand
CCTCTGTCGGGTGTCTGGAGTAAAAAATGGGGGGTCGAAATTCAAACGTTCGGGGCGGGATCTCTAAATCATGCGGTTAAAGCAGTTGCTATTGCAAGGGGATTAGTTGCACCAAGCGGTATGGATTTAATATGCATACCGGCCTTAACCGACATTATGATTGACGGCGAAGAAAGAACTGCAATTAAGCTAATTATCGAGCCGAGATAGGTTATGTACGGGAAAATTCTGAGAGACTGTGCCGATTGCACAGTCTCTTTTCGTAGCCCTTATAAAGAAACGAAGGCTCCTGTTCTTGATTTTGAGGGAGAACAGGTATATAATTTATTGAATTGATGAGAGAAATATAGAAAAGAGGAGAAATCAATATGAGTACGGATAAATATGAAAACCCACTGATTACAAGATATGCAAGCAAGGAAATGGCTCACATTTTTTCCTCGGATGTTAAGTTCACTACCTGGAGAGAATTGTGGATCGCTTTGGCTGAGGCGGAAAAAGAACTGGGATTGCCGATTACCGATGAGCAAATCGATGAAATGAAGCAGTTCAAGGATAAAATAAATTATTCGGAAGCAGAAAAAAGAGAAAAGGAAACAAGGCATGATGTAATGTCACATGTATATGCCTTCGGTCTTCAGTGTCCAAAGGCAAAGCCCATCATTCATCTGGGCGCCACAAGCGCATACGTAGGAGACAATACGGATATTATCGTGATGAAGAGTGCACTGGAGATCATCAGAGGAAAGCTTGTCGGCTTGATGTTCCAACTCAGTAAATTCGCTTTAGAATATAAATCTTTGCCTTGTCTTGGCTTTACACATTTCCAGGCGGCACAGCTCACTACGGTTGGGAAGAGAGCTGCACTTTGGCTGCAGGATTTCTATTTTGACTTTCTTGAATGTGAAAGATTGATTGAAAATCTGCCCCTTCTCGGAGTTAAGGGAACGACAGGAACCCAGGCCAGCTTTGTGGAACTTTTTGACGGAGATATGGGGAAGGTCAGGAAACTTGATTCGATGGTTGTTGAAGGACTGGGCTTTAAAAAAGCGGTTGCCGTATCAGGGCAAACCTATACCAGAAAAATCGATTTCATGGTACTGTCTATGCTGAGCGGTATCGGGCAAAGCGTCCATAAGATGACCAATGATATCCGGCTGCTCCAGCATCTGAAGGAAGTGGAGGAGCCATTTGAATCCAAGCAGATCGGATCTTCCGCAATGGCGTACAAGAGAAATCCGATGAGAAGTGAGCGAGCGGCATCCCTGGCACGATTTGTGATCAACTGCACCGGAAACACGGCGGATACCGCAAGCACCCAATGGTTTGAAAGAACACTGGATGATTCGGCAAACAGAAGAATCGTCCTACCGCAAGCCTTTATGGCGACGGACGGAATCCTTGATATCTGCAGAAACATTTCCACCGGCCTTGTGGTTCACGAAAAGGTCATTACACAGCATATCATGAACGAGATTCCTTTTATGGCAACGGAGAACATATTAATGGAAGCTGTCAAAAAAGGCAGCGACAGACAGGAGCTCCACGAGAAGATCAGGGAGCATTCCATGGAGGCTGGAAGCAGAGTGAAGGATGAGGGTCTGGATAATGATCTGTTGGAACGAATTGCGGGTGATGATGCATTTGGGCTTACACTCGAGGATATTAAAGATCTTCTGAAACCGGAGGATTATATCGGCAGAGCGGCGGAACAGACACAGGAACTCGTTGAAGAATATATCATGCCGATTTTCAAAAGATACAAAGACGATATTGGCGGAGAGGTGGAATTAAGGGTTTAAACATGAATGCAATAGGAGATTTGATACAAGACAGCAGAAAGATCGTACTTAAGATCGGCAGCAATGTGTTATCCGATGACAACGGAGCTGTGAATAAAGAAACCCTGCAGAACATCGTAGAGCAGGTTGCAGGACTGATCGGGCAGGGAAAGCATGTGATTATCGTATCCTCAGGAGCCGGCATTTGCGGTGTTGCAGCTATTAATAAATGGAGCAGAAGAGGGGATATTAACTATAAGCAAGCCCTTTGTGCCATCGGACAGGTGGAATTGATGAATGCCTATAAAGAATTTTTCGGGCATCATGACATCGTTGTAGGGCAGATGCTTCTTACCAGAGAAGATTTCGGGGACAATATCAGGACCTTGAATATCAGAAACACATTGTTCACTCTGGTAGACGAAGGCGTGGTTCCGATTATAAACGAAAATGACAGCGTCAGCGTGGAAGAAATCAAGATTGGGGACAATGATACCCTGGGGGCTTTGACGGCAAACCTTTGGAATGCGGATCTGCTCATCGTTATGAGCGACATCGACGGTGTATTTGACAAAAATCCAAAGGACGATAAGCATGCGGAACTGATCGAAGAAGTTTACGATATTGACGGCTTGCTGGAAGAAATCGATTCCAGAGGCAAAAGCAGCTTTGGCACCGGTGGGATCGTAACAAAGATACAGGCGGCACGCAAGGTGAATGAATACGGTGTCCCAATGCTTCTTGTTAACGGCAAACGGAAGGATATCCTGACCAATGCCGTGAACGGGACGGAAAAGGGAACAATATTTTTCAGCAGCAGGAGGTAATAAGATGAAACTGGGATTTGTTGGCACAGGAAATATGGGGACCGCAATTATAAAAGGATATCTGGCGGCTCATCAGGATGAGAAAAAGAATATCTGCGCCTATGACAAAGATGCAGATAAATTGAAGACTCTTACCGATGACCTTGGGATCAACGGATGCGACAGTCTGGATCAGCTGATGGAGCAGAGTGATGTGATCATTCTTGCGGTGAAGCCCAATATTTTTGAGGTGGTCCTTCCGGAAATCAGCTCGTATTATGCCGGCCAGGTGCTTGTGTCCATTGCAGCCGGAATCAGTATGGGTTACATAGAGAAACTGATGCAGAAGGACGGCGTAAAAATCGTTCGGGTCATGCCGAATACACCCGCTATGGTGAATGAGGGTATGAGCGCCTTGTGCAGAAATCAGTTCATCACAGACGCGGAATTTGAACCGGTGGTGGAATTGTTCCGCTCTGTTGGAAGAGCCGAGGTTGTTGTAGAAGAACTCATCCATACGGTGATCGGTGTCAGCGGAAGCAGCCCAGCCTATACCTATATGTACATTGAAGCGTTGATGGACGCGGCAGTGGAAGGCGGCATGGACAAGGAACAGGCGAAAATCTTTGCCGCACAATCTGTTCTTGGCGCAGCAAAGATGGTTCTGGAAACAGGAGTTGATCCCGTTACGCTGAGGGAAAATGTATGTTCCCCGGGTGGAACGACCATCGAAGCAGTAAAAGTCTTACAGAATAACGGCTTTCATGACAAGGTTGCAGAAGCCTTCCATGCGGCGGTAAACAAATCAAAAGTGATGACGAAATAGGTGGATTGCATGGTATTTGAAGAAAAGACGATATCCAGCGAAATGATATATGAAGGCAGGATACTGAATTTGCGTAGGGATAAGGTTCACGTAAAAGATAACCAGACCTCCTATCGGGAAATCGTAGAGCATAACGGCGGGGTAGCCTTGGCGGCAGTTACACCGGAAGGCAAAATGGTTATGGTGCGGCAGTATCGCAAGGCAGCAGAAAAGGCGATTTTGGAGGTTCCTGCAGGAAAGATCGAGAAGGATGAGGACCATCGGCTCACGGCCGAGCGGGAGTTGAAGGAGGAGACGGGTTATTCCGCCGGGAAAATGGAATATATCACTTCTTTTTATTCTTCCATCGGATACTCCACGGAAGTGATTTATCTTTATTATGCAGCAGAACTGACTCCCGGTGAGACGGATTTTGATGATAATGAATCCATCGAAATATTGGAATATGACTTGACGGAGCTGAAAGAGATGGTCTTCAGCGGAGAAATCGAAGATGCCAAGACCATCGCTGCTATACTATTAGTTGAGTCAATAATGGAGAAAGAAAAGACTCGATAAAACAGCCGACTAAAATAACTGCGGCAAGAACTGCGTTGATAAACAGATAAGAGCCTGAGCTTTCTGCCAAGCTCTTTTTTATTCCGAATCTACGGTTGGATATGGTGTGGAATGCCAAATTCAATGCGGCCACACCGGCGATGATGATGGCGGGTATGATGATCAGGTTTTGGGGAACCATAGAGGTAAAAACAATGGCCACCCCCTTGAAGGACATGGAATCGATCAGCAGAGCTGCAGAGAATCCCAAGGCCATTCCTTTATAAATCAATGCCGCCAAAGCAACCGGAAAGCCGATGGCGGTGATGCCCGACAAAAGCATGATGAAAAGCAGACCCAAATTGTTCGATGCCGATTTCATGAAAATCTCGGAAAAGGCAAGATCACTTGGACTGGAGAGGAGGAAGTATTGATCAAGGTAAGAAATCATACCTTCTTTTTCTGCACTGGTCATCATAAGTTCTGTAAAAATACCTGCCGATATGCCCAGGAGGAAAAAAAATAAAGCAGCAGCAAAGCTGGCTCCGCTGGACATAATAAGTTCGGATGCTTTACTCATATTACGTTTCATAAGGACCCTCCTTTGTACTTCCTTACAACGTATGAAGGGTAAAAAGATTTTAGTACATGTTTTTCACCTGCAAGAATGGTGACCATGCGATAAGAAATACTTAGAACATAAAAAATATTATTGTAAACAAATCATTCTTAATATATAATCGTTATACAGCTTTTGACGAGGCGAATCAAGATGAGTATGGAGAGCCCTATGGACCGTTTTTTGAATGACTTTATCAATTACCTTTCATCAGAGAAAAAGATGGCGATGAACTCTTTGCAGGCATACAAAAGAGATGTCCTGGAATTCGGGGAGATGATTCGGGAAAAACAAAATCTTTCTTTGAGTGAAGCCAGTAATACGGAAGTTGTTGCATATCTGCTGAAGTTGAAGAATGACGGAAAGTCAGCCGCCACAGTTAACCGCAAGGTTGCGTCACTAAGGGCTTTTTATAATTATTTGACAGCGCAGAAAATCATATCGGACAATCCTACTACGAACATCAAATCGCCAAAGATCGAGAGAAAGAGCATAGAATATTTGAGCATCGAGGAGATTGAAAATCTCCTGGGCAAGACGGACCAGTCAATGAAAGGCCTAAGAGACAAGGCAATTCTTGAATTGCTTTATGCAACGGGAATCCGCGTCAGTGAAGTCGTGGAAATGAATGTCGAGGATGTCAACCTGAGAATGGGGTTTGTGACCTGTACCGGAGAACATGGGAAAGCAAGGATTATCCCCATGGGAAGACCTTCCAGGGCTGCAGTCGAGGAGTACATATATGAAGTTAGGCCAAAGTTCATAAGAGAAGTCAACAATAGCGAGAAAGCCCTGTTTGTAAACTATTCAGGACATCGACTGACCAGACAGGGATTGTGGAAACTGATGAAGGAGTATGCAAAGCTAGCCGGAATTGAAAACAGGCTTACACCGCAGACCTTAAGAAATTCCTTCGCAGTGCATATGATACAAAACGGAGCCGATTTGAAGTCGCTTCAGGAGCTGCTCGGACACGAGGATATCAACGCGACCCAGATTTATCTATCCGTTTCGAAGAACAGAATTAAGGAAGTGTATGATAAAGCTCATCCAAGAGCATAGAAATTAACGCTTGATTTATACACGGAGCTGTGCTATTATATTATTCGGTGTATTACGGGCGGTCCTCTGGATATCTTAGCTCGCCCAATTCACAAAGTGAATTGCAGGCGAACTTATGCACCGAAATCCAAAATCTTCTATTTTGAGATTTCGACTGCTAGTGCACGCATGTGCGTTTGGATACCAAGAACGTCTATGAAGAAAGGAGGAATTACAATGGATTTAATGAAAATGATCGCGCAGGAATATGTGAGAGAAGATATCCCACAGTTCAATGTTGGAGATACAGTAAAGGTACACATTAAAATCAAGGAAGGTACAAGAGAAAGAGTCCAGATTTTTGAGGGCTTTGTTCTCAAGAGACAGAATGGTGGTCTTGGCGAAACATTTACAGTAAGAAGGATTGCTTCCGGTGTAGGTGTTGAAAAAACTTTCCCGCTTCATTCTCCTAGAATAGACAAGATTGAAGTAATCAGAAAAGGCGATGTTAGAAGAGCGAAGCTCAACTACATGCGTGAAAGAACCGGAAAAGCGGCAAAAATTAAGGTTAAAGAAAATAAATAAGAACGAATCGGGGAGCCTGCAAGGTTCCCCTTTTTAACAGGAAGAAGGCTGTGGAAATGGAGCATATCAACTGGTACCCGGGTCATATGAAAAAAACAAGAGAGCTCATACAGGCGAACCTCAAAATGGTGGATCTCGTGATTGAGGTCGTTGACGCGCGCATTCCCATATCCAGCAGAAATCCCATCATTGATGAATTGATCAAAAATAAACGAAGAATCATGATACTGAACAAAAGCGACCTTTCCGACGGACGTGCAAATGAAGTCTGGGTGGATCATTTTAAGAAACTGGGTTATGATGTGCTTTCTATGAACTGCATGTCCGGGTACGGCGTTCCTCAGCTTCTCAAACTGCTTACTTCTATACAGGAAGCGAAGAATGAAGGGAAAATCAGAAAAAGGCCGATTCGGATGATGATCGTCGGCGTGCCGAATGTCGGAAAGTCCTCATTGATTAACCGGCTTACGGGAAAAAAGAGTGCAAAAACAGGAAACAAGCCTGGTGTAACAAGAGGTAAGCAATGGCTCAATCTTGAAAATGATATGCAGCTTTTGGATACGCCGGGAATACTCTGGCCTAAATTCGAGGATCCGAAGGCGGGACTTAATCTGGCATTCTGCGGGTCCATTAAGGATGAGATCCTTGATGTGGCAACCTTGGCTTTGGAATTGATCACCATTTTGCAAGCCGAATACCCTGACCTGATAAAGGACAGATACAAGCTGGATACCTTGGGAGAACTGCCGCTGGAAACTATGGAGCTTATCGCTGGGAAAAGAGGATTTATCCAGTCGGGCAAACGCATCGATTATGAAAGAACCGGAAGAACGGTGATGGATGAATTCCGTGCCGGGTTGATCGGGAAAATCACATTGGAGAAATGCTTATGACGAAGGAAGAACGGGAACGGAAGGCGAGATTCAGGCTCGCTGAAATGAAACAGTTCGAGGAAGAATTGTATGCAGGAGGCATCCGGCATATCGCAGGCATCGACGAGGTTGGCCGGGGACCGCTGGCAGGACCTGTGGTTGCAGCGGCTGTGATTCTGCCTGCTGACTTTGATGTCCTTGGAGTGGATGACTCTAAAAAACTTTCTGAAAAGAAAAGAGAAGAGCTGTACACACTTATTACGAAATATGCCGTTTGTTATAGCATCGGTATCATAGATAATTACATGATCGATGAAATCAACATATTGGAGGCCACGAAGCTGGCAATGAAGCAGGCAATCGAAAAGCTGGAAACAAAACCGGAGTACATATTGATTGACGCCCTGACCTTAAAAGATATCGTAATACCCCAGCGGGGCATCATCAAAGGAGACAGTCTCAGCGTTTCTATCGCGGCTGCTTCCATTGTCGCCAAGGTTACAAGAGACAGAATGATGGGCGAATACCATCAGAAATATCCCCATTACTGTTTCGAACAGAATAAGGGCTATGGTACCAAGGCACATTATGAAGGCATTGACAGCCACGGTATCTGTGAGTTACATAGAAAAAGCTTTCTCAAAGGTTATTTAAGGAGTTTTCATACATATGAATCGTTATAATGAGAAATCAGTAAGAAGCTACAATGAAAAAGCAGATCATTACGACAACACCTTTGATGGCAGATTTACACTGGAATTTAAAAACAAACTATTGGAAGAAATCCGTGTGAATCGAGGGGCCTGCGTTTTAGATGTCGCTTGCGGAAACGGCACATTAATTAAAATGCTGGCCGATCAATATGGAATTATTGGATATGGCACCGACATCTCGGAAAAAATGATCGAGAATGCAAGGAGAAAAAATCCGGGAATGGTTTTTGAGACTGCCGGATGTGAAAACATGCCCTTTGATGATAGAATCTTTGATTTGATTACCGTCTGTGCGGCATACCATCACTTTCCGGATGTCAAGGCTTTTGCAGCGGAGGCACATCGATTGCTTAAGACAGAAGGCTGTTTGTATATCGCCGATGTTTATTATCCGGCACTTGTACGATTTCTCTGTAACCCATTTGTGCCGCTGTCCAAAGCCGGAGATGTAAGGTTCTATTCCCCAAAGGAAATTATAAAAACGTTTGAGAATTCAGGATTCCGAAAGATAAGCCACACCATAAGCGGTCATATCCAGCTTGCTGTATTTCAAAAGATATAAGACGTAAAAGCGTTGACAGAAACTGGGGAAGAAGATATAATAAACTCATAAAAAAGTGTCAGGAAGACGCTCCCGGTATTTGAAAGTACCATAAAATATCAATCTTTTTATTATGTTTGATGCAGTGCCATGAAGGTGCGTGATGAATGAAGAAAATTCATGCCCCCATGGTATTTTTTGTGTCGCAGAAAGGGAGTGGAAACTATGCATATGGCAGATGCCTTAATAACACCGGCGGTCGGCGGCGTCATGATGGCCGTCAGCGCAGGAGCCATCGGATACTCGGTCAAAAAAGTAAAAGAAGAACTGGATGATAAAAAAGTTCCTTTGATGGGAGTAATGGGAGCCTTTGTGTTTGCCGGTCAGATGATCAACTTTACCATTCCGGCCACAGGTTCAAGCGGACATATCGGAGGAGGGATTCTTCTCGCCGCCCTATTAGGGCCGTATGCCGCATTTTTAGTATTATCTGCGGTTATCATAATACAGGCGCTGTTTTTTGCGGACGGGGGACTGCTTGCTCTGGGCTGCAATATTATTAACATGGGCTTTTTTGCCTGCTTTATCGCATATCCGTTTATCTATAAACAAATTGTAAAAAAATCCTTTACTACGAAAAGGATTACCATAGGAGCCATCGCAGCGGTGGTTGCGGGACTGCAGCTTGGCGCCTTTTCCGTGGTGCTGGAAACCTTGATCTCCGGAGTGACGGAGCTTCCTTTTGTTTCTTTCGTCCTTTTGATGCAGCCGATCCATCTGGTGATCGGATTGATCGAAGGAATTGCAACGGCAGCGGTTCTATGTTTCATTTATCAGTGCAATCCTACGCTGCTTGACGGTATAGGAGAGCGGAACGTCAAAGCAGCAATGTCAAGGAGGAAGGTTATCACTATTCTTCTGATCATGGCACTGATCATAGGGGGAGCGTTTTCCATTTTTGCATCAGGTAACCCGGACGGGCTGGAATGGTCCATGCAGGGTGTGGCAGGAACAGCAGAACTCGAGGCAGAGGGACCGGCATACCGGATAGCCTCTAAAATACAGGAATTCACGGCATTTCTTCCCGATTACAGCTTTAAAAACAGTGCGGAATCCAACGCTGCGTCGGGTACATCGGCTTCCGGCATCATCGGAGGCGGAATCACTTTGGGTCTTGCATGTCTGGCAGGCTATTTCATTTCCCGGTCCAGAAAAAAAGTGGAATGTGATAACGAAGAATAATTTAGAAAAGAGAGAATCTTAACGATTATATAAGATATGTCAAAATTAACGGATGCGCTGAACAGAATACAATCCTTGGAAGAACTGGCGGATGGAAAAACCATAATCCACCGCATCCATCCAATGGCAAAAATGATTACAACTATTTTCTTTCTGGTGGTTGTAATCTCTTTTGATAAATACAATATAAGCGGATTGATCCCCTTCTTTATTTATCCGATTCTGCTTATGGCCATGGGTGATATCCCATATAAATCAGTGCTTTCAAGACTGCTGATCGCACTGCCTTTTTCATTTTTTGCAGGGCTGTCAAATCCGTTTCTGGACAGGGAAACAGCAGTATTCTTATTGGGAGTTCCGATTTCCTGGGGACTTTTATCCTTCGCATCCATATTGATCAAAACCGTTCTGACTGTTATGGCAGTACTGATCCTCATAGCCACAACCCCCATGGACAAGCTGGCATATGAGCTGATCCGGATCAAGATACCGAAAATATTCGTTATGCAGATCATGCTGACCTATCGATATATCGGCTTGCTGATCGTTGAAGCGAGCAATATGATGACTGCATACCATCTCCGGTCAAATCGGCAAAAAGGGATCCAGCTTGCCCATGCAGGAACCTTTATGGGACAGCTCCTGCTGAGGAGCTTTGAACGGGCGGAAAAGGTTTATGTTGCTATGAAATGCAGGGGTTTTAACGGAGAGTATCATTTCGCCCAGTCTGATAGAATGAGATCTGCCGATTTTTTCTATGGAATTCTTTTATGCTTTGTTTTCCTTCTATTTCGATGGTATAACGTCAGCATAATAATCGGAAGTTTTTTCGGTTAATCATATTGAAGAACAATTGATTTTATTTCGGGCGATTTTCAAGGGAAATCGGACAGAATGTTTTAGACGATGAAAATCTACGAAATGTTAGAAGGAGGGATACTGTGATTCATGTCAAGAATATAAGCTATGCATATCCTGACGGGCACGAGGCTGTGACCAATATAAGCATCGACATTGACGAGGAAAGCACCGTTGCAGTTGTCGGAGCAAACGGCGCCGGGAAATCAACGCTACTCGCACTGCTGGTCGGGATTTATACCGCAAGGGAAGGTGAGATCGAGATTGCCGGAATTCCCATGAAAAAGGAAAGGCTGGAGGATATCAGAAGGAAGGTCGGGTTTGTTTTTCAGAATCCCGACGACCAGCTATTTATGGCGAGAGTTTATGACGACATTGCTTTCGGCCCGAGAAATTTCGGCCACAGCAATGATGAAATAAAGGAAATGGCGGAGCATGCCATCAAGACAATGAGAATCGAACATTTGAAGAATCGTGCGCCTCACAAGCTATCCGGTGGTGAGAAAAGAAATGTTGCCATCGCAGCGGTATTGGCCATGAATCCTGAGGTGCTGCTTTTTGATGAGCCAAGCTCCTATCTGGATCCGAAAAGCAGGCGCAATTTCATTCATGCAATGGAGGCACTGCCTCATACAAAGATCATCGCGACTCACGATTTGGATTTGGTCCTGGATCTCTGCGAAAGGGTGATCATCCTAAAAAAGGGAGAGGTATTTGCCGATGGGAAGCCCCTGGAACTTTTCCTGAACAAGGAACTAATGGAAGAATCGGGTCTGGAGATTCCTCTAAGCCTGCAAAACAGAGCTTAAGAACAGATATATTTTGACATTTCGCGTATTTTCATATAAAATTTTCTAATACGAAGAAAACGATTTTTAAGTGAAAATCATGCATTTTCAATGCTTTGAAATCGTATGGTGGG
Organism: uncultured Oscillospiraceae bacterium; assembly: GCA_964612345.1. Taxonomy (GTDB): domain Bacteria; phylum Bacillota; class Clostridia; order Peptostreptococcales; family Anaerovoracaceae; genus Anoxybacterium. Next base: position 26,638 of record CAZTEH010000030.1, on the reverse strand, counting down.
GTGAATTATGGATCAGTCTTATTTACAGAATATCCTCAATGAGGTAGCCGAGGGGAAAATGGATCCTCAGGAAGCGATGGCTCAATTGAAGGAGCTGCCTTATCAGGATATTGGCTTTGCAAATATCGACCAGCACCGCAATATCAGGACCGGCTATCCCGAAGCCATTTACTGTGAAGGGAAAACGCCGGAGCAGGTAGCTGCCATTATCGATAAAATGAAAGAAAAGAACTCGAATATTCTGGGTACCAGAGCCTCGGAAGAGGTTTTCGAGAAAGTAAAAGAAATCGTTCCGGAAGCGGTTTATCATCCGCTTGCACGAATGATTGTGGTCAAGAATAAAGAGAACATCCTTTCGGAAAAGATTATTGCAGTGGTTACTGCCGGAACCTCTGATATCCCGGTCGCCGAGGAAGCGGCCGTTACAGCGGAGTCTATGGGAAATCAGGTGGACCGGATCTATGACGTCGGAGTGGCCGGGATCCATCGTTTATTTGGAAAACTGGACCGTATCCGGGCTGCCAATGTGGTCATCGTCATTGCCGGGATGGAGGGAGCCCTTGCCAGTGTAGTGGGCGGCCTTGTGGACAAACCGGTCATTGCAGTTCCCACAAGCATAGGCTATGGAGCCAGCTTCGGAGGCATATCGGCGCTGCTGACCATGCTTAACAGCTGTGCAACAGGGGTCGCAGTGGTGAATATCGATAACGGGTTTGGAGCGGGATACCTTGCATCAAACATCAATCAGCTATAGGAGAATTTGAATGGAAAGAATCTTATACTTTGACTGCTTTGCAGGAATCAGCGGAGATATGAGTATCGGGGCACTTGTTGATTTGGGCCTCGAGCCTTCTGCTGTCGTGGAAGAGATAAAAAAGCTTGGTGTCAAAGGTTATGATATTGAGATCAATAAGATCGAACGTTTTTCCATAAGCGGGACAGACGTAAAGATTACGCTCAACGGTGATGTAGACTGCGTTCATGAACATGATGATGGACACCATCACCATCACCACCATGATGAAAAAGAAAGAAGCCTTTCGAATATCGTTCATATCATCCGTTCCAGCGGAATCAGTGATAAAGCAAAGCAATTGTCCATAGCGATCTTTGGGGAAATCGCCAAAGCGGAAGCAGCCGTCCATGGTAAGCGGATCAGTGAAGTCCATTTCCATGAGGTGGGAGCCATTGATTCCATCGTGGATATCGTCGGTACAGCGATCTGCATCGACATGCTGAAGGTGGACCGGATCCTCTGTTCACCGGTGCATGAAGGGCAGGGCTTTATCAACTGCAGGCATGGAAGACTGCCTGTGCCGGTACCGGCAGTGATCAAGATGTTGGGAGGCAGTGGGATTTCCATCGTCACGGAGGATATCCAGGCGGAATTGGTCACACCTACAGGCTTCGGTATCTTGAAAACGGTCACGGAAGGCTGCATGAAAATGCCGGAGATGCTTGTGGAGAGCGTCGGGTACGGCTTCGGCAAGACGGAAACGGGCAGGCTGAACGCCCTTCGTGTCATTTTGGGAACTTCAGGCATACTGCCATCGAAATTGACACAGGATACAGCTCAGCTTCAGGAAGTTGATAAGGTGAGGGACAGCGTCACACTGATGGAGACCAACATCGACAACACCACCGGAGAAATACTTGGGTACACCATGGATCAACTTATGAAGGCAGGAGCTCTGGATGCTTATTTTACTCCGATCCAGATGAAGAAAAACCGCCCGGCTGTCATGTTGTCCGTGCTTTGTAAAACGAACGATGCGGAAAAGCTTTCCGATATCATATTCCGGGAAACCTCGACCATAGGGATCCGCACGCAGGAAATAGAACGGATCACCTTAAAAAGAGAGATCAGAACTGTTCTGACAGCTCTGGGAGAGGTTCGCGTCAAGTTGGTTATCGTCCGAGGGCTGGAGAGAATCCAGCCGGAATACGAAGACTGCGCGAAAATTGCGGAGAAAAACAATCTTTCAATCAATGAAGTATATGAAATAGTAAAGAGGTGTCAGAATGGAAAAGAATTTAGCGAAAACGTATAATCCAAAGGATTTTGAAGATAGGATCTATGAAATGTGGGAAAAGGACGGGGCTTTCAAAGCGATGAGAGATACGAATAAAAAACCTTTTACCATCGTCATGCCGCCGCCGAATATTACAGGACAGCTTCATATGGGCCATGCCCTGGATCAGACGCTGCAGGATGTCCTGACTCGCTGGAAGAGAATGCAGGGCTTCAGTGCGCTGTGGCTTCCGGGAACGGACCATGCCAGCATCGCAACCGAGGTTAAGGTGGCGGATAAAATAAGAAGCGAAGAGGGAAAAACCAAGGAAGAGATCGGGAGAGAAGAATTCCTGAAAAGGGCCTGGGAATGGAAGCAGCTTTACGGAAACATGATCACCCAGCAGGTGAGAAAGCTGGGAAATTCCTGTGACTGGGAAAGAGAACGCTTTACCATGGACGAGGGCTGCAACAAAGCGGTCATTGATACTTTTGTCAAGCTTTATGAAAAGGGATTGATCTATAGAGGAAACCGTCTGATCAACTGGTGCCCGAGCTGTGGGACCTCTTTGTCCGATGCAGAGGTTGAGCATGAGGACAAAACCGGAAAATATTATTATTTCAGATATCCCGGTGCAGATGGAAGCGAAGGGATTTCCGTTGCGACCTCCAGACCGGAAACCATGTTTGGTGACGTGGCAATCGCAGTTCATCCCGATGATGAACGATATAAGGACCTCATAGGCAAGATGGTGGTGATTCCGCTTGTAGGTACAGAGATCCCGGTTATTGCCGACTCCTATCCGGATCCGGAAAAGGGAACCGGTGCGGTTAAAATTACTCCGGCCCATGATCCCAACGACTTTGAAGTTGGTGAACGGCATCAGCTTGACAGCCCGTCCTGCATCAATGCCGATGCGACCATGAACAAGCTTGCAGGAAAATATGAGGGCATGGACCGTTTTGAGTGCAGAAAAGCATGGGTAAAGGATTTAGAGGACGCAGGCTATCTGGTAAAGATAGAGGAAAAGATAATTCCCATCGGCGGCTGCTATCGCTGTGATACGGTTATTGAGCCGATGCTGTCCGACCAATGGTTTGTAAAGATGTACGACTTGGCACAGCCTGCTATTCAAGCGGCAAAGACGGGGGATTTGATCCACGTTCCGGACCGTTTTGAAAAGACCTATTTGCATTGGCTTGAAAATATAAGAGACTGGTGTATTTCCAGACAGCTTTGGTGGGGACACCGAATCCCGGCCTATTACTGCCAGGACTGCGGAGAGATGATCGTTTCTGCTGAACCGCCGGAAAAGTGCGGCAAGTGTCAGAGCACCCGCATCGAGCAGGACGAGGATGTTCTGGATACCTGGTTCAGCTCCGCTTTATGGCCGTTCTCGACACTGGGCTGGCCGGAAGAAACGGAAGATCTGAAATACTTCTTCCCGACCGATGTTCTGGTAACGGGTTATGATATCATCTTTTTCTGGGTCGTAAGAATGGTATTCTCCAGTCTGGAGATGATGGGAGAGGTTCCGTTTAAATATGTTTATGTCCATGGTCTCGTAAGAGACGCAGACGGCCGCAAAATGGGAAAGTCGTTGGGCAACGGCGTTGTTCCTCTGGAAATCATCGATCAATTCGGGGCAGACGCTCTTCGATTCATGCTGATGACAGGCATTACTGCGGGGAATGATATGGGATTCAAGGCCGACAAATTGGAAGCCAGCAGAAACTTTGCAAATAAGCTCTGGAATGCTTCCAGATTTGTAATCATGAACCTTCAGGATGAAAACGGAGAATTCAGAGCCATGGCGGATGATGCCCAGGGCATCGATCAGCTCGCTCTGAAGGATGAAGATAAATGGATCCTTGCAAAAGTGAATGATGCGATCAAGGAAGCTACCGCAAATATGGATAAATTTGAGCTTTCCCTCGCTGCCCAGAAAACATATGAGCTGATCTGGAATGAATACTGTGACTGGTATATCGAGCTCGTTAAGGGCCGATTATACGGTGACGACGAAGAGGACAAAAAGGTGGCCAGATATGTTTTGGTCAGGGCTTTAAAGGTTATGCTGAAGCTGCTCCATCCTTTCATGCCGTTTATCACAGAAGAGATCTGGAGCTTCCTGCCTAAGAATAAACAACCGCGGACAATCGGGAAGGCTTCCTGATCAAGGAAAGCTGGCCATTATATGATAGCGCCTTGACCTTCGAGGCGGAAGTCAAGAGGCTGGAACTTGCCATGGAAACCATCCGAAGTATCCGAAATATCCGAGCCGAGGCAGAGGCTGCACCATCCAGAAAGCTGAGTGCCGTTATCCTGTCCACAGGAAAGGATTTGGAAAATATCAAAGGCGGAGAAAGATATATCAAGAGCCTTGCCAACATTACAGAAATTTCTTTTATCACAGATAAATCGCTGGTACCTGAGGAAGTCATGTCTGCGGTGGTCGAGAATGTAGAAATCTATATCCCGCTGGACGACTTGCTGGATTATAAGGCGGAATTTGACCGTCTGCAAAAAGAGAAGACCAGATTGACCGTCGAAGTGGAACGGATAAAGGGTAAGCTCGCCAATGAAGGCTTTGTGAGCAAAGCACCTGAAAAAGTCATCAACGAGGAACGGGAAAAGATGGCCAAGTATGAGGATACGCTGGTCAAAGTTTCTGAGCGCCTTGCTTTAGTGGAGAAAAAACTGTAAAAATAATGAATAACTGTAGAAGGATATAACAAAAATGACATATCAAGAGACACTGGACAGGATTCACAGCTTTCAAAAATACGGAAGCAAGCTAGGCTTGGAACGAATGACCAGGCTGATGGAATTGTTGGGAAATCCGCAGGAAAACATGAAGGTGATTCATGTTGCGGGAACCAATGGGAAAGGCTCGGTTTGCAGGTATCTCTATTCCGTGCTTCAGGAAAACGGCTACAAAACGGGAATGTACACCTCTCCGTTTCTGGAACGATTTACAGAGAGAATCGAATATAACGGCTCAGAAATTTCAGCGGAAGATTTGACCCGATATACGGAACTGGTTCTGGAAAAGGTGGATATCATGCTGGAAGAGGGTATGGAATCGCCTACCGAATTCGAGCTGATCACCGCCATCGCATTCCTATATTTTTCAGAGAAGGATATGAACTTTCTGGTTCTGGAGGTCGGCCTTGGGGGCACCGGAGACTCAACCAATATGGTGAGCAGGCCCGTTGCATCGGTCATAACCTCCATATCCTTTGATCATATGGAATATTTAGGCGATACTTTGGAAAAAATAGCCATTGAGAAAGCCGGAATCATCAAACCGGGAGTACCTGTGATTTTCAACGTGGAAGATCAAATCGCCTCCGATGCGATCAGAAAGATTGCGGATGCCAGAGGCAGCAAAATATATGAGGTTCATGCCAATGACTGGAAAGTGCTGGAAAAGACTGTGGACGGCTATACCTTTGATGCGGAAATCGAAGGTACGTGCTACGCGGGTCTTTCTATATCCATGATCGGCATCCATCAGATCTGCAATGCAGTTTGTGCCTTGACGGTACTTGAAATATTGAAGCAAAAAAACCTTGTCCGTTTGGACCAGGCGAAGCTGTATTCCGGTTTCCGAAAAGCGAGACAGACCGGACGGTTTGAAATCCTTCGAAAAGAACCTTTTGTAGTCATCGACGGAGCGCATAACGAAGCCGGAGCCGATGCTCTGAGGATCGTCCTGGCGGAACATTTTCCAGACAGCAGAATACTCATGATCGTTGGTATGCTGGCGGATAAAAAAATTGATAAGCTGCTGGATAAGTTTGAAATGATCGCGGATGAGTTTATCGCAACGGAACCGGACAATCCGAGAAAGCTTTCTGCTTCTGACTTATGCAGGCAAATAGCGAAAAGAGGAAAAAAATGCTCTGCTATAGAAAAACCGGAGGATGCCTGCCGTTATGCCGACACATTAGCATCTAATTTTGAGGTCATTGTTTATGCAGGTTCGTTGTATTTGGTTGGTAAAGTTAGGGGGTTATTGAACCATGAAGAAGAATAAAGTACTTTTGTTTTATAATCCAAATGCGGGAAACGGATTGTTTAAAAGCAATCTTGATGTGATCATCGAAAAGTTCCAAAAGAAAAGAATGTTTGTTATTCCGGTGAGAGCTGATCGGAAGGGAATTCTCTTTGAAGTAATAAGGGACATCAACCCCGAAGAATACAGAAAAGTGATCATAGCCGGCGGCGACGGTACGATAAACATCGTGATCAATGCGATGATGCTGTACAATATCGATCTGCCCATTGCGATCTTCCCGGCAGGAACGGCAAACGACTTTGCCTATTATTTTGATCTTCCTCATGATTTTGACAGTATGGTCAAGATCGCGCTGGAGGAAAATTATACTTATACCGATATCGGCAGGGTCAACAACAAATACTTCGTCAATGTTGCCGCTATGGGTTTCCTTGTGGACGTAAGCCAGAAAACAGACCCCAATATTAAAAATACGCTGGGGGTCATCTCCTATTATTTGAAGGGTGTTTCGGAAATCCCCAACCTGAAGCCGATCCCGGTCAAGATAACCAGTGAAGAGTATACCTCCGAGGATAGAGTCTATTTCATGCTGGTTATGAACGGCCGGTCTGCAGGCGGATTTAAAAGAATTGCTCCATTGGCGGAGGTCAATGATGGTCTTCTGGATGTTATGCTCTTTAAGGAAATGCCTATTCTGGAGCTTGCACCGCTGCTGTTCAATGTAATGACAGGACAGCATCATGAAAATAAAAACGTTGAATTCTTTCAGACCAAGAGACTCTGCATTGAATCGGAGCAGCAGGTGGGGACGGATATCGACGGGGAAAAAGGAGAAGAGCTTCCGCTTGATATTGAGGTGATCCCGAAGAGATTCCGGATCAATACAGCGATGAACAACATGGAAGGTGCCAAGTGGTGAGAAATATAGTGATAACCGCCGGAGGGACTTCTGAGAAAATCGATGATGTCAGAGTGATATCAAACTTTTCTTCCGGCAGACTGGGTTTAGCCATTGCGAAATCCTTTCTTGAATCCAAAAACATCAATGTGGGGAAAATCTATTACCTGTGTGACAGAAATACAAATGCTCCTTCCGACGAACGGGTGGAAGTCGTTCGTGTTATGGGAGCTCAGGGACTGTTGGAAGCATTGGAGGAACTGCTGACCACAAAGAAAATCGACGCGGTGATCCATGCCATGGCGGTAAGCGATTATACGGTGAAACAGATTACAACACTGGATTCCATCAAGGCCGGAGAGGAAGATCTTGACAAGAAACTGGCGGATGGAAAGATCAGCTCTGAAATCGAAGACCTTGTTATTGTATTAAAAAAGACACCAAAGGTCATCGGAGAAATCAAAAAGCTGCAAAAGGATACGATTTTGGTCGGCTTCAAACTGTTGACCAATGTGGATAAAGGCGTGCTCATCGAAACCGGATTTCAGCTGCTGCAGAAAAATGACTGCGATATGGTGCTGGCCAATGATCTGGTTGAAATCACCGGTGAGAAGCATGTGGGATATTTGATCTCGCGAACAGGAAATTATGAAAAGCTTACAACAAAAAAGCAGATTGCAGAAGCTATCGTCCGAAATGTTGAACAGAAGTTGTCAGAGAAGGAGGGGTTCGTACATTGAAGAATATATTACTTTGTGTGACAGGAAGTATTGCCGCTTATAAGGCTGCCGAACTTGCAAACCGGCTTGTCAAGGATGGGTACAACGTAGATGTTATAATGACCGACGGCGCCATGGAATTCATCAGACCGCTTACCTTTCAATCACTGACCAAGAACAGGGTATATACGTCAATGTTTGCCGAGTATGAACCGGATCAAGTGGAGCATATCTCGCTGGCAAAAAAAGCGGATTTATGCCTTGTGGCACCGGCTACTGCCAATATGATCGGTAAGATCGCAGGCGGTATCGCAGATGATATGGCCACAACGGTAATTATGGCGCTGGATCATGCGCCTGTCTTTATCTGTCCTGCAATGAACACCAATATGTATGAAAATCCCATCGTCCAGAAAAATATAAAAAGCCTGGAGGAGCTGGGATATCATTTTATAGAACCGAAGGAAAGCCGACTGGCTTGCGGAGATTTAGGAAAAGGCGCATTGGCGGATGTTGAGGTTATTGTGCAGACGGTGGAAAAGCATCTGCAGAGCACGAAGGAAGTGAATATATAATGAAAAGTTTACAAGATAAATACAGTGATTTAAAAGAATATGTAAAAAGTCTGGGAAGCGTTGCCGTTGCTTTCTCAAGCGGAGTGGACTCCACGTTCCTGCTGAAGGTGGCCCACGATGTTTTAGGGGACAAAGCAATTGCGGTTACCGCCCGTTCCTGCAGCTTTCCGGAAAGAGAATTGAAGGAAGCGATGGCATTTACGAAGGAGAACGGAATCGTACATCGAATCGTTGATTCCGAGGAGCTTGAAATTGAAGGCTTTACAGAAAATCCTGTGAATCGATGCTACTTATGCAAGCATGAGTTGTTTTCCAAGATGAAGGACATTGCAGAGAAAAACGGAATTCAGCAAGTAGTGGAGGGCTCCAATATGGACGACCTGGGAGATTATCGCCCGGGACTCACCGCGATTCAGGAATTAGACATCAAGAGTCCGTTGAGACATGCGGAGCTGTCGAAAGATGAAATCAGACAGTTGTCGAAAGAATTGGGTCTGCCCACCTGGGAAAAGCAGTCCTTTGCCTGTCTTTCTTCCAGATTCCCTTATGGGCAGAGCATCACACGGCCAAAACTGAAGATGGTGGATGAAGCGGAACAATTGCTGCTGGATCTTGGCTTTCGCCAGGTCAGAGTCCGTCATCATGAAACCATGGCAAGGATAGAAATCTCCGAAGACCAATTCCCGAAAATCATGGAGAAGGAAGTCCGGGATCAGATTTTTATGCGGTTCAAGAAAATTGGATTTACCTACGTTTCTCTGGATCTTGCCGGCTATCGTACCGGAAGCATGAATGAAACGCTGAAATAAAATTGTCAGCATTATACGCCTGCCAGGGGTATTCTCACATGGGGCGCCTGTCAGGTGTGTTTTCTCGAAAATCCGGTCGCTTCCAGTTTAACTGAGGCTCCGACGGTTTTCTATGAGAACACTTATGGCGCGGCGTATTTTATTTACAATTTTATTAGGACAAGAAATGGGCCTGTGTCAGTGACACAGGCCTGTTTGTTATATATTCTATATCGTATAAGATCAACCAAACATTGATAGCAGTATTCCTGCTGCAACAGCGGATCCGATTACTCCGGCTACATTCGGTCCCATAGCATGCATTAACAGATAGTTTGTTGGGTTTGCTCGCTGACCTTCAATCTGGGATACGCGCGCTGCCATCGGAACTGCGGATACACCGGCCGAACCGATCAAAGGATTGATTTTTCCTCCTGAAAGTAGATATAAAAGTTTACCTAACAATAATCCGCCTACGGTACTGAACATGAACGCCATCAGTCCCAGCCCAATTATTTTAAGGGTTTCAGGTCGTAAGAAAGTTTCAGCATTTGCAGTTGCTCCCACGGTAACACCGAGGAAAATTGTAACGATATTGATCATTGCATTTTGTGCAGTGCTTGTTAATCTTTCTACGCAACCGGATTCTTTGAATAGGTTGCCCAGCATCAACATACCGATGAGCGGTGCAACGGAAGGAAGTAAAAGGATACATAATATCGATACTAGAATTGGAAAGCAAACTTTTTCAAGCTTTGAAACCTGTCTCAGCTGTTCCATTTTACATTCTCTTTCTTTCTTTGTTGTGAGCAGACGCATGATTGGCGGCTGAATCAGCGGTATCAAAGCCATATAAGAGTATGCTGCGATGGCGATTGCCGGCAATAAATGCGGAGCAAGTCTCGTTGTCAAATAGATGGCAGTCGGGCCGTCTGCACCGCCAATGATGCCGATGGATGCCGCCTCCTGAGGTGTGAAGCCCAGTGCAACTGCTACTACAAAAGCAACAGCAATACCAAATTGAGCCCCGGCGCCTAAAAACAAGCTGACAGGTCGGGCAATCAATGGTCCGAAATCTGTCATTGCGCCGATACCAAGGAAGATGAGTGAAGGATAAATTCCCTTTTTAACTCCTAAATATAAATAATAAAGCAAGCCGCCGGCTTCGTCAGGTGATGGAGGTGGAGCCATCAATCCTGATAACGGCAAATTGGCCAACAAAACACCAAAGGCTATTGGCAGTAAAAGAAGTGGTTCAAATTTTTTGACAATCGCTAGGTAAACAAGTACACATGCAACAACAATCATTGCCAGATACTGCCATGACAGAGCGATAAAGCCCGAATCCTGCCATAGTTTTATTAAAGCTTCTGTGAACATAGTTAATGTTTCCTCCTTAATCGTTAGTACAAATTAGCAGATGGATTATTGCGTGGAATTCTTGCCGATGTCTTCAATCTTCCTAATTCCAACTGAAAAGAGTTTAATCAGAACATAGAGGACCGCAAGAACGATAAAAACCACAACCATAGTAAAAGTGGCTGCAATGATGCTTTCAAGAAAACTCATATAATTACCTCCTTATTATTAAGATTCAACTTCCAATACTTTTTATAAAGTTTACCCAAAACTTCTTACGATATCATGAAAAGGGCGGGTGCATCCGTGCGAAATTTAACGTGATCCAAATATTTATCCAATAAAAAAGGTGGCGTTTCAAAGGAAGCGTCCCACCCTTAAGCTTTAAATTTGAATTCCGATACTTATTCAATCGGATAAATTCTATCTAAATCGACTTGATTATATGATATTCAACAAAGGAAGTCAATGTTCTGAGTCATGTATACAACATTCATGAAAATCAATCAGCCATCTGCTTGCCGGCATGATCCATATGGTAGTTTTTCGTCATGATCAGCTGCCCGATGGGAACGATTTCATAACCCTCCGATTTGAGCTTATCCAGGATGCTGGGCAGATAATCCTCCACATGCTCCGCATTATTATGGAATAAAACGATGGAACCGGGCTTCACATTTCTTGTCACTCTGTCAACGATCTGCTCCGTTGTGATCTCCTTCCAGTCCAGACTGTCCACATCCCATTGGATGACATGATACCCGTTGGATTCGCAGGTCTCAATGAGGCTGTTGCTGTAAGCGCCGAAAGGTGGTCTGAAAACGGCCGGTTTTTGTCCTGTTATCTTTTCGATTGCATCCTCCGAACCTTTTAATTCCTTTGTGATATCCTCAATGGAAAGCTTTGCCATGTTTGGATGGGTGGAGGAATGGTTTCCGATTTCATGACCTCTGTTATAGATCTCCAGCACATCTTCGGGGAATTTCTCCGCCCAAAATTGAACCATGAAAAAGGTGGTCTTGATATTATACTGATCCAGGATATCCAAAATCGGTTTGGTGTGTTCATTTCCCCACGCGCAGTCGAAGCTGATCGCTATCTTTTTCTCATTTGTATCGACCGAATAGATTGGAAGCTTCTTCCCCTCGCCAAGAACAGTATTGATTCCCCATCCATTCAATCCGGCAGTTATAATCAATGCAGCCACAACACAAATTGCCAAGCCCTTTATAATAACTCGATTCTTATTAAGCTTTCCCACTTATCAATACCTCCATCCCAATGACCAAATAATCTACATGACGCTACATTTTATTCCAATGATTGGCTTGCCATGCATGTTATATCTTATCTTTCATCTTGACAGTGAATGCTCTTCAAAATATAATCATATTATTCATATTGAATTAATATGAAATAATAATTCAAAAAAAGGCGGTGTTATCCATGAAGGAAATGTACGATAAAATCCTTGACCGGCTCAATAAAGGTAATCCGGCTGTTCTGCTTACCTATTTGCCAAATGGGCCCGGACAGCTTCATAAGAAAGTAATCGATATCAAAAATGATTATGATAAAATCCCGGATAGAATAAAATCCGTAATAAACGAAGGAATTCCTGCCATTATTGAAGAAGAGGATCACACGATATTCGTGGAGCCTTTCCATCCAAAAGAACGGCTTATTGTTTTAGGCGGAGGGCATATCGCCTTGCCGCTTGTAAAGTTTGCTTCAGAAATAGGATTTTCCGTAACCGTCGTGGATGACAGACCCAGCTTTGCAAATTCAAGCCGCTTTCCCCAGGCAGAACGAGTAATATGCGAAACCTTTGAGGACAGTTTTGACATACTTAAGCTTTCGGAGTATGATTATGTTGTGATTATCACCCGAGGTCATCGGCATGACACACTGTGCCTTCGCAAGCTTCTCGCTCAGAAGGAAACTGTTTATCTGGGAATGATAGGCTCTAAGCACCGTGTTAACGGAGTAAAACAGTTAATGATGGAAGAAGGCTTTGACGAAGATCGTATTGGAAGGATCTGTACGCCGATTGGTCTGGATATCGGCGCAATAACGCCGGAAGAGATCTCCATCTCAATATTGGCGGAGATTATCAGCCGCAAGAGGCTTGGTGGCGGCGGCAAACGGTTCAACCGTTCGGAGCTTGATCTGGAAGTTTTGGAGACGATCTCCGGCAATTGTTCCAAAGCTTTTGCTGCGGTGACAGTGATATCAACGAAGGGTTCCGTTCCAAGAGGCGCAGGGGCTAAGATGATCGTCTTTCCGGACTTGCGGATCGTCGGCAGTATCGGAGGCGGCTGCAGTGAAGCTCAAATAATCAGGGACGCTTTTTCAATGATTGGGACAGGCAATTATCTTGTAAAGACGATTGATCTGACAGGTGATATCGCAGAAAGCGAAGGAATGGTTTGCGGAGGTATTATGAAAGTGTTAGTTGAAGATTTTACTGAAAAGGAATCAAAGGAAATCACAAGGGATGAAGCTTGGGCGCTTTTAAACGAGTATAATAAAGACCCGTTCCATCTGAAGCATGCCCTTATTATGGAAGGCACCATGAAGTATTTTGCGAAGCTTCTTGGATATGGAGAGGAAGAGGAATTTTGGGGGATCGTGGGTCTGCTGCATGATCTGGATTTTGGAATGTACCCGGAGCAGCATTGCATCAAACAGAAGGAAATCATGAAGGAACATGGAATCGATGAAAGAATGATCCATGCGACGGTGAGCCATGGATATGGGCTTACAGCCGTCGAGATAAAACCGGAGCACGAAATGGAAAAGGTATTGTTTGCGACGGATGAATTAACCGGATTGATCGGTGCGGCGGCGCTGATGCGTCCGTCCAAAAGTGTGTCCGACCTGGAATTGAAATCCGTTAAGAAGAAATATAAAACATTAAATTTTGCGGCAGGCTGTTCCAGGGATGTAATAGAGCAGGGCGCTGAAATGCTGGGCTGGGAACTCGACGATATGATCGAGAAAACGATTCTGGCGATGAGAACCTGTGAGTAGCAGGCAAAATCTTAAATTAGGAGAGCTAAGAAGGAGAAATAAGATGATTAAAGTAGTGGCAGGAAATACGGTAAAAAAAGAAAAGATCGGAGAATTTATCACACTGGCCGAAAAACTGGTGGAAGCAACCAACAAGTATGATGAAGGCTGCATCCACTATGATTTGTATCAGGATTTGAATAATCCGCAATTATTGACCTTTATTGAAGAATGGGAAAGCATGGATGCGTTGAATAAGCACATGGTAGCTGAACATTTTAAAGAGATCGTTCCAAAGCTTGGCGCTTTTGCAGACGGCCCGGAAGATGTGCACCTTTATCAGAAAGCACGATAAGTTCAGAACGGGATCAAAGGGATATATGCTAACGCTGTCCAATGGCATGCTTGAGTTGAGTGAAAGCCTTTTCCAGGGTCGCTCTCGGGCATGCTATATTTATGCGCTGAAAACCTTCTCCCTCGGGACCGAACATGGTGCCTTTATCGAGCCAAAGTCTGGCTTCGTCCACAATGAAACGATCAAGCTCTTCATCCGACATCCCTAACTTCTGAAAGTCAAGCCATAAAAGATAAGTTCCCTCTGGCTCTGTCAAAGTAATTTGGGGAAGCTCCCGCTTAAGAAAGGATCGTACAAATTCCAGATTGCCCTCCAAATATGACTTTAGCTCTTTCAACCAGGGGGCTCCATTCTCATAAGCTGCCTGACAGGCAACCAGGCCCATGGTATTCAACTGACAATAACCGGTACTGTATAACTCCTTTCGGAAAGTATACCGGAGTTCCCGATTGCTGATGAAAATATTTGAAACCTGCAGACCGGCAAGATTGAATGTTTTGCTTGGTGCGGTGCAGGAAATCGTAATATCTGCATATTCCGGTTTGAGATTTGCAAAAACTGTATGGTGAAAGCCGGGGTAGATAAAGTCTGCATGAATTTCATCTGAGACAACAATAACATTATGCTTCAGACAGATCTCTCCAATACCGATCAGCTCATCCCTTGTCCAGACTCTGCCTACCGGGTTATGAGGATTACAGAGGACGAATACCTTAACATTATTGTCTCTGATTTTTGTTTCGAAATCTTCCAGATTCATGGAATAATGTCCATCCCGGTATACCAGAGGGTTATTGACCAATGCACGGTCATTATCGAGAATTGCATCGGTAAACGGGTAATAAACAGGACGCTGGATCAATATACTGTCACCGGGATTAGTAAATGCGCGAATGGCAGTACAGATAGCAAATACCACACCGGGCGTTTTAATAAGCCAGGAAGCTTCCGTATCCCATTGAAAATAATTTTGATACCAATCATGAACGACTTGAAAGTATGGAAGCTTGACTTCGGAGTAGCCAAAGATTCCGTGCCGGCAGGCGCTTATCATTGCTTCTGTCACTTCTGCCGGGGTTTGAAAGTCCATATCCGCAACCCATAAGGGTAAGACATCTTCCGGTCTTCCTCTTTCTGCTGCGAAATCATATTTTAAAGAATTTGTTCCCTTTCGTTCAATTATCTTATTAAATTCGTATGCCATGTCATGTTTCTCCAATCAAAAAATGTCTTATCTCCATTGTTATAGTAAATAATAATCAAAGAAAAGTCAATACTCCCCATATCATATAGAAATAGTATGAAATATTTTTAAAAAATGTATTGACATTCTAGAAACATATGGATATAATAAAAACATAATATAAATCATAGTAAAACCGTATGAAAAGTATGAATAAAAATATAATTGGAAAAGGAGAATAAAAAAATGGCAAGAGTTTATAAAAGTTTAACAGATTTAATTGGTAGAACTCCCTTATTAGAACTGACAAACTATGAAAAAAAGAATGAGTTAAAGGCAAGAGTATTAGCGAAGCTTGAATATTTCAATCCTGCAGGAAGTGTTAAGGACAGAATTGCAAAGGCAATGATCGATGACGCTGAAGCAAAAGGACTGATTAAAGAAGGGGCGATCATTATCGAACCTACCAGCGGCAATACGGGTATTGGATTGGCTTCCGTGGCAGCAGCGAGAGGATATAAGACCATTTTAACGATGCCTGAAACCATGAGTGTTGAAAGAAGAAACCTGTTGAAAGCATATGGTGCGGAACTGGTTCTTACCGAAGGCGCGAAAGGAATGAAGGGCGCCATTGCCAAAGCGCAGGAAATTGCTGATGCAACACCAAATTCTTTCATCCCGGGTCAATTTGTAAATCCTGCGAACCCTGCGGTACACAAAGCCACGACAGGGCCCGAAATCTGGGAGGATACCGATGGTGAAGTCGATATCTTTGTAGCCGGAGTAGGCACCGGCGGAACGATCACGGGAGTCGGTGAGTATTTAAAATCCAAGAATCCAAATGTTAAAATCATTGCGGTAGAACCGGCAGCATCTCCGGTATTATCCAAGGGAACACCGGGTCCGCATAAGATTCAGGGTATCGGAGCAGGTTTTGTTCCTGAGGTTTTAAACACTTCCATCTACGATGAAATTATTACAGTAGAAAATGAAGCTGCATTTGAAGTTGGAAGAGAGCTTTCAAGAACAGAAGGCCTATTGATCGGAATTTCATCCGGGGCAGCAGTATCTGCAGCGATTCAGGTCGCAAAGAGACCGGAAAACGTGGGCAAAACAATCGTGGTTCTGCTTCCTGATACCGGGGAAAGATATCTTTCCACACCATTGTTTTCTGAATAAAAAGCAGTCAACTCCTTGCCTTTTTGCCCCAAGCTTGCTTGGCTAGGCAAAACGGACAGCAACGAGCGAAGCGAGTTGGAGTTCCGGCACGGAACGTTAAACGAATTATATTAAACAAACCAATATCCACTTCATACATGAAGTGGATATTGTAGTGCTGAAACGGAGGATTTATTAGTTGTTAAACGAATTTTCAAGAACAGAGCTTCTTCTGGGTGCAGAAGGAATGAAAAAGCTGAATGGTTCCAGAGTGGCAGTTTTCGGTATCGGCGGTGTCGGTACTTTTGCGGTGGAAGCACTGGTAAGGAGCGGTATAGGAGCGGTTGACCTTATCGATGATGACAAGGTTTGCCTTACCAATATCAACCGGCAGCTTATCGCAACCAGAAAAACGGTAGGAAAAAAGAAAGTAGAAGTCATGCGGGACAGAGTATTGGAAATCAATCCTGCTGCAAAAGTTGAGATTTTTGAAACCTTCTACGGTGCCGCTAATGCGGATGAATTTGATCTGGGTCTCTACGACTATATAATAGACGCCATTGACACGGTTTCTTCCAAGCTGGTATTGATCGAGCAGGCCAGGGAAAAGAATGTTCCGATCATAAGCTGCATGGGAGCAGGCAACAAGCTGGATCCGACCAAGCTGGAGGTGGCGGATATCTCAAAAACCTCCATGTGTCCCCTTGCAAAGGTTATGCGCTCTGAGCTCCGAAAGAGGGGGATCAAGAATCTGAAGGTTGTTTATTCAAAAGAGCCTCCAATGACACCCATTGAAGATGAGGCAAACAGCTGTAAAAGCCATTGCATCTGTCCACCCGATACGAAAAGAAAATGTACCATAAGAAGACAAGTACCCGGCAGTATCGCCTTCGTACCATCTGTTGCGGGATTGATACTGGCGGGCGAGGTTATTAAGGATTTAGCATTTTCCGTTGAAAATTTAACGGATGCTGAAGGCAACTGAATCATTTCCCCTCTCTGCTATTTGGCCTCAAACCATCCTAAAAAGTAGTAATATCAAAGATACTGATGAATAAACTATAGGGATTGATAATGCTTTGATCAGTATTAAGAAGATGCACTGACAAGGAAACATGGAAGGATAAAAGGGGGAAAAGCAATGGAGGGTATGGAAGAGAAGGGGCTGGAAACAAATAACGCTGTACTGATCGGAGTTGTTTTGTCGCCGCCAACGATTAGCCATAAATCCTATGGGGAGACATTTTACAGCTTTTCGGTGGGGGTGGACAGGAAAAGTGGTTATCGTGATGTCATTCAAATCATTGTATCAGAACGGTTGATTTGGAATCTGGAGTTCGAACCAGGGGATTATGTTGAAATCTTAGGTCAGATAAGAACATATAACGAGGAACAGGAAGGAAGAAATAAACTTAATGTCGTGGTTTTTGCCAGAGAATTCAAACGATGTGAGGAAGATACCAAGCTGGAACATGAAAATAAAATCAATCTTGAGGGATTTATCTGCAAAAAACCAATCGGACGGATTTCGCCTCTCGGAAGGGAAATTTGCGACATCATGCTTGCTGTGAATCGAATGTATAACAAGTCCGATTACATACCCTGTATTGCATGGGGCAGAAATGCCGGCTATGCCAGCAATCTTTCCGTAGGAACAAAGATTTCGGTAACGGGAAGGATCCAAAGCAGGGAATATCGAAAACGTGATCCGGAAGGAAATATCACTGTAAAAACTGCGTATGAGGTTTCAATTTTGAAGCTGGAATCATTAGCGAATGAATAACTGAACCATTACATTCACAGCGAATAAGAGACTGGTAACAGACTGCCAATATCGGCAGTCTTTTTATTGTAGGCTTATAAGCCTGTTGAGCACGCAAAGCGTGCGAAACAATAAACCACCCGCTATGCGGGTGCGCGTCGGATGTTATACAAAAAAAATCACCTTTCCGCTATAATGTAGGTGTTCAAGCCACTTTGTAGCGAGAGGAAAGGTGATTTTAATGGCTAACAAAGCAAATAGCTTAGCCCGAACAAAATGGATGTGCAAATATCACATTGTGTTCTCTCCCAAGTATAGACGAAAGGTTATTTATAATCAATACCGTGACAGTTTGAAAGAAATAATTCAGCTGTTGTGTAAGTACAAAGGAGTGGAGATTATCGAAGGACACATGATGCCGGACCATGTTCATCTTCTGGTGAGCATACCACCGAAAATCAGCGTTTCAAGTTTCATGGGATATCTCAAAGGGAAAAGTGCATTGATGATGTTTGATAAACATGCAAATTTAAAGTACAAATTTGGGAACCGTCATTTCTGGGCAGAAGGATATTATGTAAGTGTGCGACCTTAGAGGGGTCGTCTGAATTGTGCTAAAAGCACCACCTGTTCATCTTCAGGTATTCCTACCAGTCGGTGCGTTCAAAGTAATTTGAAGGTGCTAAGCAGATTGGAACAACGGGGCAAGTACGGTATCTACAGCCGCAACTGCAACTAGGAAAAGATTCATATGGATAACGCAAGTGAAGTATTGCAGAATCGTCAAGTATGAAAAGGCGAAATGTAGACGATACGCCTTACCCAAATAGGGAATGTAGGATGATTGCCGTAATTGTTTACGTGCGGCAATAAGATGACAGAGATAGAATCTCAATCCTATCGGTTTATGGATACATCCTAAGTGAATCATAATTATTCAGACGACTGGACAAGGGTAAGCCCTATGGTCTCCAGCAAATGGTAGGCAAATCGTGAGAAATGCACAATGACCAGAGGGTAAAGGATGCCGAAAAAGCGAACGGCTTCGCGTAATGTGGAGCATAGGAATTCAAGATTTGTTTCAATCGAAAGATGGCTGACTTCGGCACGTGTTCTATTACAGGAAAGAGATGATAAGCGAAATAATACACAAGAACAGAACAGTAAAGCAGGAGTACCTGATATACCAAATGAATCAAGTTCTAAAAGGCTGGTGCAATTACCATCAGTCAGTGTGTGCAAAGCAGACATTCGAAAAGCTAAATTTTCGTATCTTCGCAATGACGTGGAAATGGGCGAAAAGAAGACATCCTAATAAAAGTGCTAAATGGATAAAGGACAGGTACTGGAAAGCAAAAAGCATGAGGAACTGGATTTTCACAGATGGAAAAGCGACACTGATTCGGCCCCCAGACATTCCTATAGTCAGGCATGAAAGATTGAAACTTGATATGAACCCGTACGCAGACAACGAGTACTTTCTGAACAAGAAAGAAAAGAGAAAAATTGCCAAGAAACGAGCATACAAGGGAACTGCCGCTTACAAGTCTAGGTTGACACAAATGGAAGACTTGAAAGTTAAGAATGCGTGAGCCGTGTGAAGGGAAACTTTCAAGCACGGTTCTTAGGAGAGGAGGAGTCCGTAAGGGCTCCGACTTATCCGACACAGTTGGTCTCAATGAAGAGACCATCAAAAAATACATTCAAGAACAAGAGCAGCATGATATCGCGCTAGATAAATTGAGTGTGAAAGAATATCAAGACCCTTTCAAGGGTTAAATAGGTAGTACAAAAGCCCCTTTAGGGGTAAGCAAAAGCGGCAAAGGCAAAGTGGCTTGAACAAAGTGAAAGCCAGCGCCTTTAGACGCTGGCCGGTAACAAGGGCTTATAGCCCTGAGCAAACCACCCGTTTGACGGGTGGTGCTGATGTTGCTGAATTATTGCTCAAATAAAAACATGTATAATGTATATTTTGTCAAGATATATTGCAATTTCAACAAAAAGAGACTAATATTAAAAATGAACTTTTTGAAAGGAGATTTTATTAATGAAATATCTTTACTGGTTATTGGTTTTTATACCAATCACCCTTATAGCAAGATTCGGACTGCATTTCAGTGACGGCATTGTGTTTTGGCTTTGCTGTATTGGAATTATTCCTCTCGCCGCTGTGCTGGGGGAAGCAACGGAACAAATCAGCATGTATACCGGACCAAAAGTCGGAGGCTTTCTGAATGCCACGATGGGCAATGTGCCTGAACTGTTGATTTCCGGATTTGCAGTGAAAGCAGGACTGTATTCTCTTGTCCTCGCCAGCTTGGCCGGATCTATACTTGGAAACATTTTACTCGTAATGGGAATGAGTATTTTTATTGGAGGGCTTAAATTTAAGTTTTTACCTTTTAATAAGAATATTACCCAAAGTAATTTCACCCTGCTCGGTTTTGCTGCCTTCGGCATCATTGTGCCGTTTTTCTTTAAGATCGCAAGCGGTGCGAAAACCGGCAGTGAATCTATGGTAAAATTCAGTCTGGCATTGGCAATTATTATGGTGCTTTTATATGTTATGAGTTTGGTTTTCTCACTGTTCACCCATAGAGACATATTTCTGGATGAGGTCGATGATGACGAGGAACAGGAAGAACCGAAATGGACAATGCGAAAAGGTGTAATCATCATGTCTATTGCAGCCGTTTCAGTAGCTGTAATGAGTGAGATACTGGTCAGCACCGTAGAAGGTGCCGCGGAGCAATATGGTCTGGGAGAAGCATTTATCGGTATCATCCTGATTCCGATTTTAGGAAATGTTGCAGAGCACGCAGCAGCAGTAATTATGGCCTATAAAGGTAAGATCAATATCAGTATTGAAATTGCCGTCGGCTCAAGCATGCAGATTGCTATGTTTGTAACTCCGCTCATGATCATCTGGAGTGCGATTCTCGGGAACACCATGGAATATGTTTACACCCCGATGGAGCTGCTTGGAATTATTATAAGTGTTATACTAGCTGGTACCGTATTTATGGATCATAAGGTGAACTGGCTTGAGGGTGCGGAACTCATCGCTGCTTACGTTATATTGGGCGGAGCCTTCCTCATGTTTGGTATTTGATGAAAAAGAAACGCATAGATCTCAATTAATATGGATAATATGGATAATATGAATTTACACGGATCACAAATTAAACGAAAGCATGCCTGGAAACGGGTGTGCTTTTTCTTCTTCGTGGGTAAGAATTGCATTTACAGGTAGAATGTGTTATATTTTAAGACACATGATGTTTTGACTGATATGATAAAATATAAAAATGATGATTTAAAAGATGATGAATAAACTAAGGAGGTTTATCCTATGAAAATAGTTGTGGATGGTATGGGCGGAGATCATGCACCTTTAGAAATCGTTAAGGGAGCGGTGGAAGCATCAGCTTTGACTGAACACCAAATCATTCTCGTTGGAGATGAATCCAAGATAAACAGCGAACTGGAAAAATACAAATATAAAAAAGAGAAGATCACAGTGGTTCATGCCAGCGAAGTGATCAGTAACGAGGATGCGCCGGTAAAGGCGGTCAGAACCAAGCAGGACTCTTCCATGGTGAAGGGAATCAACATGGTGAAGAACGGGGAAGCGGATTTGTTCGTTTCCGCAGGCAACACTGGAGCCATCATGGCGGCGGGTCTTTTTATTTTGGGAAGAATACAGGGGATCGACCGGCCGGCAATCGCAAGCACTTATCCGATATTGGGCAATGGCGGAGTTTCCCTGCTGGTGGATTCCGGTGCCAATTCGGAATGCAAGCCAAATAACCTGCTTGAGTTTGCCACTATGGGAAGCATTTATATGGAAAAGGTTTTAAATATAAAAGAACCAACCGTAGGTCTTGTGAATATCGGTACAGAAGAAACTAAAGGGACAACTGTATTAAAAGCGGCCTATGAGCTGCTTTCCAAGAGCAACCTCCGATTTGTCGGCAATGTGGAAGCACGGGAGATCCCGAAGGGTGCTTGCGATGTCATCGTATGTGATGGTTTTGTAGGGAATATAATCCTGAAGCTAACCGAAGGTCTTGCCATGAGTATACTCAAGCTTCTCAAGAATAAATTTACTTCTGGAGTTATTCCTAAAATGGGAGCTCTGCTTTTAGCGGGCAAACTGAAGGAATTGAAATCGGAGTTTGATTATTCGGAGTATGGAGGCGCGCCAATTCTGGGCGTTAAGGGAGCTATCGTTAAAATGCACGGATCCTCAAACGCTACGGCTGTGAAGAATACTATATTAAAAGGTATCCCATATGCTGAAACCAATGTAGTGCAGATTATACAAAATTCCGTGCTTGAACTGGAGGAAATAATAATCAGTGAATGAGCTAGATTTTCAGAAGACAATTCAATATGATTTCCAAAATGTGAATTTGCTTAAAAATGCCTTAACGCATAGTTCCTATATCAATGAAGGAAAGTCACCGCAAACAGGAAACAATGAGAGACTTGAATTTCTGGGAGACGCAATTTTGGATGCGATAATCAGTGATTACCTTTATTCCAGGCTTGACCATGTTGAAGAAGGTGAACTTACAAAACTTCGAGCGGTCATCGTCTGTGAAAGATCCCTTGCCGTATGCGGAACTAGGGTTTCCATCGGCAGCTATCTGCTGCTTGGCAAGGGAGAAGAAAACAGCGGCGGCAGAAAAAGAGGCTCAATCATTGCGGATGCAATGGAGGCAGTTATCGGGGCCATTTATCTTGACGGCAGCTGGAATGCGGTTCACAATTATGTGATACGGATATTTTCCGAGTTGATTGAAGATGCAATTTCCGGCAGGCTTCACATGGATTATAAGACCGAGATTCAGGAGAGACTTCAATCCCACGGTGAGGCAGAAATTTGCTATGTGATCGAAAGAGAAGAAGGACCCGACCATGACAAGACCTTTTATGCCAATCTGGTTTTCCAAGGAAATGTCATCGGGGGCGGATCGGGACGGAGCAAGAAGGAAGCGGAACAGCAAGCAGCAAAACAAGCATTAGAGCGAGGTGGCACATTTGTATTTTAAAAGAATCGATATGCATGGATTTAAATCCTTTGCTGAGCCTGTCAGCATAGAGTTTCATGAAGGAATCACCTGTATTGTGGGCCCCAATGGAAGCGGGAAAAGCAATATCTCCGATGCCATCCGATGGGTGCTTGGAGAACAAAGTCCAAAGATGCTGCGCGGCGGCAAAATGGAAGAAGTCATCTTTGCAGGGACGGCAAGCAGAAAGTCAAGAGGTATGGCTGAGGTCACTCTGGTGATCGACAACAGCACCGGAATTCTCCCCATCGATTATTCGGAGGTAGCAATAACCAGAAGAATGTATCGTTCCGGTGAAAGTGAATACTCGATCAATAATAACCAGTGCAGACTGAGGGATATCCGTGAGCTCATCATGGATACGGGAATCGGCGTCGACGGTTATTCTTTAATTGGACAGGGGAAAATCGCCGACATCGTCAGCAACAAACCGGAAAGCAGGAGAGAAATCTTTGAGGAAGCTGCCGGGATCGTAAAATACAGAACCAAGAAGGCGGAATCGGAACGGAAGCTGGAAGCCTCCAACGCAAATCTGGAGCGTGTCAACGACATTATCGTTGAAATCGAATCCAGAATCGGCGGACTAAAGGAGGACAGCGCAAAAGCGTCTGAATATCTGATCTTGCGGGACAAATACAAAGAGCTTGAAATCAATGTCACATTAAAGAATATTGAAAATATTGAGCTGAAAAACGAATACATAAAGGATGACCTGTCGGAGCTGGTCAGCCAAATCGATGACTTAAAGGAAGACAAATCTTCCATTGATTCGGATATCATTGAGAATAGAAATCGTAACGAGGAGCTTGGGATACTTGGTAATGAAACAAGGGATAAGCTTCTTCTTAGTGTTGAAAAAATCAATTCCCTGGTCAACCAAAATCAGCTGAACAGGGAGAAATTATCGACCATCGATAAAGACAAGGAGAGACTGAAAGAGGAGATTTCCGTCATCGAGGCAAAAATGGACAAAGAGACGGAAAATGCGAAGGGACAATATATC
This sequence comes from uncultured Oscillospiraceae bacterium, assembly GCA_964612345.1. GTDB lineage: Bacteria > Bacillota > Clostridia > Peptostreptococcales > Anaerovoracaceae > Anoxybacterium. Next base: position 2,715 of record CAZTEH010000030.1, on the reverse strand, counting down.
AGCAAAAGAGGGATCGATGAAGAGCTGGCAGGCCTGCAGGCAGACCTGTCGGATAAGATCAAAAAATATACGGTGATCACAGCAGCTCTCAGTGCAGATGCCGAGGAAATTGACGGGCAGAAAAACAAACTATACGAGCTGCACAGCACAATCAGCAGCAAAAACAGTGAAATCAACAGTCTTCTCAGCCTGCAGAGCACACTGGACCGGCGTAAGGATCAGATCCTTTCTGAAAAGGAGACGGCAGACACAACCGGACGTGAACTTTCTGAACGATATGACTATGCTCTGAAGGAACAGATATCCCTGAAGAACCAGTTCGTAAAGATGGAGACAGAATATCAGGAGCTTAAACAAAAGTATAATGAAGATGTTTTCAAGGAAAAAAAGCTGGCAAGGGAACTTGAGGAATTAAAGATTTCTATTGGTCAAATTTCCACCAGGAAAAAGATGATTGAAGAAATGGAAAGTTCCTATGAGGGATATAATAATGCTGTAAAGTTTATCATGAAATCAAATCTCTCCGGAATCAACGGTGTTGTAGCAGAGTTAATCGAAGTACCAAGGGGATTTGAGACTGCCATTGAGACGGCTCTCGGTGCTGCTTTGCAGAATATCGTCTGTGAAGATGACCAGAGTGCACAGGCTGCCATCGGCGCATTGAAGGAAAACAGGGCCGGAAGACTTACCTTCCTGCCTATTAAAAGCATGCGGGATACCAATCTTAAAAATGATCAGAGTATGAAGAATGCAGAGGGCTTTAAGGGTTTTGGCGTCCAATGTGTTAAATTTGATCCAAAATATCAGAAGGTAATGGAATATCTCCTTGGCAGGGTAATTGTGGTAGACAACCTCAATCATGCTGTTAAGCTGTCAAAAAGTGCTTCCGGCAGCGGATTGCGTTTTGTGACACTGGAAGGAGATGTCATCAATTCCGGAGGAGCGATCACTGGAGGCACCTTCCGAAACAACACCTCAAATCTCCTGGAAAGAAAAACAGAAGCAAAGCAGCTCGGTGAAAAGCTGGTCGACATGGAAAAATCCAAGGTTGCCGGTGACAAAGGATTGGAAGAATTAAGAGCAGAAATCCTCCGCGGTCAGGATCAGATCCAGAGAATGGATAAGGAGCACCGCGATAAAGAATTGGAGCTTTTGTCCAAGGAAAACGCAATCGCAACCATGACTCAGCAGCTTTCAGATCTGCAGCAGAGCGATGAAAAACACAAAAGAGAGCTGGATAATATAGAGTTAGAGAAGAAATCATCCGAAGCCATGATCGATGAAATCAAAGTGTTAGTTCAAAAGGCCAATGATGAGATTGGCGAAATTGAGCGGATGGCAGATACCGGAATTGTGAAGTATGAAGAAAAAAAGACTCAGCTAGAGGCCATTAATGAGGAAATCACGAAAGCCAGAGTAGCCGTTGGTACAGCGGAAAGTCAAAAAAATCATGTGGATCAGCTGCTGGCAAGGATTGAAGATTATAAAAAAGAGCTTACCGTGGAAAATCAAAGCAAGGAGCTTTCTATCCAGGCTTTGGATGCGGAAAAACTAAATCTGCTAAATGGTGATAACAGCCTGGAAAGCGAAATCAGGGCCATGGAAGCGGAAAAAGAATCGATTGAACGCTATCTGGGAGAAATTCAGGAAGAGAAGGATACGGTATCCAAATATCTGAATGAAATCACCCAGAAAAAAGATGAGATGGATGGAATCCTCAACGGATATCAAACCCAAAAATATGATCTGGAAATTAAGCAGGCCAAATATGAGACACAGCTTGATTCTTATAAGGACAAGCTTTGGGAAGAATTTGAAATATCCTATCTGCAGGCCATTGAATTCAAAAAGAAGGAGTTCAACCTGGCGGCCGCAGTAAAGGAAAGCAGAGAGATCAAAAACAGGATCAAAGAGCTCGGTGAAGTCAACGTTGGCGCCATCAAGGAATATGAGTCCGTCAGCGAACGATACGAATTCTTAAGTGAGCAGAGAAACGACATCCTCGGCGCCATGAATTCCTTGAAACAGATCATTGATGATATGGATAAAACGATCAAGCAAAGCTTCAAAGAAAGCTTCGATCAGATTGTCCTGAATTTTGAAGGCGCATTTACAGAACTGTTTGGAGGCGGAGCTGCAGAATTAAGACTCGAAGATGAGAATAATCCGCTGGAATGCGGAATAGAAATTGTAGCACAACCACCAGGAAAGAAGCTTCAAAATATCAACTTGATGTCCGGCGGCGAAAAAACCATGACCGCGATTGCGCTAATGTTTGCAGTCTTGAAGGCGAAGCCGACACCATTCTGCATTTTGGATGAAGTAGAAGCCGCTCTTGACGATTCCAACATTGATCGTTTCGCGCGATATCTCACAAACTTTAATGAGATCCAGTTTGCGTTGGTAACACACCAGAAGGCGACGATGGAATATGCCGACGTTCTCTATGGTGTGACAATGCCGGAACAGGGAATTTCAAAGATTATTTCCTTGAAGCTTGGGGATGCATTCGAATTGTAATCGTAATTTACCGAAAAACAGTCGCAGTTTCGGTTTTATCAACTCTCTTGGTCGCAGTCTTCGGAACGGAAAACAAACGTAGTCCATGTGACGGTTTTTTCCTAAAATGACTTCGTCATTTGCCAAAGACTTTGCTCCCTTAAGAGGATAAAACAGCGAAACTGCTCCGATGTTTTTCTTGTAAATTAACGCTTC
>CAZTEH010000029.1:0-38178 GCA_964612345.1 uncultured Oscillospiraceae bacterium | reverse complement strand
GAAGCGAGTCGGAGGCGTAGCCGTTGACGGTGTTTTCCTAAAATGACTTCGTCATTTGCCAAAGACTTTGCTCCCTCAAGAGGATAAAACAGCGAAACTGCTCCGATGTTTTTCTTGTAAATTAACGCTTCCAATAGGTTGATCGACTAGGATGGAGTAACTCTCAAGCCAAATAATCATAGCTTGAAGATTATTCTGGATAATATTGTTTATAGAATATTTTGTCGACTGTGCTTGCCTTTGGGTAAAAGTAAATATCCGAGCGGGTTTCTAGTATTATCCGATGCAGGCGAGCAATATTTTTAACAAGGGATAAAAAGTATCTTGCCCTTGCCAAAAAACACCGATAACGGAAGACGTTTGTTTTTTGGATTAAAAATAGTGAGCCGAATCGTGATAATACAAAAAACGTGAGTATTTACATTATACAAAGGCAAGCACAGATAATTAGATTAGAAACAAAACAAATAAATATACAAAAGAAAGGAAGATAGTATGGCTTTTGGAGTTAAGAAATCCTTCTTTGGAAGACTGCAGGAAAAAATTGAAGATGTCATCTTCATGAGACCTGAAATAGATGGAGAAATGCTGGATGAGTTGGAGGAAGTTTTGATCACCTCTGATATCGGTATGGATACAACAATGAAAATAACGGGAAAACTGAGAGAAGATATCAAAAAGCTGGGTATCAGGGATCCTGAAGGGGTAAAGGAACAGATCAAAACCATAATCAAGGCTTTGATCGACAAAGGCGAAGCACATAAGCTGAGCGATGAGACTCCTCTGATCATTTTGGTGATTGGTGTTAACGGTGGAGGAAAGACCACTTCCATTGCAAAGATCGCCAATAAATGCAGAAAAGATGGTAAGACGGTCCTTCTGGCGGCAGCGGATACCTTCCGTGCGGCAGCCAGCGAACAGCTTGAAGTTTGGGGAAACAGAATCGGGGTAAATGTAATACGACATCAGGAAGGAGCAGATCCGTCTGCTGTTATTTTTGATGCGATTCAATCCGCAAAAGCGAAAAAGGTAGATGTACTGATCTGCGATACGGCCGGAAGATTACAGACGAAAAAGAATCTGATGGCAGAGCTAGAAAAAATGAATAAAGTGATCGAAAGAGAATACCCTGAGGCATACAGGGAAACACTTTTAGTATTGGATGCAGCAACGGGAAAAAATGCGATTTCCCAGGCAAAGGAATTCGGTGAGATCACCGACATTACCGGAATCGTACTGACAAAGCTGGACGGGACGGCCAAGGGAGGAATTGTGATCACCATATCCGATGAATTCCAGATGCCGGTCAAGTTTATCGGAGTCGGAGAAGGTATGGATGATCTAAAGGAGTTTGATCCTGCCGAATTTGCCGAAGCGATTTTTGAATAGGAGATTTATAGATGTCAAAGCCAATTGTAGCCGTCGTTGGGAGACCCAATGTAGGCAAGTCAACATTTTTTAATAAAGTTGTAGGGAGAAGAGTATCCATCGTTGAGGATACACCGGGTGTAACAAGAGACAGAATTTACGCCGAGGCGGAATGGAGCGGACATCATTTTGCTCTGATCGATACCGGTGGAATAGAGCCCGATACAACCGATGTCATTCTATCGCAGATGAGACTACAGGCGGAACTCGCCATGGAAATGGCTGATGTCATTTTATTCCTCGTCGATGGCAAGGATGGACTGACTTCATCTGACCGAGAAGTGGCCAGCATGCTTATGAGAACAGGAAAAGAAGTTATCTTAGTAGTAAACAAAATCGATTCTTCGAAAATGCCTGCTGATTTTTATGACTTCTACGAACTGGGACTGGGTGATCCGATTCCCATCTCAGCTGTAAATATGTTCAACCTGGGTGATCTTTTGGATTTAATTGTTGAAAAGCTGCCTCATGCCGATGAATCGGAAGAGGATGATACCACGAAGATCGCAGTCATCGGCAAGCCGAATGTGGGAAAATCCTCTCTGATCAATGCCTTTCTGGGAGAAGAAAGGGTAATCGTCAGCGAAATCGCAGGAACGACAAGAGATTCCATCGATACCCCGTTTCTCCGGGGAGAAGATAAGTATATCCTCATTGATACGGCCGGAATCAGGAGAAAAAGCAAGGTCACAGGAGATATAGAAAAATACAGTGTCATCAGGGCGATTGCCGCCATCGAACGATGCGATGTATGCCTTTTGATGATTGATGCGGTAGAGGGTGTAACGGACCAGGATAAAAAAATAGCCGGAATTGCCCATGAGGCGGGGAAGGGCATCATTGTTGTTGTGAACAAGTGGGATCTTATCGATAAAGAGACCAATACGATGAAGGAATACCAGAAAAAAATTGCGCAGGAACTGGTATTTATGTCCTATGCGCCATCCGTATTTATCTCAGTCTTGAAAAATCAAAGACTGGACAATGTCATTGAAATGGTTAAGTATGTGTCCGAAAAACGTGCGTTAAGGGTACCTACCGGTCAGCTCAACAGTTTGATTGCAGATGCGACCATGATGGTCGCGCCTCCTTCCGATAAGGGAAAGAGACTCAAGATATACTATGTGACTCAGGTAGGAGTAAAGCCGCCTTTGTTCTCGTTTAAAATCAATAGCAGGGAACTGATGCATTTCTCCTACGCCAGATATTTGGAAAATAAAATCAGAGAGGGCTTCGGTTTTGAAGGCACATCAATAAAATTTGTGTTTCGAGAAAAAGGAGAGGACAGTCATGAATAGTTTATATCCGATTTTGGCCATCATCGCAGCCTATTTTATTGGTAATATTTCACCGGCAATTCTCATCGGAAAAATGATGATGGGAATCGATATTAGAAGCAAAGGCAGCGGCAATGCAGGAGCGACCAATACACTTCGTGTCCTGGGAAAAAAGGCTGCCATTGCAACCTTAGTAATCGATGTATTGAAAGGTGTTGCAGCAGTACTCATCGGAAAATACATAGGCGGGCAGGATTTGGCCATGGCTTGCGGAATGGCGGTCTTTATCGGGCACATATGGCCAATGATATTTGGTTTTCGTGGAGGAAAGGGAATTGCCACGGCGTTTGGAACTATAGTAACAATAGAGCCGCTTTTAGGTCTTATCTATGCAATTATAGGGTTATCTACCGTTGCCATTACCAGAAAGGTATCAGTTGGTTCCTTGGCTACTTCCATTCTGTTTCCAGTGATAGCCTATTTCTTTGATCCCAAGTATTTACTATGGGCGACTGCGATGGCAGCGATTATACTATTCAAACATCGTATGAATATAAAGCGGCTTTTCAAGGGTGAAGAACCAAATCTGAGCTTTAAAAAACAGGAGGACACAAAATGAACGAAAAAATTGCTGTAATCGGTGCGGGAAGCTGGGGCACGGCCCTTTCCATCAGTCTGAGCGGCAACGGGCATACCGTAAAAATTTGGGATTTAGATAAAGGACATTTAAAAGAGCTTTCTGAAAATAGAGAAAACGTCAGATACTTACCGGAAGTAAAATTCCCGGATGCATTGCAGATTTCCTACACAGTGGGAGATGCCATTGAGGGAGCAGACATCGTTCTTTTTTCCGTGCCTGCACAGCATTTCAGAAGTGCGCTGGATGGTGCGTTGCCCTATTTAAAGCCGGAAATGGTTTTGGTCAACGTAGCAAAGGGGATTGAGCAGAAAAGTCTGAAGCGTCTGTCTGAGATCGCTTTTGAAAAAATGCCGAATGCAAGGTATGTAGTCCTCTCAGGACCATCCCACGCAGAAGAGGTGGGAAGAGCAATGCCAACCACTTTGGTGTCTGCATCCGATGAGCAGGAGCTTGCTGAAGATATTCAGGATGTTTTTATGTCCAATCGTTTAAGAATTTATACAAATTCAGATGTGATCGGCGTGGAGTTAGGCGGTGCATTAAAGAATATCATTGCACTGGGCGCCGGGATTTCCGACGGCATGGGCTATGGAGACAATGCAAAAGCGGCCATGATGACACGAGGAATCACTGAAATTGCACGACTTGGAGTAAAACTGGGCGCAGACCTGAGCACATTCTCCGGATTGACCGGTATTGGAGACCTCATTGTAACCTGCACGAGTATGCACAGCCGAAACCGCCGATGCGGCATCATGATCGGCGAAGGAATGAAACCATCGGAAGCAATCAAAAAAGTCGGCATGGTAGTGGAAGGCATGTACACCACAGAAGCCGCTTACGAGCTTGCCAGGCAGGTCGGAGTGGAGATGCCCATCACGGAGCAGATCTATCATGTAATCACTGAGAAAATTGATGCACGAGAAGCAGTCAAGAGCCTGATGTCCAGACAAAGAAAACACGAAACAGAAGAGCTTTATAAATAAGTGCCTGCCAGGGGTATTTCCCGAAAACACGGTCGCTTCCAGCTAACTGAGGCTCCGACGGTTTTCTTGGAAACACACACGTCGAGGCACGTTTAGCTGTTCCTTAAGAGAGGCAACACCACAACACAGCGCTATACAAAAGTAAACAAAAATGGACATGAGTTTTCATGTCCATTAATTTTTGTGATAAGGTCTAGTAAACTCGCTTCACTTCGAATCCGTTATCTTCAAGATCTTCGATGATTTGCTTGATATGGGCTTGGCCGTTGGTTTCAACAGTTACCTCCAAAGCCACCTTATTGGAGTATCGGTCGATCGCCTTAAACTGATTGTGGACGAGCTCGATAACGTTGGCCCCGAGTTCTGATAGAATCTGAGCAACCTTCACCAGCTGACCCGGTTTGTCCGGAAGCTCAACCGAGAAGCACATGATCCTTCCGCGGCTGATCAGACCTTGATTGATAATGGAGGAAATGGTCACCACATCGATATTGCCTCCGCTGATCAAACAGACGATGTTTTTTCCGGGCTTTGCCCTTTTTCTTACTCCTGCAAGGGGAACCACTCCTGCCGTTTCGGCGATCATTTTATGTTTTTCCAGGAGAAGCAGTACTGCTTCCATAATATCTTTTTCCGAAACCGTAATGATTTCGTCGACGTATTTCTTTGCAATTGCGAAGGTCAGATCTCCGGGCTGTTTTACTGCAACACCTTCGGCACTGGTTTTCACGGTAGCGAGTCTTGTCACCTGACCTTCATCTATGGAAATCTTCATAGACATCGCCCCTACTGGAACGACGCCAATCACTTTGACCTCCGGTTTTACAGCCTTCACCGCCATTGCGATGCCGCTGATCAAACCACCGCCTCCGATAGGAACAAGAATTTCATCCACATTCTCAAGCTCATTTAGTATTTCCAGACCGATGGTGCCCTGTCCGCAGATCACATCATAATCATCAAAAGCGTGAACGAAGGTATAGTCGTATTCGTTAGCCAGTTCCACTGCTTTAGAATAAGCTTCATCATATACATCGCCGTGGATCACCACGTCGGAGCCATATTGCTTGGTTGCATCGATCTTCAAGAGAGGTGTTACGTTGGGCATGACAATGGTCGATTTCACACCGCGGCGCTGTGCGGAGAACGCAACTCCTTGGGCATGATTGCCTGCGGAAGAACAGATGATTCCATTTTTGCATTCTTCATCGGTCAGGTTTACAATTTTGTTGCAAGCGCCTCGTATTTTAAAAGAACCGGTGGTTTGAAAATTTTCGGGTTTGATATAGATATTGCATTTGTTTTCCTTACTGTAAAAATCGCTGTAAATCAGAGGAGTTTCTTTAATAACACCTTTTAAATTTTCCTGCGCTTTTCTTATATTATCTTCATGGTTGAGTCCAAGATAATGCTTTACCTGCTCTGCATTCATGAAATCCCTCCTTTACTCCAATAGCAGTCGAAATATTATTAACAGTTTAAAGCTTAAATAAGGTTCCGTCAATGATTATATTGATATTGTTTCCAGAGGCGAGAAATGATAATATTATAAGGTTAAGAAATTAAATGGAGGAATATCGATTTGACAAATAAAAGCTTTCATATTCAAACCTTTGGCTGCCAGATGAATGAACATGATTCTGAAACCTTGGCAGGAATGCTGGAACAGCTTGGATATATTGAAAATAAAAATAAAAAAGCGGCCCATATAGCAATTATCAATACCTGCAGCGTCCGGGACAATGCAGACAAACGGTTTTTTGGAACACTGGGCGAGCTGAAAAAGGTAAAAGAAGACAGACCTGACGTGGTGGTAGCGGTTTGCGGCTGCATGATGCAGCAGCAGCATATTATCGATACGCTGAAAGCCAAATATCCATGGGTGGATCTGATCTTTGGTACCCATAACATCCATGAATTCCCGAGGCTTTTAACGAATGTCCTCAACGAACGGAGCAAGGTGATCGATGTCTGGGAGAACGGCGGCGACATAATCGAAGGACTGCCTGCGAAAAGGATGTATCCCTTCAAGGCCTTTGTAAACATCATGTACGGCTGCAATAATTTCTGTACTTATTGTATTGTTCCTTACACAAGAGGGCGCGAAAGAAGCAGGCGTCCCGAAGAGATCGTCAATGAAGTCAAAGAGCTGGTCGCTTCCGGAGTTAAGGAGATAACGCTCCTTGGACAGAACGTGAATTCTTATGGAAACGGTAGCGGCTTTACTGTAGATTTCGCGGATTTGATCTATATTCTCAATGACATTGAAGGTCTTGAGAGGATCCGTTTTATGACCTCCCATCCAAAGGATTTGTCGGACAAGCTGATTCAAGCCTATAAGGACTGTGAAAAGCTGTGCAATTATATCCATCTGCCTGTTCAGTCGGGCAGTACAGAGATCCTCAAGCGGATGAACCGCAAATACACGAAGGAAGAATATTTGCTGCTGATCGAAAAGCTGAAAGCGGCAGTCCCTGAGATTGCCATCACCACAGATTTTATCGTGGGTTTCCCCGGGGAAACGGAAGAGGATTTTGAAGAAACACTTGATTTGGTGAAACAGGTTCGATTTGACTCGGCATTTACTTTCCTATATTCCATTCGGAAAGGCACTCCTGCGGAGAATTACACAGAACAGGTCCCCGAATCAGTCAAGCACGAACGGTTTAACCGTCTTGTAGATCTGCTCAACGAGATTGCTGCAGAGAAAAACAAAGCCTGTGAGGGTAGGGTTCTTCGCGTGTTGGTGGAAGGACCGAGCAAGACCGATTCAAAAACGTTTACAGGTCGGACCGAGTCGGCAAAAATCGTTAATTTTAAAGGAACTTCGGATCTTGCGGGACAGATTGTCGCTGTTAAAATTACAGAAGGGAAAACTTTTAGCCTTTTTGGGGAAATATTTGCATAAGCTGTCACTTCTCAGAAGTATTCCATATGCTTCAAGCAGCGCAAAGTCATTGTGAAATATTCGATATACAATTGCATAATTTTGGAGTAAGTGCTACACTTATTATGTCTGAATATTGCTGAATATGTCATAGTGAGGGAGATCCAATGTCGAAGCACTTGCGTTTTAGTCGAATGGAAACTGAGGAAAATATGATAGAACAACTTTCTGAGAAAAGCACTGCGTTCACCGGTCAACGGTATCCGCTGACCCATCAGCAAAAGAGCATATGGTTTATGGAGAAGCTGTACCCGGATACCAGCATAGGAGTGGTTGCAGCTACTTTTCGTATACAGGGAGAGGTCGACCTCGAACTTTTCGAATCAGCGCTTAATCTCTTTATCGAGAAAAACGATGCACTCCGGCTTCGGATCACAGAGGAAAACGGCGAGCCGGCCCAGTATGTCTCACCATATGAACCGGTGCGTTTTGCCCGATATGAGTTTTCTTCCAATGAGGAACTTTACAGATGGGATGAAACCCAGTCAGTTCTGCCATTTCAGATGATAGACTCCCCACTTTTCTATTTTGCTTTAATCCGCATCGGTGAAAGCGATGGCGGTTTTTATATGCGTCTGCACCACCTGATTTCTGATGCATGGACCATGATCCTGCTTGTGAATCAGGTCTCTGAATATTATTTAGCTTTGCAGGAAGGCCGCCCTGTTGATCCTTCTCCTCTGCCATCCTATACAGCTTACATAGAGAGTGAGAAGAAATATCTGGCCTCCAGGCGATTTGAAAGCGACAAGAACTATTGGGAAGAAAAGTTTGACAACTGGCAGGAGGTCTGCACCCTGAAAGACCGAAAAAAAAGCGGCATATCATCACGAGCCAAACGAAGAACACTGGTTCTGCCACAGAAGCTTTCTGGCAAAATTCATGAATATTGCCGGGATAAAGGTGTGTCCGAGTTCAGCCTTTTTATTGCCGCCGTGTCTATGTATCTGAACCGGGTGGCAGGCAAGGAAAACGTGGTGCTGGGTACGACGCTTCTGAACCGGTCCAGCGCGGCTGAAAAAAACACTGCAGGCATGTTCGCCAGTCTCGGGGTTCCGCTTTGCATCCCGATTCAATACGATATGAATTTTGACAGCTTCGTGGAGCACGTCTCAAAGGAAATATTATCCGCCCTTCGTCATCAGAAATATCCTTATGACATGCTGCTGCGCGATGTAAGAGAAAAGAAAAAAACCTCAGACAACCTGTTTGACATTGTTTTGACATATCAAAATTCCAAATTTGAAAAGGAACTATTCTCCGGAAATTACATCTCCCGCTGGCACTTTAATGGTCACCAGATAGAATCCCTCCTCATCAATTTGAATGCCCGGGAAAATGACGGTCTTCTTATAGTCGACTACGATTATCTGGTGGATCTTTTCTGCGCTACAGAAATTGATTTCATCCACCAGCACATCATAAACCTTCTCTGGCACGCGCTAGATAATCCTCTGAAAGAAATCGAGCATCTGAATATGCTCTCAGAGATAGAAAGGAAAAAAATCCTCAACCGTTTTAATGATACACATGCTGAGTATCCCTCGGATAAGACAATGCCTCAGCTGCTGGACGAGCAGGCAGCAAAAACACCTGATAACATCGCGGTAGCCTGCGGGGAAAGCGCCATCACCTACCGGGAGCTTTCAGACCGGTCCGGGCGGCTTGCAGTCCGGCTTCAAGAGCTGGGCGTGGGCAGGGACTATGTTGTTGGTCTGGCATTCTACCGCAGCATTGAGATGGTGGTGGCTGTATGGGGTGTGATGAAAGCCGGAGGCGCCTATCTTCCAATCGACCCGAACAATCCGCCCGAGCGGGCAGATCATATGCTTACCGAGTGCGGAACAAATATCGTACTGACGCATCATGCCGCACACTTTACTCCGCCTTGTTCCTGTAATGTACTGAACTTGGATGAGCCGGAGAGTTACGCCGAAATGGGCGCTCATCCGAAGGATTATCCAAACCCCGGTGATATGGCTTATGTTATTTACACATCCGGCTCCACCGGAAAGCCAAAAGGAGCCAGTCTGGAGCACAGGGGGCTGGTGAATCGCCTTTGGTGGATGCAGCGGCAATACCCTCTGACCCAAGAGAGCGTGATTCTCCAGAAGACACCTTATACCTTCGATGTCTCGGTATGGGAGCTGATGTGGTGGTCATTAGCCGGAGCGCGAGTATACATGTTGGCTCCGGATGGCGAGAAGGATCCCGCCGCTATCATTGATGCAATCAAAAGTCAGAGGGTTACGACTATGCATTTCGTTCCCTCCATGCTTAATGTTTTTTTACAATACCTTGAGAGCAGCGGACGCACAGAAGAACTGTCCGTTCTCAGCCAGGTCTTTGCCAGCGGCGAAGCCCTTGGACTGGAACAGGTCCGTCGGTTTAACCGGCTGCTTAACCATCCCTACGGTACGGAGTTATATAACCTATACGGCCCAACTGAGGCTACGGTGGATGTCTCTTATTTCGACTGCTCTCCGGAGGTCACGCTGAACTGTGTGCCCATCGGACGGCCCATCGATAATACACGGCTTTATATACTGGACCCTCACCTGAACCTTTTGCCGATTGGAATTCCCGGCGAGCTTTACATCGGCGGCGTTCAACTTGCCAGAGGATACATCGGTCAGCCAGAGCTGACGAAAGAACGTTTCATACCTGATCCATACATGCCCGGAGAGCGCATCTATAAAACAGGTGATCTAGCCCGATGGTTTTCTCAAGGGGACATTGAGTATTTGGGAAGACTGGATCATCAGCTTAAAATCCGCGGTTTCCGTGTGGAACTGGGTGAGATTGAAAACCGTCTGATGCAGCATAAAGCCATTCGCGATGCTGTTGTGACCGGAATGGAGTACGCAGGACAGAAACATCTATGCGCATATTATGTGGCAGAACGTGAGCTTGCACATCGTGATCTGCGCGCACATATTCAAAGGAAACTTCCGGAATATATGGTGCCTTCGTTCTTTGTCCGGATGCCGGTTCTTCCGGTCTCAGCAAACGGGAAAGTTGATCGTAAAGCGTTGCCGCTGCCTTTGATTGCCAATGAAAAGCGCATCTATAATCCGCCGAGCAACAAGATTGAAACCAGGCTCTGCGAAGTGGCAGAGAAGATTCTAAAACTGGAGCAGGTTGGTATAGAGGATAACTTGTTCGAGCTGGGTGCAGATTCCCTCTCGGTTATCGCGATCCTTGCACAGATATATGATGATGGCTGGGGACTTTCGGCTGCCGATTTCTATAGTTGCTCCAATATCCGCGAGCTGGCTGCCAGAGCATCCGGGCTCACATGTCCCGAAGAGGACCTTATTGAAATTGAAACGCCAGTCTTTCCTATCGAGCACGAAATCAATACGGACTCCGGCCCCTTGACAGAAGCTGCATCCAAATCACGAGGAGATGTATTGCTGACCGGTTCCACAGGTTTCCTGGGAGCGCATTTGCTACATGAGCTGCTGGCCCATACGGATTCGACCGTTCATTGTCTGGTGCGAGCCAAGGATGATCATGCTGCTGCTGATCGGCTTGAAGGTACTATGAGATTCTACTATGGCGAAGAGGCAAAGCAGCTGTTATCAGGTCGCGTTCGTGCGATTCGCGGTGATGTTTCGCAACCGGAATTTGGATTGAACAAAGAGGCTTATAAACTTCTGGGCAAGACTGTGAACACAGTGATTCACAGTGCCGCCCTGGTAAAGTATTTCGGACCTTATGATCAGATGCATCAAATTAATGTGGAAGGGACCCAGCAAGTCATTGACTTTTGCAAATGCTTTCATTGTATTCTCGGGCATGTGTCCACCGATGCCATAACCGGTAATTATCTGGTTGAGCAGAAAGTGGCGGGGATCTTTACCGAGCGGGATTTTTACATCGGTCAGAATTATAAAGGGAATAACTATGTGCGAAGTAAATTTGAGGCCGAGAACCGGGTGCTGCGAGCGATCCGGGAAGACAAGCTCAGAGCGGTTATCTTTCGCATGGGCAACCTGACCGGACGGCATTTGGACGGCAAGTTCCAGCCTAATATGGCAGAAAATGCATTTTACTCAGCGCTGAAGGAAGTTATGGTATCAGGGATGGTATCCGCTAAAATCCTGACGGAAAAGCTGGAATTTTCCCCTGTGGACAGCTCGGCTCGGGCAATTTTACTGCTCCTGAGCAATCCGAACAGGGAAGGCAGCATCTATCATCTGATGAATCCCAAAACCCTTCCGGTGAAGAAACTGATATCTGAGCTCGCCACTTTTGGCATTGTCATCCGTCCTCAGACTTCCGGCAAAAGAACAGGAAAGGATGACACTCCGCAAACCCAGTTGGGCGCGTCCGTATATCTGATGCCCGGTGGAGAACTGACTTATGGCGCACCGATCCGGATCACTGCGAATTATACGGTCGGAGCGCTGGAAAAACTTGGATTTGTTTGGCCGGAAATCGATCAAGGATATCTTGGCCGAATCCTTGACTATATGCGTGAAAACCAATTTTTGGAATAATGTTTTATAATAGGCGAAGTAAGAGGAGACCGTATCGTGCTGATGAATCATAATATTTTTCTGTATAGCATGCTGATATTATCATTACTGCTGCTTCTGTTCATTTCAGGTATCACTGCGCGAATGAAGCGAAAGCAGCAGATTCACTATGCGTTTCTTCTGGCAAATACCTGTATGCTGTTATGGACTGCCATCAGGCTGATTCAAAAGATTCTTTTTGATATGCAGGGCGTTTTTTACCCGTCACTCGAGCATTTATCGTACATCGCAGTATGTCTTCTTCCGGTGTTTTTGCTGATGTTTGGGGTTGTTTTTGCGAAAACCCGCATCCGATGGAGCTGGAAGCATCTTCTTGTGTTGATCATTCCTTCCATTTCCATTGCTATCGCACTGACCAACAGCCTGCATCATCTGTTTATTGTAAAATACAGCTTTATCAGCACTGAGTTTGTTTACGGACCTTATTATCCCATCCATGAATTCTATTCTTATGGCTGCATTCTTGTGTGCCTTTGGTTTTTACTTTCCTTCTCCATCAAGAATTCCGGTTTTTTCTCAAAGCAATCGCTGTTGATCACGATTGGTTTTGCGGTGCCCCTGATGGTTGTAATCCTTAGCACTCAGAAGATCGTAGAAATGCAGGTATTCTATGAGAACATTTCTTTTTCGGTGACTATGCTGTTTTTTGCAATCGCCATTTTTAAATTCAAGCTGATGAATGTGATCCCCATCGCGCTGCAGAAGATTGTAGACCTGATCTCTGACAGCTATATCGTAGTCAATGAAGAACAGGAGATCATCGACTACAACCGAACGTTCCTTGAAACCTTCGGTAATATGGTAACGATCAGAAGAAAGGAACCCTTGCTTCAGGTACTTACCTCAGCATCGGTCTCCTTCAACCAGGAGAAAATCATGGAAGGCTTTGAACTTGCAAAGGCGCAACGCAGTCATATTGCTTTTGAGGAACATATTTGCGGTCTGGATTTTGACAAACACTTTGAAATTGAAATTATCCCCATATACTCCGGCAAATATCTGGGTTCCATCCTTCTCTTCAAGGATGCGACCGAATATAAGCGGCATATTGAGATCATCAAGCGCAATCAGGAAATACTTATGGAGCAGGAGCGCATGGCCTCTCTAGGTCAAATGATCGGCGGGATCGCGCACAACCTAAAAACCCCAATCATGTCCTTATCCGGCGGAATTGAGGCCTTGCATGATCTGATAACAGAATACCGGGAATCCATTTCCGATCCACAGGTTAATCGGGAGGACCACATGGAAATTGCACGGGAGATGGATGAATGGCTGGAAAAGATGAAACCCTACTGCAGATACATGTCCGATGTCATTAGCGCAGTCAAGGGGCAGGCAGTCCAAATGAACGATTCCAGCACCGACAAGTTTACTGTTGAAGAGCTTTTAAAGCGTATCGAGGTACTCATGACCCATGAACTTAAAATCTCACATTGTAATCTGATTATTCAATCCTCCATCGACCCCAACACAGAGATAAAAGGAGAGCTGAACAATCTGGTGCAGGTTTTTGACAACATCATCAGTAATTCCATTCAGTCCTATGAAGGGCGGCCCGGAAAGATTGACCTCCTTGTCAGCAAAAATGACGAAGAAATCATTTTTGTATTTAAAGATTTCGGCAAGGGGATTCCGGATGACATTCAGCCGCGGCTATTTAAAGAGATGGTAACCACCAAGGGAAAGGATGGGACAGGTCTTGGACTGTACATGTCCTCTTCCACCATTAAAGGCCGTTTCGGCGGCAATATGTGGTTTTCCTCCAAGGAGGGGGAAGGCACAAGCTTTTATATCATGATTCCTAGCCTTACAAGTCAAATCAAACAAGGAGTGTATTCATGAAGCACGAATTATTAATACGAGAGAAATTATTCCTTGAAACGGGTACGTTGACCTGTCGTTCATCGTATTCCCTTCGCACTGAAAGGACGGTTATGATATGAGACGAGAGAGGTTTCAGGTATCCTCAAATTATAAAATCCTCCTGGTGGATGATGAACCGGGTATTGTGGACTCCCTGTCAGTGGTTCTGAAAAGAAGCGGGTATCAGTATACCGGGCTGACGAATCCTTTAGAGGCGATTGAACGCGTTCGAAATGAACACTTCGACCTGCTGATTCTCGATTTCCTGATGAGTCCCATCCATGGAGACGAAGTGGTACGTCAAATCAGGGAATTCAACAGAGAGATTTATATCCTTCTGCTGACTGGGCACAAGGATCTGGCTCCGCCCTTGGAAACCATCAGAGCACTGGACATCCAGGGGTACTGTGAGAAGAGCGACCGCTTTGACCAGCTTTTGCTGCTTATAGAGTCGGGAATAAAATCCATTGCGCAGATGCGCCTGATCAAGAAATTTCAGGAAGGACTGAACAAGATTTTACAAGCTGTTCCGAAAATCTATCAGCTTCAGCCTATCGGAAGCATCCTGGAGGAAATTCTGTTAGAGATACTGCCCCTTGTGAACAGCGAGAATGCTTTTATTCTGGTGGATGACATCACTCAATTCAGTTCGAGGAATAACAGCATTTTCAAAGGCATGGGAGTTTATCACGCCGACATCCACGACTTTATGGAAATGCTGAATCCTTCGCTGATGGAGCATATCGGACATGCCCGGCTTAACAAAAGTGCAGTGAAGCTGGACGGCGGGGTGGTTATTCCATTGATTAACGAATATCATCAGGATATCGGCATTATTTATGTGGAGAGCGAAGATCTTGAAGATGGCCTGAAGCTCCTTGAAATCTATTCGAGCCAGGCAGCTTCCTCCATTAACAATGCATTTCTCCACTCCCTTGTCAATATAAAGAACGACGAGCTGAATAGAACCTATGAGCAGCTTCGCGAGAGATATATGGATACCATTGAGGCACTCCGAATGGTAGTGGATGCGAAGGACACTTATACCCGAGGTCACTCAGACCGGGTGGCATATTACACAGTCAAGATCGGGGAGTCCTTTGGCATGAGCAAAGAGGAACTGGATCTGCTGCGTGTCAGCGGGCTCTTCCATGATGTGGGAAAAATCGGCACCTCGGACGACATTCTTTCCAAAAGCGAAAAGCTTACCGAACGGGAGTTAATCGAAATCAGGAAGCATCCGCTCAAGGGCGCACATATCCTTTCCGCGATCTCTATGTTCAAGGAGGTAGCTCCCATCGTGAAATGCCACCACGAGAGGATGGATGGAAGCGGATATCCGGAAGGTCTGAAGGGAGAAACGATTCCTTTCATGTCTCGGATTATCGCAGTAGCCGATGCCTTCGATGCCATGCTGTCTGATCGGCGTTATCGTTCCAAGCTTCCATTTGAGGAGGCGCGAAATCAGCTGATTGACGGTT
The DNA here is from genome assembly GCA_964612345.1 of uncultured Oscillospiraceae bacterium. Lineage (GTDB taxonomy): Bacteria > Bacillota > Clostridia > Peptostreptococcales > Anaerovoracaceae > Anoxybacterium. The sequence goes on along the minus strand of CAZTEH010000029.1, from coordinate 23,009 downwards.
CCGGCTCCCAGTTTGACCAAGTGGTGGTTGATCATTTTAATCGTGTGCTGGAGAAATTCCCGGATATGATCAGAGAGCTTACAGAGACCTATGAATAAGCGTTGGCACTAATTCATAATTTTATCAAGAGGCTAGGTTAAAAAATTTATGAATAAAGAAATGCTTCCTCTAATATATTGTACAGATAATAGCCCGACCAATCTGCAAAGCAGATTGATGACGGACTTATGCAAGGAAATCACAAATCTACGATTTGTAGATTTCAACTGCCAATGAGTGGAACGAAAATTGGAGGAGGTTATAGCATTGGAAAACCTAAATATATATGAAAGCATAGCTGAGAGAACTCAGGGTGACATTTATGTAGGTGTCGTGGGACCGGTAAGGACGGGAAAATCTACCTTCATAAAGCGCTTTATGGATCTGCTCGTTATTCCAAATGTCACAAACACATATGTGAAGGAACGGGTAATCGACGAACTTCCGCAGAGTGGTTCGGGCCGAACCATAACGACGACCGAGCCCAAGTTTGTACCGGCAGAAGCAGTATCCCTGGAGCTTCCGGGCAACATAAATTTCAAGGTACGTATGGTGGACTGCGTCGGATATATGGTGAAAAACGCACTTGGACATCAAGAAGACGGAAAAGCCAGAATGGTAAGTACGCCATGGCAGGAAAATCGGATTCCATTTGAAGAAGCTGCCGAAATTGGAACGAGGAAGGTTATTACCGATCACTCCACCTTGGGGATCGTAGTAACAACAGATGGCTCCATCGGAGATATTGAAAGGGAAAGCTTTCTGCCTGCAGAGGAAAGAGTCATCAAGGAGCTAAAGGAACTGAATAAGCCATTTGTTGTCGTTCTGAATTCCATAGCTCCCGAAGGCGAGGTCGCACAGGAAATGAGAGCCATCATGGAGGAGAAATACGGAGTTCCGGTCATCGCGGCAAACTGTGCAAGAATGAACTACAAGGTCCTCACCGAGATCCTCAGCGAAACACTCTATGAATTTCCTGCGGCACAGATTAAATTCAATTTACCGGGCTTTATTGAAGGTCTTCCCAACGATCATTGGATCAAAGCGACGATTATCAATAATATAAAAGAGTGGAGCAAAACATTCGATAATGTCAGAGATATAAAGGATTCCATCAACTCTCTGGAGGATGGAAGTGTCGTGCAGGCCATTGAAGTCAGCAATATGGATTTGGGCACAGGCGACATTGAGGTTATAGTGACTCCTGTAAGCGGACTGTTCTACAAGGTAATTGAAGAAATCATGGGGCGGGAGGTCAATAACGATTATCAGTTCTTTAACCTGATCAAGGAATTCTCCCAAGACAAGAGGTCCTATGATAAGATCAAGAGCGCCATGGTTCAGGTTGACGAAACGGGATATGGCATCGTGCAGCCGAAGCTCTCGGAAATGGTTCTCGAGGAACCGGAGATCTTCAAGCAGGGCAATAAGTTCGGAGTAAGACTGAAAGCAAAAGCGCCATCCCTCCATATCATAAAGACGGATATCACCACGGAGGTGTCTCCTGTTGTGGGCAGCGAGAAACAGAGTGAGGATCTCATCCGTTATCTTCTGACGGAATTCGAAAACAATCCTTCAAAGATATGGGAAACGAACCTCTTCGGGAAATCACTCTATGAGATGGTGGCGGAGCAAATGGAGAATAAATTGACCAACGTGCCGGAGCATGCACGATTTAAGATACAACGTGCACTGCAGAAAATATCCGATGAAGGAAGAGAGTATCTGATCTGCATCGTACTGTAGAAAAAATATCATTGATTGAATACCTCCCTTTTCTGTTTCGGTATAATCGATAATTATATCGCTGCGGATAGGGAGGTTTATTTTTTAGTTGTAAGTTTTTACATGTTTTGCTACAATGACACTAATTATAAGAATATATTCATTTTGTGGAAGAGGGTACGTTAAATAATGAGTACAAAAGGAAACGTAAATCACGACATCCATGACAAGCATTATATCGATATATTTCAGGGCGTCTTCCAACATTCTCCGAATGGCATCATTGTAACAAACAAAGATCTGATCATTGAACTTTTCAATGGCAATGCTGAAAAACTGGCCGGGTTGAAGAAAGAAGAGGCAATCGGACATAGGTTTTATGATATTTTTCCGAATATGTCGTATTTAAATCTGGAAGGCAATTATTCGGAGGAAACGGTTATTAATACAGCATTGATCAACGGGAAAAGTTTACATACAAAATCTTTTAAAATAAAAGACAAAAATGAGCTGACTGCGGTTGTCTTCATGATGCAGGATCTGTCTCAGGATATCGAACGAAACATGGAGCTTGAAAAAAGCCAGCATATGATTGAAGAGCTGGAGGGAATTCTGGAGGGTTCCTTTGACGGGATTCTGGTCACGGACGGAGAAGGTAATGTACTGTTGGTCAATAAGTCATATGAGAGAATCACGTCGATCAAGAAAGAGGAGCTTTACGGCAAAAATATGAGGGATTTGATCAATCCAGTCTGGATGAAAAATTCAGTAGTTTTCTTGGCCATCAAGGAGAAAAAACCGGTCTCGTTGCCCCATACAACCAGAGAGAACAAAAATATTATCGTAACCGGAACTCCGGTCTTCAGCAAAAATGGCACAGTGAAAGAAGTGGTGGTCAATGCGAGAGATATCTCAGAGATCTACGAGCTTCGGGAAGAATTGCTGAAGGCGAAAGAAATGGAGAAGCTGTATTTTAATAATATCGCTGACTCGACCCATATCAAGGGACAAGGCAGGCGCATCGTCGTAGTAAGTGAAGCGATAAAAGAAGTTTTTTCCCTTGCACATAAGGTCAGCAATTTTGATGCAACCGTACTAGTAGAAGGAGAGTCGGGTTCCGGAAAAGAAGAGGTCGCAAAATACATTCATAATAACAGTTTGCGAAAGGACAAATCATTGGTGGCGATCAACTGCGGTGCAATCCCTGAGCAGCTGCTGGAGTCGGAACTGTTTGGCTATGAAAAGGGAGCCTTCACGGGAGCGTCAAGAGAAGGGAAAATCGGACTTTATGAAGCTGCCGACGGAGGAACACTTTTCCTTGATGAAATCGGTGAAATGCCGATTAACCTTCAGGTGAAATTGTTGAGAGTACTTGAAACAGGTGAAATCACCCGCGTTGGTTCTGTCAAACCAGTTCCGGTGGATGTACGTGTTATCGCTGCGACAAATAAAAGTCTGGAGGATAAGATAAAAAGGCAGGAATTCCGAGAAGATTTATATTATCGTCTCAATGTGATTCAAATTAAAGTGCCGCCTTTAAGGGAAAGAATCGAAGATATCGCACCATTGGCGCTTCATTTTTTACAATCGTTCAATGTAAAATACGGACAAAGCAAAAAGTTGACCTATGATGTTATAAAAGAGCTGGAGGAATATCCATGGGCCGGGAACATCAGGCAATTAAAAAATATGATTGAAAACATGGTGATTGTCAGTAATAATGAATATCTTCAAATCAATGATCTGCCATGGCACAAGAGCAATGACCACACATCTGTAAAGAGCGTAACGTATCGAAAGGAAGATTCGGAGATTATCCCAATGGAGAAGGCGATCGAACAAACAGAAAGAAGGTTACTGGAAAAAGCAAAAGAAAAGTATAAGTCAACGAGAAAAATAGCAAATGTATTAGAGATAGATCAATCGACTGTTGTCAGAAAGATGAAAAAATACGGGCTTTCAACGAACAGCGATGGCGATATGCCAAGCTGATGCGCAAGGGCATCGGTATGATAATAAATTAATAGATAAAAGGAGTGACGTAGAGCCCGCAAACCCAGCTATTACGTGCTCCTTTATTTTTTTTAATAATTATTTGAAGTTGGCACGCACATTGCGTTTATATAATCAATGAAATAAGAAGCATAAAAATAGCGAGGAGATTTTATCATGAATCAATTGGTTTCTTCAAAAGAATTATTGAGACAGATGCTGGATAAACATTATGAGGATGCTTTAGCGGCCAAGGAATCAGGTGGGTTGGTTGCATGGTCAACCTCGATTGCGCCACAGGAATTATTGGAGACGATGAATATTAAAGTCGTTTATCCTGAAAATCATGCTGCTGCAATTGGTGCAAGAAAATGCTCACAAGAATTCATTGATAACTCTGAGGGCAACGGTTATTCGAATGATTTATGCTCTTATGCAAGAGTAAATCTGGGTTATATGAATATAAAAGATAGTATCGCGGGAAATATCCCCATGCCGGATTTCATATTTTGCTGCAATAATATCTGCAATACAGTGATTAAATGGTATGAAAACATTTCGAAGGAGCTTCATATTCCAATGATCTTATTTGATATGCCGTTTAATCATACCTATGAGGTCGCAGAACATAGCGTTAAATATATTAGAGGACAGTTTGATCATGCTATTTTGCAGCTTGAGCAGATAACCGGCAGAAATTTTGATTATGACCGGTTTAAAGAAGTTATGCAGATTTCTTCCGAAACAGCTCGTTGGTGGAAAAAGGCCACTGCTTTGGCAGCAGCCAGACCTTCTCCTCTTAATGGCTTTGATTTATTTAATTATATGGCAGCCATTGTTTGCATGAGAGGAAAACAAGAAGGTTTGGATATTTTTAAATTGTGGTCTGAAGAACTACAAGCAAAAATTGACCGGGGAATTGGACCTTGGAAAGATACAGAAGAAAAATACCGGGTAATGTGGGATGGTATCGCATGTTGGCCTTATCTTTCGGATACTTATAAAGTATTGAAAAAGAATGGAATCAATATGGTGACTTCAACCTATCCGGATTCGTGGACGATTGTTTATGACAGTGATGATCTGGATGGAATGGCTCGAGCCTATAGTTCCAATTATGTCAATCGAAATTTAGAGTATGGAGTTGATAATATATCTAAAATTGTTCGTGATTTTTCTTTAGACGGAGTCGTTTTTCATTCAAACAGAAGCTGTAAACTAATGGATTTCAGGCAGCTGGAGGTACAGCGACAAGTTCAACTTCGGACAGGAGTGCCTTCCGTGATATTTGACGGAGATCAAACGGATCCCAGAGCTTTCTCGATTGCGCAATATGAGACCAGAATTCAAGCTCTGACGGAGATGATGGAAGAAAGAAAGGATCGGTGAACAATGAATCGCATACAAGAAATAATTCTTACACTGGAAGAAATATCTAAAAACCCTGCAAAATCAGTAGAAGCTGAAATGAAGAAAACCGGGAAAAAGGCAGTAGGCTGTTTTCCGTATTATACTCCCGAAGAGATCATTTATGCGGGAGGAATGCTGCCGATCGGATTATGGGGGGCGCAAACAGAGTTTAAACTTTCCGATAAATTTCTTCAAAGCTTTTGCTGCTCGATCATGCGTGCAAATCTTGAGTTGGGAATGAAAGGCAGTTATGATTTTATGTCCGCTATCGTTATTCCAACTTATTGTGATACCCTGAAATGTATTTGTGAGAATTGGAAAACAGCTGTTCCAAATACATACTTAATTCCAATTGTATATCCGCAAAACAGGAAGATTAAAGCGGGCACAGATTATCTGATCAATGAATTAAAAAGAGTGCAAGGTGAGTTGGAAAGCATCGCCGGCAGAAAAATTACTGAGGAAGATCTTCTTGCCAGTATCGCTATTTATGAGAAATATAGAAAAACAATGCGGGAGTTTACTTCCTTAGTTCGTCAGTATCCAATCACTTTAAATGCGAAAACGAGACACTTGATTATTAAAGGGGCCTATTTCTCAGATAAAGAATTATTTACAGCAAAGATGGAGGAACTCATCGCAGAATTAAAACGGCTTCCAAAGGAAGATTTTAAAGGGTTAAAGGTTGTAATAACAGGAATCCTTGCAGAGCCTGATGTGCTCTTGGATACTTTTGTTCAAAATGATATTGCATTTGTAGCAGATGACTTAGCGCAAGAGTCCAGGCAATTTAGAACAGGTATCCATAAGGGAGAAACTGCTGTTGAAATGTTAGCATTCAAAATAGCTGACCAAAGCTGTTCTCTTTTGTATGATGAAAACAAATCACGCGGGGAATTATTAATTGATTTAGTCAGAGAAAATGATGCTGACGGAGTAGTTGTATCGATGATGAAATTCTGTGATCCGGAAGAATTCGATTACCCAATTTATAAAAAGGAACTGGAAGCGGAAAAAATTCCAGTGCTGTATTTGGAAATAGAACAGCAAATGGAGTCTGTTGAACAGTTGAGAACGAGAATTCAATCTTTTGCAGAAATGAAAGGAGAAAAATGTTTTTAGGAATCGATATTGGATCATCCACCTCGAAAGCTGTGGTTTTAGACCGGAATATAAATATGATAGGGATGGCTGTAATTAATACGGGCACAGGGACTTCAGGGCCTGAAAAAGCAGTAGAAGTTGCACTGTCAGAAGCAGGCATAGACAGAGAATCAATAAAATGTACCGTTGTGACAGGCTATGGAAGAATTACATATGAAAAGGCGGATAAACAGATTACAGAAATAAGCTGCCATGGTAAGGGCGTTGCCCATCTGGTGCCGAAGGCTAAAACGATTATTGATATCGGAGGTCAAGATGTAAAAGTGATTCGGCTTGATGAAAGCGGTAAGGTTGAAAATTTCGTTATGAATGATAAATGTGCAGCGGGAACGGGGAGATTCCTGGAAGTTATGGCAAGGATCCTTGACTGCAATATCGGTGAGCTTTCCAGTCTTGATGATAAAGCTACAACGGAAATTATCATCAGTAATACATGTACTGTCTTTGCAGAATCAGAGGTTATATCACAACTGGCTGCAGGGGCCGCAAAGGAGAATGTTGCCAAAGGTGCACATCACGCTGTAGCAAAAAGAGTTGCGGGGCTTGCAAACCGGATGGGGATATTGCCGGATGTTGTTATGACAGGGGGAGTTGCATTGAATAAAGGTGTTGTGGCAGCTCTGGAAAAAGAAATGGGAGTGAAAATCTCCGTAGTAAATAACCCACAAACCATAGGAGCTCTGGGTGCTGCACTTTACGCATCTTCAATGGTAATAGCTCGTTAATATGAGAATGGAGGAAAACAATGAATATTAAAAAAGTGGCAATGATTGGCGCAGGTATCATGGGTAATCAGATCGCGATACAAGTAGCGATCAGTGGTTATGAAGTGTACTGCTACTCTAGAAAAGAGGCAACCGTAGCAAGTGCTAAAAAATTCTCGGATGAATGGTTTGCAAAAGCGGTAGTCAAAGGTAAAATTACGAATGAACAAGCAGAAAAATTTCAAAGCAATTTAAAATTTACGACAGATATCAAAGAAGCTGCTACGGATGCGGATTTTGTAATAGAAGCTGTTTCGGAAGTACTAAATACAAAGAAAGCGATCCTGACTGAAATAGATCAATACACGAAGGATCATACGATTTATGCCAGTAACAGCTCATACATAGTAAGTTCATTGTTTTCAGATTCTGTAAAACATCCGGAAAAGGTTTTAAATGTCCACTTCTTTAATCCTGTTCTTGTTATGAAGCTCGTTGAGGTGGTACAGGGACCGCATGTCAGTGATGCTACAGTGGAAACAGTATTTGAATTTGTAAAATCAATCAATAAAATTCCGGTATTAGTTAAGAAAGAGATATATGGTTTCGTTGTTAATCGAATCTACAGTGCAATAACGAAAGAAGCATGTTACATGCTCGATCAAGGAGTTGCCTCGATAGAGGACATTGACTCTGCAGTAAAAAATGGGCTGGGGCACCCGATGGGACCTTTTGAATTGCTTGATATGACCGGAATCGACCTGGAATATGACATTCTGATCGGAAAATATCTAATGACTGGTGACTTATCTGATAAGCCGAGTCCGGCCATCGTTGAAAGATATGCCAGAGGAGAATTTGGAAGAAAAACCAAAAAAGGTTTTTACAATTATTAAAGCTTTAAAGAGAGGGAAACAATGGCGGATTCTATTCTATTTGAAAAAGCGGGAAATATCGCGATTCTTAAGATTGACAGACAGTCACGCTTAAATGCGCTCAACAGGACCATTGTCAATGCCATCGACGAGGTACTGGATTCCATAAAAAAGGATCGTGAGATTCGTGTGCTCATCATCACCGGTGAAAAACACTTTGCCGCCGGAGCCGATATTGCGGAAATGGCGGATATCACACCGGAAGAAGCCAAAGCTTTTTCCTTTACCAAGACGTTTATGAAACTGGAGAATCTAGAGATTCCGACCATAGCGGCCATATGCGGATATGCCCTTGGCGGAGGACTCGAACTGGCTTTGGCCTGTGATCTGCGGATCGCATCGGAAGACGCAAAATTAGGGCTTCCGGAAATAAACCTTGGAATCATGCCGGGAGCAGGAGGGACCGTACGCTTACCCAGATTGATTGGCGAAGCGAAAGCGAAAGAACTGATTTTCCTCGGCGAAAGCCTCACGGCATCCGAAGCGTACCAATTCGGTATGATCAACCAAATGGTTAAAAACGAAGAGCTGATGGCAGAAGCTTTCAAGCTTGCGGCAAAGCTGGCTGAAAAATCACCCAATGCTCTCCGTAATGCGAAAAAATCCATTGCAAATAAGGATAAACACAGCAGTAAAGAAGCTTTCATCCATGAAGCAGAGATTTGGTACGATTTGTTTTCAAGCAGCGACCAGAAGGAAGGCATGAGAGCTTTTCTGGAAAAAAGAAAACCTATTTATTAAGGGAGGGAAAAAAATGAGAAACGTTGTGATTGTAGCAGGCTGCAGGACCCCGATCGGAAGCTTTGGAGGTGCGTATAAAAATCTTAATGCACTTGATCTGAGCATTCCCGTCATGAAAGAGCTGGTTAGGAGAGGGAACTTTGACCCTGCGTTAATTGATGATGTAATCTGGGGCTGCAATTATCAAAAAACATACAAAGAAAACAATCTGGCACGTGTTGCGGCGGTGAAATCAGGGCTGCCTGAAAGTGTACCCGGTATCACGATCCATAGAAACTGCACCTCGTCCATGTCATCCATCCAGCTGGGATTTTATCAGATCCGGGCAGGAGAGGCGGACGTAATCATGGCTGGCGGTGCGGAGACGATGAGCAATGCTCCCCATATCCTGCAGGACTTCAGATGGGGAAAGAAATTTGGACACAGTGAGGTTCGGGATTCCATGTGGGATTCCCTGACGAATCTGGGAATCGGTCCTGCAATGGGCATTACCGCAGAAAACCTGGCAGAAAAATACAACGTTACCAGGGAGGAGCAGGATGAACTGGCTCTGTCCAGCCAGCAGAGAGCGGTAAAGGCAATTGATGAGGGCAGATTCAAAGATGAAATCATTCCCATCGTCATCCCTGGAAAAAAGGGAGATACCGTTGTTGATACCGATGAGTACCCGAAAAGTGATGTAACGTTGGAAGGACTTGCTAAATTAAAAGCTACTTTTAAGGACGATGGAACGGTGACACCTGGAAACGCATCCGGCATGAATGACGGAGCTTCCGGAGTCATCCTCATGTCGGAAGAGAAAGCGGTTGAGCTTGGCGTTCCGATTCTGGCAAGGATCCTATCCGTAGCAACAACGGGAGTTGAACCGGATATCATGGGAATTGGTCCGGTCAGTGCAACGAACAAAGCTCTTGGAAAAGCAGGTTTGAAGCTGGAAGACATCGAACTGATCGAAGTAAACGAGGCCTTTGCTGCGCAGTATATCGCATGTGAAAAGGCGTTGGGATTGGACAGAAGTATCACAAATGTCAACGGCAGCGGTATTGCTCTGGGGCATCCGGTCGGGGCTACCGGCAGCAGAATCGTTGTAACACTCATTTATGAAATGAAAAAGAGAAAGAACAAATACGGATTGGCTACATTATGCGCAGGTGGTGGTATGGGAACTGCAGTTATATTAGAAGTATTCTGAGATTGAGGAGGGCGATATGTACAAATTAAGTGAACTCTATGTGCAATACAAGAAAAAGCTGACATCAGCTGACAATGCTGTGAAGGTGATCAAATCAGGAGACAGAGTCCATTACGGCTTGTTTAATGCATTGGTAATCGATTTGGACCGGGCGCTTGCGAAACGGTCCCATGAGCTTGAGGATGTCATCATCATGACCAGTATCTGGGCTTATCCGCATCGTCCGGAGATTCTCGTCAAGGACCCTGAGTCGAAGCATTTTAAGTATCTCAGCACTCATTTCAGCGGTCTTGACCGCGATGCGAACAAGCAAGGCTGCTGCTGGTATGTGCCGGTCCAGTTCCGGGAAAATCCGAAATACTGGAGTGAGAACGTCGGAGATATCGATGTGGCAATGTTCCAGGTTGCTCCGATGGATAAACACGGAAATTTCAACTTAGGGCCGCAGGTGGCGGAAATCCACGGGATCCTGAAGAAAGCGAAAACCGTAATTGTTGAAGTGAATGAAAATCAGCCCATTGCACACGGCTATCAGAATACGATCAACCTGTCGCAAATAGACTTTATCGTCCACGGCTCCAACCCGGATATGCCGATCATAAAGCCAAAAGAGCCGAGTGAGATCGACAAAAAGATCGGACAGCAAATCGTGGAACGAATCAAGAGCGGAAGTACGCTTCAGCTTGGAGTGGGAGGTCTGCCGAACTATGTTGGCGCTATGATAGCAGATTCCGATATCGAGGATTTGAGCGTTCATTCGGAAATGTTCGTTGACGCATATCTGCAGTTATACAAGGAAGGCAAGATAACAGGAAATAAAAATATTGATAAGGGCAAAATGGTCTACACGTTTTCACAAGGTTCGCAGGATTTATATGATTTCATTAATGATAACCCGATCTTGTGCGTCGCTCCCGTTGACTATGTCAATTCCCTGGAAGTCATTGCCGCCAATGATCAAGTTGTTTCCATCAACAGCTGTCTGCAGGTGGACCTGTTTGGTCAGGTGAACTCCGAATCGGCCGGGCTGCAGCATATCGGAGGAACCGGAGGCCAGCTTGATTTTGTAATGGGAGCTTTCAAATCGAAGGGCGGTCAGAGCTTTCTCTGCACACCTTCCGTCAGAAAGAAAAAAGACGGAACTCTGGAATCACTGATCATGCCGACATTGCCCGAAGGTTCCATCGTATCGGTACCGAGAGGCTCGACGCATCATATCGTTACAGAATACGGAATTGTAAATTTGAAAGGCAAGTCAACCTGGGAAAGAAGCGAGCTGCTAATCTCGATCGCCCATCCAGACTTCAGAGAAGACTTGATCAAGGCGGCGGAACGCATGGGAATCTGGAAGAACACCAGTAAAATCAGTTATTAATCAGGGTTGAAAGGAGAATCAACATGAAATTCGAAGATTATAAGGAATATCTGAGTCCGGCGCTTGCAAAGGCTACAGATTTAGTAGCTGAGAGTGCGAAAGGCTGCTACATAACGGATGTAAATGGGAAGGAGTATCTGGATTTTGTTCAGGGAATCGCGGTCAATGCATTGGGCCATTGTCATCCGAAAATTGTAGAGGCAATTTGTGAACAAACGAAAAAATTGATCACAGGATCTTTTAATTTGGTCAATTATCCTTCCTCTTTGGAATTTGCAAAAGAGCTATCAAAGGTTATGCCGGGTAATTTGGATGTGATCTTTTTCAGCAACGGCGGTGCCGAGGCCAATGACGGCGCTTTGAAATTAGCGCGTAATTACACCCATCGACCTGGAATCATCGCATTCAGAGGATCCTTCCACGGTAGAACGCTGGGAGCAGCGAGCATTACCGGCTCCAACTCCAAATACAGGAAAAATTACGAGCCATTGCTGCCTGCAGTATATTTCACACCGTATCCTACCTGTTACCGATGTCCCTATAATACGACGGAAGATCAATGCTCCATGGATTGTCTGCAGGAGCTGCAGAGAACTTTTGATTACCTGATTCCACCGGAAAATGTGGCCGCGATTATTATGGAACCGGTTATGGGAGAAGGCGGATATGTGGTGCCTCCTTTAAAATACGTGAAAGCGGTCAGGGAGTTGTGCACGAAGCATGGGATCATGCTCATATTCGACGAGATACAGTCCGGATTTGGAAGAACCGGCAAAATGTTCGCAAGCGAACACTTTGACGTCGTTCCGGACATAATGACGCTTGGGAAAGCAATCGCAGGAGGGCTCCCAATGTCAGCCATCGTAAGCACAAAGGAAATCATGGATTCCTGGAAACCCGGCATGCACGGAACCACCTTCGGGGGACATCCGGTATGTGCGGCTGCCGGACTTGCAGTGCTGAAGGCTTTTGAGGAAGAACATATCCTTGAAAACTGCAATACCCAGGGAAAGTATTTAAAAGAGAGACTTCTTGAATTACAGAAAAAATATCCGGTGATGGGTGATGTCAGAGGTCTCGGATTGATGATGGCCGTGGAATTTATTAATCCGGAAGACAAATCTCCAAGCGCCGATGCTCTTAATAAAGTGAAGGAATACTGCTTCAATCACGGCATGCTGACGTTAAGCTGCGGTGTTTATGGAAACGGCTTCCGGTTTGCCACCCCATTGAATATTCAAAGAGCAGATTTGGATAAGGGGCTGGCGATCTTTGAAGATGCTATGAAAGCATTGTAGGAGGAATGAAGATGAAAGATTTTCAATTCAGAATGCCTGCCAAAATCAAATTTGGCGTTGGGATATGCAAAAGCACAGCGGAAATATGTATCGAGCTTGGAGCGAAAAAGGTCTTTATACTGACTGATCCAAATATCCTGAAAACAAATATATTGGATCCGGTCAAGGAAAGCTTCGATAAGGCAAATATGTCTTACGAGATCTATTCCGATATCATTCCGGATCCGGACATTGAAACTGTTGACAAGACAGCTGAAGTACTGAAGAGAAGCGGAGCGGATATTGTAGTCGCAGTGGGCGGCGGCAGCCCCATCGACACGGCAAAGTCAATCTGCTTGCTTCAGACAAACGAGGGTTCCGTGCGAGATTATTTATTCGGCGGAACAAAGACAGTTACATTTCCATGCATGCCGCTGATCTGTATCCCGACAACAGCAGGAAGCGGAAGTGAAATGACTCCGGCAGCTGTTATCACCGATAATCAGAATAAAATCAAGTTATCCGTCACCCACGATTATCTGGTTCCAAAGGCTGCGCTGATCGATCCTTCCATTCAACTGGGAATGCCGGGCTTTATTACCGCAACCACGGGGCTTGATGCGCTGACCCATGCGATCGAAGCATATGTATCATTGAATGCAAGCCCGGTCAGTGACGCGATGGCAATGCAGGCAATGAAGCTGATCGGAAAATACTTAAGAACGGCAGTAGCCAACGGCAATGATATGGAAGCCAGAAGCAATATGGCAATCGCCAGTTCCATCGCTTCCGTAGCGTTTATGAACGGAGGACTCGGTGTGGTTCACGGAATCGCCCAATCGATGGGCGGAGTGGCGCACGTCGCTCATGGTGTTGCAAACGCTTTGATTCTTCCTTATGCTATGGAACGCAACGTTGTGGGTAATCTCGAAAAGTTCAGGGACATCGCCGTTGCGCTGGGGGAAAATGTCGATGGTCTGACCTTACGCGAGGCTGCTGATCTTGCGCCTGCCGCGGTTTTCAAGCTCGCGCAGGATGTCAGAGTACCGATGAAATTAACGGAAGTCGGAGTGACAAAAGAGCATTTCCCTGACATCATCAAGGGAACGATGGGCTATCGGCTCTTGGCGGTGAATCCGTGCAAGCTGCAGGAAAAGGACATCGCAGAGATTCTTGAAAAGGCGTATGAATAGCGGCTGAATAATGTCTCTAAAATTTATCAGGAGGTACATTTATGAGCAAAGTGGTTTATTACAATGTTGATGATACAGTTGATTTTGAAAATCAACTGTTGGAACAATGGGGAGTAAAGGACATCAAACTGGTTGAGTTTAAGAACGGTTCGGAACGGGATAATCCGGATGCTTTTATTGAAGCGGTAAAAGATGCAGATGGCGTGGTTGTGGAGTATTTCCAGATCACGAGGGACGTGCTCAATCGAATGGCGAAGCCGAAAATCATATCACTGCAGGCGATCGGCTACAGCAATGTTGATATTCCTGCCGCTACTGAAAATGGGATATGTGTTACAAACAGCCCCGGATTCTGTACGCAGGAAGTAGCGCTTCATACCATCGGAATGATGATCGACTGCGTCAGGAAGATCACATACCTTGACAGAAACGTCAGGAACGGAAGATGGGATCCTCTGATAGGAGGCAAAACCTTCCGGATGTCGGAAAAAACGGTCGGACTCGTCTTCTTTGGAAGTATACCGAAGTATATGCTTCCGATCCTTAAGGCGATGGAAATGGATGTGATCTGCTATGCTCCGACGAAAACGGCGGAATACCTTGAACAATTCGGAGTCAAAAAGGTCGATACACTGGAGCAGCTGCTGGAAGAATCCGACTTTGTATCGCTTCATACTCCATTGATCCAGGGAGTGACCTATCACATGATGGACGAAGAGCAATTCCGGATGATGAAGGATTCTGCATATTTCATCAATACAGCAAGGGGCAGCGTTGTGAATGAGCCTGCTCTGGTAAAAGCCCTGAAGGAAGGCTGGATCAAGGGCGCTGCCGTCGATGTAATCGAGGACGAGGCAAACGAAAAGAGCGATTTGTTTGAAATAGAGAATTGCATCGTAACTCCTCATGCTGCATTCGTTTCGGAAGATTCCTTTGCAGAGGCGAGAATCATCGCCTTGAGACAGTTGATTGAACGGCTTCATGACAATAAAGTGCCAACCAATCTGGTCAACAAAGATGTTGCAGGTAAAATGAAATAGATCATTAAGAGAAAATAATAAGTAATGAAAAGGAGATTGTATCATGAATCAGAAAGCTATCTTTAATCAGGAAACATTAGGCGAAGTCCATGGTCCCTATGTGCAGGGTACTAAATATCGCGACCTTTTCTTCACAACTCAGATCGCAACACTGCCAAACGGCGATATTATCAGCAAGGATCCATATGAACAGGCACTTCAGACTCTGAAAAACACCGAATTGGCTTTGAAAGAGGTCGGTGGGACTCTGGCAGATGTTATCACCTGCAGGATTTATCTGACCGATATGAATGACTATGCAGATGTCAACAAGGCATACAGAGAATTGATGCCATCCAATCCGTTCCCGACACGTGCCTGTGTTCAGGTTGCAGGAATGATTCCTGAGGTTAAGGTCGAAATGGAATTTATCTGCAGTGTGAAAGAGTAACGCAATTATTTTCAATGTGGATGATTGGAAGAGGTAATTGAAATGACGATTGTAAACGGAGGATATCTATTTGCGAAAGCCTTGAAGAAGGAAGGCGTAGAACAGATTTTTACGATCTGCGGCGGACAGATCATGCCGTTGATTTACGGCTGCAGAGCGGAAGGAATCGCAGTGATCGATGTCAGGCATGAAAATGCAGGGGTCTACGCTGCGGATGCATATGCAAGAATGACCGGAAAACCCGGAGTTATTGTGGCAACAGTAACTCCGGGCGTATTGCAGACGATGCAGGGAATCGCAGAAGCCAGGGCCGCCGGTTCTCCGCTGATCCTGATCGCAGGCTCCGTAAGTCTGGGAGATTCTGAAACGGGAGCCGAGCAGGATTTTGACACATTTAATATTGTAAAGACCAACACCCTTTGGTCTGCAAGAGTATTCGATGCGAAAAGAATACCTGAATATGTTGCCAAAGCTTTCCGGAAAGCCACGAATACGACTCCGGGGCCCGTTTATATCGAATGTCCGGTCAATGTCATGAAAACCAAATTGGATGAAACCGAAGTTGATTTTCCTGAGTATACCCGTACTTCGGCACAGGCCTTCGGCGATCCTGAGCTCGTTGATCAAGCGGCGGATATGCTTATTGCAGCCAGAAAACCAGTGGTTGTGCTCGGAGATACCAGTATCTATACAAGGCAGTACGGCGATGCGGTAAAAGAGCTGGTACACTATCTGGATATTCCTGTATTTGCAACGACGATGGCCAGAGGCGCTTTTGGAGATGAGGACGATCCCCTGTTTGCGATCGGAGAAGGGGCATTGGCAGAAGCAGATGTGGTTTTGACATTATCCGTAAATATGAACTTCAGAATGAATTTTGGGAAGCCTCCTATGGTGGGTGAAGATGTTAAATTCATTCAAATCCATCCGGATACTACACTGATTGGGTTCAATGCGCCGGCACATATCGGAATAATCGCGGGAGCAGGAGCAGCGGCGCGTCAGTTATTGGTTTCTGTTAAGGGAAAAACCGCCAAAAAAGAGAATCCGGAATGGCTTGAAAGAGCAGCAGAACTTCATCATTCCATTAGAGAAGAATGGCTGGAAGGCTATCATTTTCAAGACATAGAACCGATTCACCCTGCACGCTGTGCTGCAGAGGTCGCTAAATTCCTGAATGAAAAGGGGAGAGACTGGTCGATTGCATGTGACGGCGGAGATGCTTATGAATGGATGATGAGGGCTGCAACGGTCCATCGGTTCGGTCAGATCGTAGGATACGGACCGAATGGAACGATCGGCACCGGACAGGGATTCGCCATGGGCGCATGGCTGGCGCATAAAAAGCCGGTTCTGCTTTACACAGGAGATGGCAGCCTGGGATTCTATGCTATGGAGTTTGATACCATGGAACGTCATAATATGCAGATCATATGTGTCGTTGCGAACGATTCCCAGTGGGGAATGGTAAAGATGGCTGAAACTGCAAGAAGTGCAGCAGAGGTTCAAAAAGGCTATATCGCTACGGAATTGGCACATATGAGGCACTATGACAGGCTTCCGGAGGTTTGGGACGGTTACGGTGAGGTCGTGACAGACGTCAACGAAATCATACCGGCGATTGAAAGAGCCTATGCTTCCGGCAAACCTTCTATTATAAACGTTGAAGTACATAATGAGTATCCTTGCCCATTTACAAAAGCTTACGGCTGTGGAGGATCATGAAGTGATGTCGTTATACATCATATGTGGTTATAATGCATCAATCAAAAAGAATCAAAGGATTGAATCAGTATTTTTCCCATGGCATATCGCTTGAAACAGTTTGTTTTACTTGCGATCAGCCAGTGAACGAATAAATTCTGACAATTCGAAATAGTCAAGCACATTGGCATATAACTTGCTTTATTAAATGATATGGTTAACCTTTATCTATACCTGCATCTAAGAATTGCTAAACAGTAAATTTATATTTTTATTAATCATTCTTTTTAAATGGAGGGAAAATATGGAAACCGAAACGAACAATAATGTTCAAGTAAAAGAAGACTCTTTTAAGTCCAGATTCGGTGCGATTATGGCGGTCGTTGGTTTCACCGTAGGACTAGGTGCACTATGGGGCACTCCGATGTACATAGCCAGAAATGGAGGAGGCTTAGCAATCTTACTTGTTATATTTCTTTCTATCGTTATTGCCATTCCACTAACCACTTTGGAAATGTCGCTTGGAAGAACCTCAAGAGAAACAATTTTGACTGGAATGAATAAAATAGCAGGAAAGAAAAGCAAATTTAACATTCTCGGCTGGGTCGGAATCGTAGCAAACTTGATGCTGACCTGTACCTTCGTAATTTTATGTGGTATAACCCTGGCTTACATGTTCTTTGCTTTGACCGGAAAATTAGCTGGAAATACGGCGGAACAGCATGCAGAAATTTATAACGGCTTGATGACAAATATTCCTTTGATGATTGTATTATGTATTATCATCGCCGTGTCATACATATTTGTTATCTCCCAGGGTGTTCAAAAGGGACTTGAAAGAGTATGCAAATTCATGGTTCCGATTCTATTACTCATGTTGGTCGGTTTGGCTACATGGAGCGTGTTTTTACCCGGTGGCTTAGAAGGCGTAATTTGGTTCTTTAAGCCTGACTTTTCCGTTTTTAGTGCAACAATGCTTGGGGAAGCCATGTGGACTGTATTTTTATTAGCTCCGATCGGTTATACAGCAGCATTTGCTTTTGGAAGTTATCTGCCGGATAAGACAAGCGACTTGCCCGGAACTGCTACAATTATTGTATTATCCGATACTACCGTAGGGATTATAGTTGGACTCTCAATATTCCCGGCTATGTTTGCAGCAGGCCTGGATCCGGCTACAATCGGTCAGACATCATTCTTCGGAGGAATTCCACTGACCTTTGATACGCTGCCAGGCGGCCAATTCCTGATTCCGGTTTTCTTTGTATTAGCTTTCTTTGCACTCTACACAACAGGACTTGGTCTCGCGGAAGGCTCCATTGCTACTTTAAAGGATTACATGGGCTGGAGCCGTTTAAAATCTTCAACAATCGTAAATATCATTCTGCTTGCGCTTGCAATTCTTATTGTTGTGCTGAATGGAATGGGAGTTACATTAAGAGGATTGGATCCATTAAGCTTCTTCCAGTACTTCGTAATGCTGCAGCTAGTACCTCTCTCCGGAATGATTCTGGTAGTGTTCTTATGGAAGTTCTACAAGTTTGACCGATTCATGGAGGAGGCAAATATTGGAACCTCGGCTTATAAAGTAGCAACCTGGTGGAAAGTATTATTTGCAGTCGTTGTACCGGTTGTAGTAATTTGGACATTCTATTTTGGAGGCACCATTTTCTACTTATAAAGAAAAAATTTGTTAAATAAACATTAATTAAGTCAAAGAATAATTTATAATGAATCAAAGTAATTAAAAGAATATTACTGAGCAGGCGATGCTGATTTAAGCATGGGGCTGGGCTGAAGAGATTTGGCAGCAGGATAGTAACCTGTGGGACTACATTTTATATGTACCCCACAGGGTTTTTTGTTAAAAGGATACCTTGAATAGGACAATACTCAGATTTAATATTAACAGAAGGCAGGTGCTTTACTTGTACAAATTAAAGAATAGAAAGACGAAAGTGGCGTTTTTGTCGATTTTATCAAATACAACGCTAATAATTATGAAAATAATTGCTGGAATCTTAAGCGGTTCCGTGAGTATCATCTCGGAAGCGATCCATTCTTCGATGGACTTGCTCGCTTCGTTTATTGCTTTTTACTCAGTTAATGTATCATCGAAACCGGCAGACAAGGAACATCCGTACGGTCACGGTAAGGTTGAAAACATTTCGGGTGTGATTGAGGGCGTGCTCATCTTCATTGCTGCCTTCCTGATCATTAAGGAAGCGATTCATAAGCTGATCAATCCTACAGAGATCGTAGATTTCAATGTAGCGATTGCAGTAATGACCATCTCGGCTATCGCGAATATTGTTGTTTCAAAAATTTTGTATAAGGTGGCTAAAGAGGAGGATTCTGTAGCGCTTGAGGCTGACGCACTTCATCTAAAAACGGATGTGTATACATCGGCAGGCGTAGCATTAGGCCTATTACTGATAAAGATGACAGGAATTGCAATACTTGACCCTATTGTTGCTATGCTCGTTGCATGCTTGATTATTAAAGAGGCGTGGGAGCTTTGCTGTCATGCTTTTGGGCCTTTGATCGACTCCAGTATTTCACAGGAGGAAGCGGAAAAAATACAAAATGTAATCCGTGAGTATGAGAACAAGGTCATAAATTACGATAAGCTGAGGGCAAGAAGAGCAGGACAATATAAGCTTATTGATTTTACTATCGTTGTTTCGGAGAGCTTGAGTCTGAAGGAAGCACATGAAATCAGTGAAGAAATTGAAAAGCAAATTGAGGAGATCATCCATAACACAGATGTACTGATTCATATTGAGCCGGAGCAATCCCAGGCGATATCTGAATGTGATGCAGTGCAACTATAAGTCCAGCGAGCAACATGACAATTTTATAATAAAGTATCAATAAAAGGCAAATAATCAACAGAAACAAGAGGTTCTTAACCTGTTGTTTTTGTTATTTTAAGCACCTAAAAAATTATTTGCAAAAAATATGAGTTTTTATTCATTTTAGCGACAATTATCGACAAATTACACCTTGTGGTATCTTGCATAACAGTGTATATTCGAGTAAAGTATTGGAGGATGGATTTTTGACGAGACCCATTCAAGGTTATTTCGATATAGGTACGTTTAGAAAAAGGTTAAATTTTGGTTAGATTGAGAGGGGTGGTTGCGTGTTTAGAATTGCGATTTGTGATGATGAACAAGTGATCTGTTCGCAGATTGAAAATTTTATTTTGAAATACGCTGCGGTAAGTAACGAAAAAATTGATACTCAAGTATTTTACTCGGGGGAAGAGCTGATCCGATTTCTTGAGATGGGTCAGAGCTTCGATTTGATTTTTTTGGATATTGAACTAAAGCTGATTAGCGGCATCGAGGTTGGAAAGAAAATCCGCGAAGAAATGGACAATCAGATTTTACAGATCGTATATGTCTCCGGAAAAGACAACTATTACAGAGATATGTTTGACGTAAGACCGATGCATTTTTTACATAAGCCTGTCGTTGAAGCTGAAATCATCAAGGATGTACGGCTTGCCATGAAGCTTACGGACAAGCTTGGAGGGGTCTTTATCTATAAAAAAGGCCACGAAATCTATCGGCAGCCGGTGAAAAATATTCTCTACTTTGAAAGCAGCAACAGAGAAGTGAAAATGGTAACCAGCGAGGGAGAAGAGGTTTTCTACGGAAAGCTTGACGAGGTGTACGACCAAGTTGCAAAGTATCATTTTATGTACATTCATAAATCCTATATTGTTAATTATTTCTATGTCACGAAGTTCCGGTACGAAGAGGTTACCATGTCGAACATGGAGGTTCTGCCGATCAGCCAGGCCAGAAGAAAGTCAACACGAGAATTACAGGTGAAGTTTGAGAAGGAAGGGTTTCAATAATGCAGTTTGGTATATATGAATGGGTTGTTGTATTTCTTGAAGTATTTGGCACTTATGTAATTTACAAATTCATGGAAGTTTTTTTTACTACAAGGAAAACTACAAGAAGATTTGAAATTATGTCCTATACTATTTACTATATAATTGGTACAATACTGTTTATCTTTGTAAACATTCCGGTTGTTCTTATGGTGTTTAACCTGTTATCCTTAGTGGCATTGTCATTTAATTACGAATCATCAATGAAAAACCGAATATTATCAGCGCTGTTTATATATTCAATTTTTGTAATAATTGAAGTTATTGTAGGCTTATTATCCGGTTATTTATATTTCTCACTTTTCACAGCCGATAAAGAATATTCATCTATATACGGAATGATTTCGTGCAGAATCATATCATTTGCGGTTGTTCTGGTCATGAATAATTTTAAAAATATAAAAAGAGGTGAATCAGTGCCGAATTCATATTGGTTCTCGATTGCATTGATCCCGGTGGCATCTCTTTATATTATTTTACTTCTTTTTCAAGCAGGAGGTAATTCTATTTTGCAGATTATGGTCGGAGTAATTCTGATATTTGTGATCAATTTTACGACATTCTATCTTTATGATGTAATAACAGCAGCCTTATCTGGCAAAATGCAAAACATGTTGGTAATGGAACAGAATAAATACTATGGGAGACAGTTTGAATTGATTAAAACATCACTGCAGACAACCAGCGCAATCAGGCATGACTTGAAAAATCATATGTTTTCAATAAGAACTTTAATTGAAAGCGGAGATACGAAAGAGACGTTGAATTATGTTTCAAAAATTATGGAAGATATTGGAACCCGGAAAGATTATTCGGCTTCCGGTAATATGGTCATTGACAGCATTATTAATTTCAAATTCCAGGAAGCGGAGCAAAGAGGAATAATAACTAATTTGGAAATAAAAATTCCTGAGAAGCTGGAAATTCCATCCTTCGAAATGACGATCATACTTGGTAATTTACTGGACAATGCATTAAAAGCTGTTTATAAAGTAAAGGAAGAACAATATATCAATCTGAAAATCAAATATGATAAAGGCAGATTAATGATACTAACAGAGAATCCCTATACAGGTGAAATCCATGAGGATAACGGCGAGTTAGTTACAATAAATGAAGATAAGGAGAACCATGGTTTTGGTCTGCAAAGCATAAAAAAAGCAATTCAAAAGTACGACGGAATCATGGATATCGATTACAGCGACAATGTATTTTCTACATCATTGATGCTGTATGTAGATTAAGACAATAATGCAAAATTGTTTGAAGCAGACACATAATTGTCTGCTTCTTTTATGTAATCAGCAAAGTCAATAACAAGCAAACGTTAGATTACTACATTATAATATATTAATTTCGACAAATTCCGGCACGGAAGTTTTTTTTTGTTAAACTACAATTATTACATATTTTCTAATTTATAAAAAGGAGGAAAACGTTATGAAAATTTTTTTTGCGAAGTATAGTGGAGTAATCGCAGCGCTAGCTTTAATGGTTACCGCAGCTAATGTAAACAAGGCTTGTATGTTGATTTTGCATCAGCCTGAAATGCCGGAAGGAGCAGAGAAACTGAGAAGACTGTAATGAAAAACAATTTCTCGGCAAAAATTACTGACTCGCTGGTCGAAGCGGGCGCTGTAATGAAAGAAGACAAAGCTTTATATGAGTATGGGATTAGGCAGGGGACATTACTGGTTATAAACATAGCTACAGTTGTCCTGATCGGATTAGTTTTGGGGATGTTTTGGCAAAGTATCATATTTTTATTTGCCTATAATCCGGTCAGGACATACTCAGGGGGATATCATGCTCGTACACCGTTAGTATGCTATTTATTATCGATACCGATGATATTAGTTGTGCTTCTGGGAATTAAAATGTTACCTTGGAATGGCTATCTTTGTGTAATAGCTTTACTTTGTTCGGTAGTTATAATAGAAATTCTTGCTCCGGTGGCGGATCCAAACAAGCCTTTGAATGACCGGGAAAAGGTGGTCTACAAAAAAAGAGCCCGTAATTATTCGGCTCTCTTATTCGGAGCGGCATTGATGTTATGGTTTGCAGGATTGGAACAAATTTCGCTTAGTATCGTTATGGCGCTCGGAGTTGCTGCAGTTATGCTTGTACTTGGTGCTATTAAGAATGGAAATATGAGAAAAGAGAAGGCGTAACAGATATGTA
>CAZTEH010000028.1:0-38682 GCA_964612345.1 uncultured Oscillospiraceae bacterium | reverse complement strand
ATCATAAGCATTGAGAATCCTGGTCAGCCCAGTTGACTTTACTGCCCTAATTTTTTCAGAAAAACATTGCATATTTAACAAACGTTTGCTATGATGATGTTATTAACTGTAGGGAGATGATACCAATTAATATAACGATAAAAGATGTCGCAAGAGAACTAGGTGTATCCTACTCGTCAATTTCCAGAGCTTTGAATGGAAAAGAAGGCGTCAGCAAGGCAACAAGAGATAAGATATTGGAAGCCGCCGAGAGGATGGGTTACCAGCCGAACGACCTTGCAAGAGGCTTGGTCAATAAAATATCCAAAACCGTTGGCGTTATCATACCGGATATCAATAATCCGTTCTTCGGAGAAATCGTTGCCGGAATAACCGATGCATCCAACGAAAATGAGTACAACATATTTCTGTGTATCTCGGGTTGGAATCCAAAGATCGAAAAAGAGTATTTCAACACCCTTCGGAAAAAGAGAGTGGATGGCATAATCCTAAAATCAGCGGGGAAAAATGAAGATTATGATGAGATCAAATCGCCGTTGATGATCATTGAACGATACAGCAAGAATCACGAGTATAACTCCGTCGAGGTGGACAATGAACTGGGCGGTTATCTGGCTGCGAAGCATCTCCTTGAATGCGGATATCGAAACCTTGCATTTATCTTAGGTAAGGAAGACTATTTCGCTTCCCATCGACGCTTAAAGGGTGCGCAAAAGGCAATGGAAAAATACGGCGTAACCATGAATAAAGATCTGGTCATAGAAGGAAGCTTTTCCATCGAAGGAGGACGACAGGCTGCGAAGCAGCTATTTGAAGGCGGCCATCCCATCGATGCGGTTTTCGGCATGAATGACCTCATCGGCATGGGCGTGCTCCAATACTGCGATGAGAGCAATATCAATGTTCCCGGCGAAGTTGGAGTCATTGGGTATGACAACATTACCTATGCGGGACTTCCGCAGATCCAGCTTACAACCATTCACCAGCCCAAATATGAGCTGGGGAAAATGCTCTTTGAAACATTACTGGAGGAAATTCAAAATAAGGATTCAACAGGACCAACCAAAAAGATAATTCTGAATCCTGAATTAAAGATCCGGAAAACTACAAGAGCGAAAGCGTAAGGCAAATCAGAAAAAAGACAAGACATAACACATAGAAAGTCGCAGTCGAAATCTACAAATCAACGTCCGTAAACGGACTCCTCCGCAAGCGAAGCTTGCTACGCTGTCCGTTTTGCCATTGCGGCTAAAGCCGCGGCAAAACGGCAAAGATTTGTGATTTCGTTGCATAAGTTCGCCATTCAATTTGTTTCACAAATTGGGCGAGCTAGTATATGAGGTGATAAGAAATGACGACAAAGAAAATGACCATGGCGCAAGCATTATTAAAATTTCTTGATAATCAGTATATAAAGGTTGATGGGGAAGAAATCAAGTTTGTACAAGGCGTATTAGGAATATTCGGACATGGAATGGTCGTTGGCCTGGGAGAAGCTCTTGAATCGGGCGATCACGGCTTACGGTTCATCCAGGGCAAGAACGAACAGGGAATGGCGCATATCGCCATGGGATTTGCGAAGCAGAAGAACAGAAAGCAGATCATGGCGGTTACCAGCTCTATCGGACCCGGTGCTTTGAATATGGTAACGGCTGCGGGAACTGCAACAGCAAATCGTATTCCCGTATTATTTTTACCATCGGATGCCTATGCCAGCAGACAGCCGGACCCGGTGCTTCAGCAGATTGAGCAAACGTATGATTATAACATTACAGCAAACGACGCTTTTAAAGCAGTAAGTAAATATTGGGACCGTATTGCAAGACCGGAACAGCTTATGACGGCTGCCATCAACGCGATGCGTGTTCTTACAGATCCGTCGGATACGGGAGCTGTTACCCTATGCCTTCCTCAGGATGTGCAGGGAGAGGTTTATGACTATCCGGCAGATTTTTTAGAAAAGAGAGTTCATTACATACAGAGAAGAGATATCGATCCGGAAGCTTTGAAGAAAGCAGTCGAATTGATCGCTTCCAAGAAAAAACCATTTATTCTCTGCGGCGGCGGAGTAAAATATTCCGATGCAGCAAAGGAACTGATGGAGTTTGCAGAAACCTTCCAAATACCGTTTGGAGAAACCCAGGCCGGAAAAGGCGCTGTTCTTTTCGATCATCCGATGAACATGGGCGGTGCCGGACTGACAGGAGCCTCAGCTGCCAACAAGCTGGCACAGGAAGCCGACCTGATCATCGGAATCGGCACGAAGTTAAACGATTTCTGTACTTGTTCAAAATGGCTGTATCAGAATGAGGATGCTTCCATGCTGACCATCAATCTGAACAGCTTCGATGCTTATAAAATGAATTCATTCCCTGTGCTTGCAGACGCTAAGCTAGCCTTAAAGGCACTGACCGAGGCGCTCGCGGACAAGGGATATCATAGTGCATATCAGGATGAAATCATCTCGGCCAGGCAGGAATGGGATCAGGAAGTGGACCGTCTCTATTCGCTGGAAAACGAAAACGGCCTGGCTCAATCACGAATCCTGGGCGAGCTGAATGAAAAGCTCATTGACAACAGCGGAATCATCGTAGCCGCATCGGGCAGTCTCCCAAGCGATGTACAGAGAGTATGGCGATGCCGTGAAGAGGGTGTCTATCATGTTGAATACGGATTCTCCTGCATGGGCTATGAAGTCGCTGCTGCAGTAGGCGTCAAGATGGCGGAACCGGACCGGGAGGTTTATGTTCTGCTTGGAGACGGAAGCTTCAACATGCTCCATTCCGAATTCATAACAAGCTTGCAGGAAGGGTTGAAGATCAACGTGATCCTCCTTGACAACCATGGCTTCCAATGCATCCATAATCTCCAGAGAAGCCAGGGGATCCCGAGCTTCGGCAACGAGTACAGAAGGAGAGAAGCAGAGACCGGACGTTTGACGGGAGAATATCTGCCCATCGATTATGCAATGGTTGCCCGTGGCTACGGCGGCAGCGGATATTCCGCGCAAACCCTTGCTGAGCTGGAAAAGAGCTTCCGTGAATCGAAAGAAAGCAAGGTCAGCTGCATCGTTGATATCAAGACATTACCCGGAACCATGACCGACGGATACAATGCATGGTGGAGAGTTGGTACTGCTCAAATATCCGCACATCCTGCCGTCGAAGCAGCGGCAAAGGATATCAAGGCGCACGTCGAAAAGGCCAGAAAATATTAAGCAACCAGAAAACAGGAAGCAAATGACCACGTTTCGTGGAAAAACATAATTAAAGGATGGATGGAAGTATGGAAAACAAGAGAATTAAGGTTGGAATTGCACCGATCGGCTGGACCAACGATGACCTGCCGGATTTGGGAAGCGAAAACACATTTGAGCAATGCGTCAGCGAAATGGCTCTTGCCGGATTTAAGGGTACAGAAGTAGGAAACAAATATCCCAGAGATACCGCTGTTTTAAAGAAGGCTTTGGCCCTCAGAGGAATCGAAATCTGCAATGCATGGTTCAGCGCCTGCTTTACAACGAAACCGGAAGCAGAAGTGTTGAAGGAATTTGTGGAGCACAGAGATTTTCTTTATGAGATGGGCGCAAAGGTTATCGGCGCTGCCGAAGTAGGAAACAGCATTCAGGGGCTGAATGAACCGATCTTTGATGCAAAGCCGGTTTATACGGAAGAGCAATGGGATAAGGTTGTAAGAGGCTATAACAAAATGGCTGACTTGGCGGAGGAAAAGGGCATGAAGCTTTCCTGCCATCACCATATGGGTACCGGAGTCCAGACCATGGAAGAGATCGATCGTTTCATGAGCAGCGTGCAGGATAATGTGTATCTGCTCTACGATTCCGGCCATATCTATTATTCCGAAGGGAATTATGAAGCATGCCTGACCCTGTTGAAAAAATACATTGACAGAACCGCACACGTTCATTTGAAGGATGTAAGGCCGGAAATGATCGAAAAGGTCAGAGAAGAAAAATTAAGCTTTTTAGACGGTGTTCGTGCCGGTACCTTTACGGTTCCGGGAGACGGAGCGATCGACTTCGAACCGATCTTCAAAATCATCAATGAAAGCAAGTATGAGGGATGGATGGTCGTAGAAGCCGAACAGGATCCTGCAAAGGCAAATCCGTTGGAATATGCCTTAAAAGCCAGAAACTATATTGAAGAAAAATCCGGACAATAGGAATTGAGGGGAGAAAGAGAATGGAAAAGAAGTTAAAGGTCGGTATCATCGGTACCGGCAGAATCGGAAAGGTTCATACGATGAGTATCATGAACCAGCTTCCGCAGGTAGAAATCAAGGCTGTTACGGATATTTTCCTGGATCAGGCCAAGGAATGGGCAGCACAGACGGGCATCAAAACAGTTTACAATGATTATAAAGAAATGATTGCAGATCCTGAAATCGATGCGGTTCTGGTATGCTCCTCCACCGACACCCACGCAGATATCGCTATCGCAGCCGCCAATGCCGGAAAACATGTTTTCTGTGAAAAGCCAGTCGACCTTTCCATCGAAAAGGTCGAGGCCGTAATTGAAGCAGCAAAGAAAGCCGGCGTAAAACTGCAGATCGGTTTCAACAGAAGATTCGACCACAATTTCCGAAAGGTAAAGGAATTGATCGAAAACGGAACCATCGGAGATCTTCAGATTCTGAAGATCACCTCCAGAGATCCATCTCCGCCTCCAATTGAATATGTTAAAGTATCCGGAGGAATCTTCATGGATATGACCATTCATGATTTCGACATGGGGAGATTTCTCACCGGAAGCGAAGCCGAGGAAATCTATGTTGCAGCGGCCTGCATGGTAGATCCTGCAATCGGAGAAGCCGGAGATGTGGATACCGCACTCATCACCATCCGCTTTAAAAACGGCGCCATCTGCGTCATCGACAACTCAAGAAAAGCCGCCTACGGCTACGATCAGAGAGTGGAAGCGTTCGGCTCAAAGGGCAAGGTTGAAATCACAAATGATTATCCTTCCACCGCCGTATGGAGCACCGAAACCGGAGTATACAGTGAAAAACCGCTTTACTTCTTCCTGGAAAGATATATGGATTCCTTCGCAGAAGAAATGAAGCAGTTTGTCAATGCTTTGATCAATAATACAGATACCCCTGTGACCGGTTTTGACGGCCTACAGCCGATCAAACTGGGACTTGCGGCAAGAAAGTCCATTGCAGAGGGAAGACCTGTTAAACTAAGCGAAATTAAATAACAACTGTGAAAATATTGTGTTACAATAATAACACAATATTTTACATTTCAGCACGATACAAAAGGAATCAATTTGGAGGCTTAAATGGTAGGAATCAAAGAAGTAGCAAAGAAAGCTGGCGTATCTATTTCCACCGTATCCAATGTAATGAACGAGAAAAAACCTGTCAGCCCCGAATTAAAAGCCCGTGTAAACGAAGCGATCGAGGAGCTGCAGTATGAAGTGAATCCCGTAGGGAGAGGCCTGAAAAGCAATAAAACCAATCAGATAGGCGTCATCGTACCGTCCTTCAATCAGGTTTATTTTCCGGCCGTCCTGCAGGGGATCAATGAAGCCGGAATCAAATACGGATACACCATATTGGTTTTTGAAACCAATGGAGATGTGGAACTGGAAAAGCAGCATGTGAGATTTCTGCAGCATTCCTGGTCGGACGGAATCATCCTTGCATCCTATGCTAACCGCGAAAACATATCAGACCGGAAATACATCCGATCCCTGCTGGACAACGGAAACAGAAAAAAGAAGATGCCGGTGGTATCTCTGGAAATTGTTCTGGATCCCGGAATCGATGCCGTTGTCATCGATAACAGAAGAGCAGCGGAAACTGCGGTGAATCATCTGATTTCTTTGGGGCACAGGAGTATTGCCCACATTGCAGCTCCTCTGCGGTTCCAAATCGGACATCTCCGACTGGAAGGGTTCAAGGAGACAATGCAGCAGGCGGGGCTTGCCGTTGATGAAGATCTGATTATAGAAGGAGATTATTCTCCGATCAGCGGTTATAACGCCATGAAAAAGGTTTTGAAAAAGGGGAAAAAATTTACTGCTGTGTTTGCGGGAAATGACCAGATGGGAATCGGCGTCATTCGAGCCTTGCTGGACGAAGGCTATCGTGTCCCCGAGGATGTTGCGGTAATTGGAATTGATAACAACTTTCCATCCACACTGATCGTACCGTCACTGTCAAGCGTTAACCTTCCGAAATATGATCTCGGATATCAGGCAATGCATCTGCTGAATGAACGGATGAAGGATCCGGACAGACCAAGGTGCGTGATCACTTTGGAATCGGAACTGGTCGTCCGAAAATCCACCAGCAGCGAAGGCAGCGGAACATGGAACCTGGTCGGCTGGTGAACCAAATAAATATAATATAAAACGTCAATCATAAAAGACTGTCTCAATACTAAATTCAAAAGTTGAGAGACAGTCTTTCTTCACGAATGGAACCTGCGCATGCTTTTTGGCGTCTATCTATTAGGAGGTGTATGAAAATGCAAAAAATATCCAAATCGAATAAGTTTAACGCAGCATTAGTAATACAAACCAATATGGTTGAATGTTTTTTAATCCGCCGGAGCTTGTGATTGTTGATATTGTACCAGCAGATATATAGAATTTTACTTTTTTGCTGATCACGTGTATGATATTACCAATAAGATCAAAGAGAATAAAAAGAGAGGGAAAGAATTATGTTTAAAAATGTAATTGTGAAAAGACCTTGCAGGGCTATGATTGAGGGGATTACATCAGCACCTGAATTGGGGAAACCTGATTATGAGCTCGCGCTCAAGCAGCATGACGACTATATCGAAGCGCTAAAGACATGCGGCGTAGCGGTTAAGATCCTTCCGGCGGATGAAGCTTTCCCGGACTCCTGCTTCGTGGAAGACCCTGCAGTATTGACCAGAAAATGCGCGATCATTACAAATCCGGGAGCTGCGACCAGAAACCTGGAAACGCAGGCAATGATTCCGGTGATCAAAGAATTTTATCCTGCAGATCTGATCGAATATATTAAGGCGCCAGGAACTCTGGAAGGCGGAGACGTCATGATGGTGGGAGACCATTTCTATATAGGACGCTCCAACCGGACCAATGAAGAAGGGATCAGACAGTTTATCGAAATCCTGAATAAATACGGTCTCACCGGTTCGGAAGTGCCATTGAAAGAGGTTCTGCACCTGAAAACAGGAGTCAATTATATTGAAAACAACAATATGCTCGTAAGCGGAGAATTCATACATAAACCAGACTTTGAAAAGTATAACCGGATCGTTGTACCGGAGGAAGAAGCCTATGGCGCCAACTGCATCTGGATGAACGGGACTGTCATTGTGGCTGAGGGCTATCCAACCGTGCTTGAAGCTGTAAAAAAGGCAGGATATGAAACCATTGTCGTCGACACCTCGGAATACAGAAAGCTCGACGGCGGATTAAGCTGCCTGTCCTTAAGATTTTAAGCAGATTGATAAGAATGCCGAAATTGAACTAGATAAAAAATGCTCAACGGTTTGCTTGTACAGCAAACCCTTGAGCATTTTAAATTGATAGTTTTATTTCATGTTAACGATCGTTCTCTTATCTACTGCTTCCTTGGCTGCGAATGCCCACTTGACTGCCTTGTAGCCATCAATGAGACCGGCCTTCGGCTGTCTCCCGCTCTGGATGCAGTCTGCAAAGTCCTGAAGCTCTGCTTTAAAGGTAGGCTCCCAGAATTCGAAGAACCATTTCACACACTCCGTTGTAACACCGTTGCAGTTCATGGATACCACTCTGTCTCTGTTCGGAGTCGTTCCCATTCTCAGGGATCCTTTTGTTCCAAATACTTCGACCTCGACATGGTAGCCGTAAGTTGAGTTTCTCGAGGTTTCAAGATAGCCCATCACGCCGTTTTCAAAGCCGACGGAGATGATGCAGTTGTCGATATCGTTGATCTCTGCAAGGCCTTCGTAGCCGAAGGCGCCGCCCATCCCGTATACGGTTTCCGCATCGGATTCGATGAGATATCTTGCTGTGTCGTAATCATGCGTCAGCATGTCAAATACCAGACCGCCGCTGGTTGGGCTGAATTTCAGAAGAAAATCTCTGTCCCATTCAGGGTCACGGTTTGCCAGCTTGATCAGGATCGGTTTACCGATGAAACCTTCGTCGATTTTCTGCTTCATGGTCATCAGGGAACGGTCAAATCTTCTGTTGTATCCGATCTGAACGATCTGAACGTTATTTTTTTCAACGGTTTCCTTGATCAGATCGATTTCTTCCAGTGTCATTCCCAATGGCTTTTCACAATAGATATTCTTTACGCCTGCGTTTGCGGCATCACAGATCATCTTGCAATGGTATGCGGAGTTGGATGCGATAACGATACCGTCAAGGTTCCTGTCGTTGAACAGTTCCATGTAATCGGTGGTGCCGTAGCCCGGATTCATTTCCTTCATTACACTTTCTACTTCTTCGGGAATCGCGCTGCAGACGGCAGCCAGTTCTGCATTGATGATATTATAATTAATATTCGCCGCATGTTCGCGGCCGAGTCTTCCTAATCCGACAATACCTAATTTAACTTTTTCCATCGTTTACCTCCATTGATTTGATTTCGACTGCTAAAAAGCATTTTTAACTCCCTGGATCCATCCTGACAACGCAGCATCCGAATCGGGAAGGGGCAGACATTCCGCGCTGATATAGCCATTATATTTGATTGTTTTCAGTGTGTTGATGATTTCTTTCAGATTGATGTGGCCGGCACCGGCATAATGACGGTTGCTGTCCGCGATATGGATATATCCCACCAGGTCTCCACAGTCAAGGATAGCCTTTGTCATGTCGGCATCCTCGATATTCATGTGGAACGTGTCCAGCAGGATTTTCGTATTGGGCAGGTTGTTTTCGCGTATGAAAGCAACCGTTTCCTGAGCGGTATTCAGGTAATTGTTTTCAAGTCGGTTGATGGCTTCGAAAACGATTCCGACATTTCTGGCTCTTGCATATTCGGCAATGATTTGTGTGGAATGTGCCAGCCTTTCCAGAGATGGCTGGCGGGCAGCCTCGGAAGTGAGATTCCCGCGGATGCAGCCGATAATTACGATCGCCTCGTAAGGAGAAGCGGCATCCACATAATCCTTGAGCCGCTTAATGGCTGCAGCACGATTGTCACTGTCTTCGTGAATGAGGGATAACCCCTCCTGAACATAAGCTCTTCCGGTAGCAAAGGCTGATATACCCATTTGGCTTTCCTTGCACGCGGCAGCGATTTTAGCCAGGGGAATGTGAGCCGGATCAGCCCAGTGAAGCTCGATGGCATCATAGCCAAGCCGTTCAGCCAGTGCGATCCTTTCGGCCGGATCTCCAGCCATTATGACAGGTGATGAAGGATTCAGTTCTGCTGCCAGTGTTGCGGATAGTTTAATCTGCTCAGGCAGGCCGTTTTTTATACTCATAGTTTCAATCCTCGTTTAATTTGATCAGGTCGAGATGACGGCCTATATGAGAAATCAACCTCTTGTTATAGTTCTCCTCATTCTCTTCCAGAGTATGATAAAGTTCCTTTTTTAAAACAGAGTCTTCCAATACAAAACCGTAGGTGATATGGAGCAGCTGTCTGCTGTTGTCATCCTTCAGGTAATCGATGAGCGATTCATCCTTCCTGTGATTTGGATCTTGGACTTTTGACGGATCGCCGGCGACATAATAGAAGCTCTTGGCCTCCTCGAAATGATCCAACGCTTTCTGATGAATTTTACGGTAAAGCAGAGGGTTCTTCTCAGCGATGGTGCCTACCGCTTCCAGCCAGCTGGTTCCGGAGGTTTTAATGTGAAGTATGCCATTGGTATACTCGCCGATGATTGGAAATACGCTGAATTTATCGCTTCCCGAATGGATGCTGAGCTTGTATCCGAAGTGCTTCGCAATGACCGCATGCTGTTTCAACTGAACCTCAAACTGATCGATATCGCCGATGTAATCGATTCCCTTTTGAAATTCTCCAATGAACCGGGGAGCAAGGCTGGTAACCTCAACTTCATTATACTCCAGCTCCATCGCCACGAATAGATGTCCTTGCGCGGTGGTCACGGATTCGGTCTCATCGATGGACAGTTCAAAATCAACCGGGTGGGCTGCCTTTTTCAGGGATTGGAAGTAGACTTCCTTTACAAAATCTACAGCGCCACGATAAATCAGCGCACAGCGGATCAATTCCTCTTTGCTGAAAAAGTATTCTTCCGATCCGATAGGAAAACCTTTGCTTAAATAGGAATCCTCGATGCGCTCCCGGTAGTCAGAGGGCAATTTTTCATAATATACGGCGGCATCTTCATCCGTAAGGTTTTCGATCCCTCTTCCGATCCGTTCGGAACAGTCAAGGGTGATCATGGTATAGCCGCGACTCAGAGCATCCTCGATATCCTCGACCTTTTTCAAATGGTCACCGTCGGCTCCGAAGCCTCCCCGGTACCCTTCCCGGAAAACAGCAAAGCATACATCGTCTAATACCTGTTCGAAGTTTCTTCCGGTGAGATCAAGCTCTCGCTTGCTTTGCTGAGCAAGAATCGGCTTGGCTTTACTTTTTTGAAAACATCGGATATGTCCCGGTGTGGCGAGTCCCAAACGGTCGCCCAGACCAAAGGTTGCGGTTTTTCTGCCAAAAGCGGAGGGCACGGTATATGGCAAATATTTGTTCAGAACCAGCCTGTTCTGATGGGATAAAGGACATAGCTTGATCGTTTCGGACAGATTCATTCCGTCCAGTTGGGAGAAGAATTCACCTTTTCCCATTGCGAGTATTTTTTTCGTACCTTCTACTTTACAAAAGAGAAATTGACCTTCATCATGTTCAACGTATGAGGAAGGATACTCAATAACCTGTTCCGCTTCGATATTCATAGTTCTGCAGATGGTTTCTTTGATTGGTGCTGCTATCATTTGCCTATACCTCCCTATCACGGATTACTATTCTACCGGGAACTGAAGCATTACCTTGAAGGCTGTGTCTTTTTCGTGTATTGCTGTATTCATTGCATCCTGAAGCTTATCGAAGCTGAAATAATGTGTGTTCAAAGCATCGAAATCATATTTATCCTTGATGGCGCTCATGAAACGGATGGTTCTCTGACCAAAGTCCTTTGTCCCGCCGGATCCGTTAAGCTTTAATGTCTTCCAAATCGTCCAGCCAAGCTCAACCGGTACTTTTCTGCCGATGGAGTGTCCGATAAAATGGACTCTGCAGCTGTGGCCTGCGATATCAAATACGGAAGCAATGGCGACATCATTTCCGGAAGCTTCGCAGATGACGGAAGGCCCTCTGCCGTTGGTGAGCTTGTCGATCTGATCCTTCAAGTTTCCTGAAGTTGGATCAACCACATAGTCGGCGCCGTATTTCAGCGCAAGGGCTCTTCTGGAAGGAATGGGGTCAACAACGATAACGGTTGCTCCGGAAGTTTTTGCTGCCATGGTAGCTGAAATTCCAACAGGACCGACGCCGAAGATAACCGCTGTATCGGAAGCATCAATGTATCCGCCGTTGCCCCAAAGTCCGAAATACCCGATGGAGAAGGTTTCAACCCAGGCGCCCATTGCATAGGACCAGTCATCCGGAATCTGATGAACATATTGTTCTTCAACGATCATGTATTCGCCCATTCCGCCGGGGGAGTCCGGTCGGAAGCCGATCTCTCTCATATTCAGGCAAGCGGAAGGCATTAATCCGTCTTTGCAGTTCTGGCAGACGCCGCAGGCCATAACGCAGTCGCCTGTAACCTTCATGCCTGCTTTTAATGTTCCAACGCCGGAACCGACTTCAACGATTTTTCCGCCCCATTCGTGGCCCGGAGTGTAAGGAGCGATGTCATAACGGCCTTCAGCGGATTTTCCTTCATAGCATTCCACATCGGAACCGCAGATACCGCAGGCGCCGACCTTGATCAGTACCTGATTTGGCTTAAGAGGTGCAATTTCAACATCTTCAATACGAAGATCATGGGGTTTATACAAAAAAGCAGTTTTGGATTTCATTTTCTTATCTCCTTTTACTTTATATAATTTGTTATGCTCAAGAATACCTTAAGCACTGAGTATTCATGATATTAAGGCGCCGCGCCGGAGGGTGGTATCATGGAGATACTGCTTCACAAGCGACGCGACGGCGTATTTTCACTTGAATCCGTAAGATGCAGGCACCGTGGCGTGTGTGTTCTCAACGTTCCTACGGAACTCCAGCTCGCTATGCTCGCTGCTGTCCGTTTTGCATATCCAAGCAAGCTTGGGGCAAAAAGGCACGGAAAACCGTCCGAGCGTAGCGAGCGGTTTTCAAGAGAATACACCTGCCAGGCGCCTATATCATATAAGGAATAATACCTGGGCAGGTAGTTATTCTTGAGGTTTACAGTCTTTCAAAGATACCGATTCTAGGCAGCTCATCAACAGACTTCCAGCCCTCGCTGAGCGGTTCTCTTAAGAACGGTTCCATATCTTCCGGTTTGCGAAGTGTGATCTGATCTACCGGAGGTACGGTTCCTGCAGGATAAGTTTCGAGGATTTCATCGTGAAGCAAAGTCAAATATTTGAGGATTGCAGCGATGGGTCTCTTTGCTTTTTCTGCGGTTGCCTGGGAAGGTCTGCCAACGATACCCTCCGGAGTAGCAGCTCTTTCGATTGCCGCATGACCTTCTCCTTCGGACCATCTGCATGGTCTTCTATATGGATCAACGGATTTATCCATATGTCCGTCAGGCAATAACGCTTTACCGTCGGCATCCTGTACTACGCTCATGTTGATCATTTCCTTGAACATCAGCAATGCCACTGCGGTTTCCGCTTCGTCGGCATGGACGAAGTTTGTTTCCAGGCTGTTTTTGCGGTTTGTCGGATAGAAGAATTCTCTGACCGCTCTGTGCCATTCGATGACTCTGAAAATCCCGGGAAGCTGATATCTCTTGCAGAATTCATGAATCGCGGATTCCAGCATCCAGAGGTGACCGTGATTGTTGACAAAGATGATTTTTCTGTATCCATCGTTCCAAAGACCGAGCATGCAGTAGATCAGCGATTCTTTAACTACTTCTTCCGGCATGATGACGGTTCCGGGCATTCCAATATGATGATATGGATGCCCGCCGTAGTTAAGCGGTGTGAATGCGAGGTTGACTTCGTGTCCCTGCTTCGCAGTGAATCTTCTTACGCCTTCCAGGATTTGAGTACACATGAATGTGTCGAGTCCTGTATTGGCATGGAGTCCGTGATTTTCCGTACATCCGATTGGAACAAATACGATGTCGTTCTTTCTTCTTTTTTCAATCTGATCCGCACGAGGCGTGTTCTGAATGTAAGTGCCGGCAACTCCCAGTTCGGAAGGGGATGGGATTCCGTACTCTTCCAGGATCGCGTCGATTTCTTCCTCCGAGGCGTCCCAGATTTGTTTCTTTAGCTGGCCGACAGCAGTATCTCCTTCGAACATGATATTAGGGTCGTCGGTTAGTAACCATTTTTTTTCAGGTACCATAGTTTTCTCCTCCGTTTTTCTTATTTTAAAATGAGTGTCAAATAATATTATTACCAGAAAAGCATTTTCGCAGTTTCGAGCAAATTTTACGAACCAGTAAAACGTTTTTCTTGATACCCCGATTATAGCTTCCAAGAGGAACCTTGTCAACAGAGAAAATAAAAAAATGCATGAAACAAGCAAAATGAAACAAAATAGAATTTGTGAAAGAAATGTCATAGAATAGTACGCTGAATAATTGGCGTTACTTGCTTTTTAGGTATTGACAAATCCTATTTATGATGGTAGTATCAACTTTAGCAAGCGTTTTCGTAAACGCTCAGGTACTTCTCTGTTATTAGCAGTTTAGCTGTTAATATAAAGGATTAATCAATCAATCGTTTAGAATTGAGGAGGAAGAAAAATGAAAAAGATACTTGCAATTTTGCTGGTACTCGTACTCGCCCTTGGAATGTTCACAGCTTGTGGTGGCGGCGCTGAAGAAGAAGCTCCTGCTGAAGACACAGCAAAGACAATCGGATTTGCTCAGTGCAATCTGAACGACACATTCCAGACCTATGTTGTTGATGCTGCTACAGCAAAAGCAGAAGAACTCGGTTTCACAGTCGACGTTCAGGATGCTCAGGAAGATGTAGTAAAACAGCAAGACCAAGTTAACACTATGATTGAACAGGGTTATGATGCAATCATGGTAGTACCGGTTGACACAGCTGCAATGGGTCCAATTACAGATGCAGTTACAGAAGCTGGAATTCCGTTGATCTATGTAAACAGAAATCCATTCGGAACGGAAGAACCACCTGCAGGCGTATATTATGTAGGCTCACAGGAAATCGTTGCTGGTCAGCTCCAGGGTCAATTCCTTGTTGACACTATGGGAGAAAAAGGCGGAGTTGGTATCCTCATGGGTATACTGAGCAATGAAGGCGCTGTAAAGAGAACTGAAGGAAATGAAGAAATCCTTTCCAAATACCCAGACATCAAGATTCTTGCAAAAGAAGCTGGCGACTGGCAGTATGACAAAGGTATGTCCATCACTGAAAACTGGCTTACTGCTTATGGCGATGATTTAAATGCTATCCTTGCTAATAATGACGGTATGGCAATCGGAGCTCTTCAGGCTCTTGAAGCAGCTGGCAGAGATGACGTAATCGTAGTTGGCGTAGACGCTATTCCTGATGCTGTTAACTTAGTAGCAGAAGGCAAATTAGATGCAACTGTACTTCAGGATGCTAAAGGACAGGGTGCAGGCGGTGTTGATGTAGCAGCAAAAGCTATGGCTGGAGAAACACCTAAATCAATTACTTGGATTGACTTCGTTCTGGTTACCCCTGAAAACGTAGCAGATTTCCAGTAATAACATAAACAAGGTTCATTTGAATGTGGGAGAGGGGTTGCCCTCTCCCACATATTCATAATTAAGACGATGAAAATCTACGAATTCGAGCTTCGTGATTTTCTAGCCTAAATTCTGTCAGCGGCTCAACGTCCGTAAACGGACTCCTACGCAAGCAAAGCTTGCTACGCTGTCCGTTTTGCCACTGCGGCTGAAGCCGCGGCAAAAGGGCTAAGAGCCGGACAAAATGTTAAGAGGAGATGGCAATGGAAACAGAAAAAGATATCCTAGTCATGAAAGACATTGTAAAGACTTTTCCTGGAGTAAAGGCCCTCAAAGGAGTGGATCTTCATGTTAAATATGGAGAAATTCATGCCCTGATGGGAGAAAACGGAGCAGGAAAATCTACTCTTATGAAATGCTTGATAGGAATTCATCCTCCAACATCCGGTCAGATTTATTTTGAAGGAAACCTAATTGAAAATTATTCAACTTCAGATGCTCTTAAGATGGGGATTGCAATGATTCATCAGGAATTAAGCCCTGTTGAGCATCGATCAATTATGGAAAATATCTGGCTGGGTAGAGAGCCCAAGACAAAGCTGGGCTTGGTTGACCATAAGAAAATGTATGAATTGACGAAAGAAGTTCTGAAAGAAATTGATTTTGATGAAGACCCGAAGACTCTGGTGGTAAATTTAACTGTTGCAAAAATGCAGATGCTTGAAATTGCAAAGGCACTTTCTTATAAAGCAAAGCTGATCATAATGGACGAACCTACATCAGCATTAACCAATAAAGAAATTGATCAGCTTTTTTCTATCATGAGAAGACTTAGAGAGAATGGAAAATCAATAATTTATATTTCACATAAATTGGAAGAGATCTATGAAATCAGTGACAGAATTACCATTTATCGGGATGGACAGTACATCGGTGAAGGATTTACAAAGGATATCAGTGTAAATGATCTCATTAAGATGATGGTAGGACGAGAAGTAAATGAAATGTTCCCTAAGGTGATCTGTGATATCGGTGACGTTAAGATGGAAGTAAAAGACCTTTGCTACGGAAGGAAATTCAAAAATGTATCCTTTGACGTAAGAAAGGGAGAGATATTAGGTATTGCAGGACTGGTGGGAGCCGGGAGAACCGAAGTAATTGAAACGATCTTCGGTATCCGAGAGAAATCTTCCGGACAGATTTTCATTGACGGCAAAGAAGTCTATATAAAGAGACCAAGCGATGCGAAACAGAATAGAATGGCTCTGCTGACAGAAGATAGACGCAGCACCGGAATTTTTCCGATGCTGACTGTACTTCAGAATGTCATCATAGCGAATATTCATAAATACATTAAGAAAAACGGATTGCTGAATCACAAGCAGGCAATATCGGACACTAATGAATTTGTAAAAGCAATCAGCATCAAAACACCGAGTATTTACCAGAAAGTTGAGAATCTGAGCGGAGGGAACCAGCAAAAGGTCCTGGTTGCAAGATGGCTACTGACCAGCCCGGAAATTCTTTTCCTGGATGAACCAACTAGAGGTATCGACGTCGGCGCAAAAGCGGAAATCCATCGATTGATTACCAATCTGGCAGGACAGGGTAAATCAATTATCATGGTTTCTTCCGAATTACCTGAAGTAATGGGAATGAGCGATCGAATCGTCATTATGCATGAAGGTAAAGTCACTGGAATTGTAGAAAACAACAGCGAATTAACACAAGAAGAAATCATGAGATATGCTACCGGCCAAGCCGCAACGGCATAACCTCATACGACAAAAATCTACGAATCAACGTTCCGTAAACGGAACTCCAACGCAAGCATAGCTTGCGCGGCTGTCCGTTTTGCCTAGCCAAGCAAGCTTGGGGCAAAAAGGCAACGATTCGTGATTTTTTAGCATAAATCCTGCCGAGCGGCGCTGAAGCGCCGGGCAGAATGTTAAAGGAGGATTAGTCAATGACGTCTGATTCAAAAAATTTAATGGACCAAGCAGAAAGAGCAAAAACAGCGGATGCAAATAAAACAAAAGCAAAAGCGCTGCTTCAGAAATTTGGCATTATACTAGTACTTATTTTCCTGATCGTTGTAATATCAATTATTGAGCCAAAATTCCTGTCATCAACGAATATATTTAATGTTATGACACAAAGCTCCATTTTCGGTATTATGGCATTGGGAATGACCTTGGTTATCATATCAAAAGGTATTGATATTTCCGTTGGTTCTCTCCTTGCAGTGTCAGGAGTAGTTGCAGCCAGCCTTGGACAGGTGGGTACAGCAACGACCTTATATTATCCCGGCATCAGCGATATGCCGATTATCGTTCCGATTATAGCAGCATTGGCCATCGGCTCATTTTTGGGCTCCATCAACGGCGGACTGGTTGCCTTCACCGGAATTCCGGCCTTCATCGCCACGTTGGGTATGATGACCATCGCAAGAGGTTTGGCTTTGATCTATACTGGCGGTAAGCCCGTCAGCCAGTTTACGGACAGTCTGATGTTCATCGGAAGCAAGATCGGATTTTTACCGGTACCTGTTATCGTGTACCTGATTATGATCGCCATCACATGGGTGCTTCTTGGTTACACCAGCTTTGGAAAGAACGTTTATGCCATAGGCGGTAACATTAAAGCTGCTGAGATATCCGGCGTAAATGTAAAGAAGAACCTCGTAATGATTTACGGTTATGCCGGACTTTGCGCCGCGGTAGCAGCGCTTGTTTTCGCAGGCCGTGTCGGAAGCGTACATCCCGGTGCTGCAACAGGTTATGAGCTGACGGCGATCGCAGCGACTACCATCGGCGGAACGAGCCATTACGGCGGTATCGGAACCATCTGGGGTGCTGTAGTCGGCGCATTAGTACTCGGTGTATTGAGAAACGGAATGACACTAGTGGGAATCGATGCTTACTGGCAGCAGATCGTTGAAGGCTGTATCATTATTGTTGCAGTAGTAGTTGACATGAGAAAGAATGCAAGAAAGAAATAAAGATAAGTTCGACTTCCCTGGCATTCGAAAGAGGAGGTAAAAAAATGGATAAATTATTAGAAATGACACAAAAATTCCCGATGACAAAGTATTGGAACGACTCGTGTTCCATCAAGGAGCTTACCTATGCCATCGAAAGAGGGGCGGTAGGTGCAACGACAAACCCAGTCATCGTAAAGGGTGTTTTGGATAAGGAACTGGACAGCTATCGTGAGTATATCACCCAGCTGGTGAAGGATAATCCAACGGCTTCAGAAGATGAAATCGCATGGGTCGTCATCGAGAAGATGGCAATCGACGGCGCAAAGCTATTGGAGCCCCTGTTTGATCCGAAAACAGGAACCGGGAGAATTTCGATTCAGACCAATACGAAATACTTTAACAATGCTGAAAAACTGGTTGAACAGGCTGTTTACTTCAACACACTTGCATCGAATTTACAGATTAAAGCACCGGCAACATCAGCCGGCATCAAAGCGTTTGAAGAAATGACCTACCTGGGCGTCAGCATCAACGCCACCGTATCATTCACCGCAACCCAGGCCATCGCCGTAGGAGAAGCAGTGGAAAGAGGCCTCGCGAGAAGAGAAGCAGAAGGCCTTGACAATTCAGAGATCAATCCGGTCTGCACCATCATGGTAGGAAGACTGGACGACTGGCTGAAGGAAGCTGCAGACAAGAAAGATATCTGCGTGGATCCTTGTGCGTTATACTATGCAGGAATCGCCTGCGTAAAGAAGGCATACAAGGTATACAACGAAAGAGGCTACAAGACCAAGATGCTTTCCGCAGCCTACCGAACACCATTGCAGTGGCTTGAGTTCATTGGTGGTGATATGTGCATGACCATTCCATACAAGAATCAGGTGCCGTTCAACGGCTCTGATTTTGAAATCAAAGCCCGCATGGATGATGAAGTCGATCCATACTATATCAAAGAGCTCAGAAAGATACCGGATTTCGTGAAAGCATATGACGAAATGAGCATTCCGGAATTTGATACCTACGGGCCGGTCAACAAGACGCTAGACCAGTTCGCAGGCGGCTATGACGACCTGGTAAAGATCATCAGAAAGTTCATGATTAAATACTAATTAACTGGTATAATGTGGGAGAGGGAAAAAATCCCTCTCCCATATTTGTTCGCAGTCAAAATCTACAACGGCAAAGAGCCGGACAGAATGTTTAGACGATAAAAATCTACGAATCAACGTCCGCGAGCGGACTCCTCCGCAAGCAAAGCTTGCTACGCTGTCCGTTTTGCCAATGCGGCTGAAACCGCGGCAAAAAGGCGTAGATTCGTGATTTTTCAGCCTAAATTCTGTCAACGGTTCTAAAGAACCGGACAGAATGTTAAAGGAGAAAATGATGGTTACAGTTTATGGCGAAATGAAAAAGGGCTATAACGAGATTTGCAACATGGATGACAACCATCCCGACATGCTGATGGATATCGGCATACAGGAGATGAGTGCAGGGGAAACGCTGAACATTTCAGAGACGGAAAAAGAGACAGCCGTTTTACTTTTAGACGGCGAAGTGACCTTCCGATGGGAAGGCCAGTGGGAAGATGCAGTCAGAAGATCCATCTTCGATGAAAATCCGGTTGCGCTGCATGTATCACGCAGTGTTGGAATCTCCATAACAGCGAAAAGCAATGCAGAAGTATTGATCCAAAAGACAACCAATGAAAAAAGCTTTCCGCCAAAGCTATATACTCAGGACGAAGTCGGTACGGAAATATTCGGTGATGGTGTATGGGAGAATACGGCGCGCAGAGCATGCAGGACTGTTTTCGACTACAGCAATGCTCCTTACTCCAATATGGTCATGGGTGAATTGATCAACTACCCGGGCCGCTGGTCCAGCTACATTCCTCACGGACATGATCAGCCGGAGGTATATTTCTATCGCTTTAACAAACCGGAAGGCTTTGGCGCCGCTTTTCTGGGAGATGAAGCATTTAAGATCCGGAATAACAGTGCGTTTTTCATTCCGGGCGGACCGACCCATCCACAGGCAGCAGCACCCGGATTTGCAATGTATTATTGCTGGATGATCCGCCATTTGAAGGATAATCCATGGACATCGAGAGACAACGATCCTCGCTACAACTGGCTTCTTGAAAAAGACGTAAAGATATGGCCGAATAAATAGACAAAATACGAAATATGTAGACAAAATCTCACATTTTTAATAAAAAATATGGGATTTTGTCCTTTTTATCTAAATTATTCCATTTTTCATGCGATATATATAGCGAGGGTGTAATAATATAGGTGAAAGGAAAATGGATATGAAAATGAATCTATCAAGAAAAATTGCAGTATTTGTCGGAGTCCTAATAATAGCAGTATCTGCGGCATTAGGCATTATTGCAATCAAGCTGAGCTCCGATGCACTCATTGATCAGACAGAAGAATCGATGCTTCAGTATGCTCAGGAAAGTGCAAATCATATTGATGCGGAGATTTCCAAAAATCTGGCGGCATTAAGTGAGGTGGCACTAAGAGAAAGAACGGCTATTATGGACTTTGCAGTGCAGCAGCCATCGCTTACTTCTGATATCGAAAGACTTGGATACGAGGGTATGGCGGTTGTTCTGCTCAATGGTACTGGGCAGGATATTGCGACAGGCGAGTTAACAGATTTAAAAGACAGGGAGTACATAAAGAAAGCACTGACAGGAGAAGCCTGCATTTCTAATGTATTGATCAATAAATTAACGGGAGAACCGGCCATTATGGAAGCGGCTCCGATCATCTCGAATAATAAAGTAGTTGGTGTGCTGATAGGAAGAAGAGATGCGAATTTCTTAAGCGGCATAACCAACGAACTGGGTCAGGGCGAAAGAGGCTATGCCTTTATTATGGGGTCAGACAGCACTATTTATGCTCATCCGAATAAGCAAGAGGTTCTCGATCAGGCAAATGTGTTTGAAAAAATAGAAACAGATGGAGACGAAGGCCTTGGAGCTCAGCTGAAAAAGCTTGGATTAGGCACTTTGGGAATCGTTGATTATGTAAAGGAAGGGGAAACTCGTTTAATCGCATTGGCACCTATCCCGAATACGGACTGGACATTAGGTATCGGAAGCTATAAGGATGACATTATGGCGGGCATTACCACATTAAGAAATATAATTCTGATTATTGCCTTAATTGTCGTCGCTTTAGGTGCCGGCGCAGCTGTAATCCTTGGAAAAGTTATTAGCAAGCCGATTCGAAATTTGAGCATGATCGCAGACAAGATGGCGCTGGGGGAAGTGGATTTTGCCGTGAACGCAGCTGCCAGGGATGAAATCGGTGATCTAATGACAGCCTTCAGTAGGATGATCGACA
The DNA here is from genome assembly GCA_964612345.1 of uncultured Oscillospiraceae bacterium. Lineage (GTDB taxonomy): Bacteria > Bacillota > Clostridia > Peptostreptococcales > Anaerovoracaceae > Anoxybacterium. The sequence goes on along the minus strand of CAZTEH010000028.1, from coordinate 17,498 downwards.
ACATAAAAAATCAGTCGGAGGCCGCGGAAAGAATTGCAAATGGTGATCTTTCCGTTGAAATCAATCCCAGATCGGAGAAGGACGTTCTTGCGATCAGCATGAAATCCGTCATTGAAAATCTGAGAGCATTGGTTTACGAAACGCATACACTTACTGTAGCCGCAGCTGCCGGTGATTTAACATCGCGTGGAAATACCGAGCCATTTAACGGAGGATTTAAGGAAATTGTTGAAGGAATCAACAGTACGCTTGACGGGATCGTAGATCCTTTGAGTGTGGCACTGGATTTCGTTCAAAAAGTCGCAGACGGAGAAGAATTGGAAGAAATAGAGAATCACTACAATGGACAGTATGGAGTATTAATCAACAATCTCTTAATGGTAAGAGAATCCCTTAATCTATTGCGATCAGAAACGGACAGACTGACAAAGGCAGCCTTTGAAGGAGAGTTTTCCTATCAGCCTGATATCAGCCTGCATAAGGGCGGTTATGCTCAGATCATGAAAAGTATTAATGATGCGTTAGACCATATCATAGCTCCGTTGCGCAAATCGGGAGACTATATGAAAAAAATAGGAGACGGTGAGATTCCGGAAAAAATCACTGAGGAATATAAGGGAGAATTCAATGATATCAAAAACAGCATCAATGCCTGCATTGACGGACTGGGATGCCTGGTGGAAGGCCACGCCGTACTTGGAAAGATGGCGGTCAGTGATTTTGACAGCAAGGTGGAAGGAAGCTATCTGGGCATCTACGATGAAATTGCAAAATCCGTCAATAAGGTCTGCTTCAGTATCAATTTTATGATCGACTTATTGATAAAGTTATCCGAAGGAAACCTTGAGGAGCTGGAGATGATCAGTAAGCTGGACAAGCTGAGTGAGCATGACAGGTTGCTCCCGACAGTCCTTGTTTTATACGAAAATATCAATCGTCTGGTGAATGAAACCGGAATGCTGTCCAATGCGGCAATGGAAGGAAGGCTTTCCATCAGAGGAGATGTTAATAAGTTTCAGGGAGAATACGAAAATATCATTAAGGGCTTCAATGGCACCCTGGATGCGGTTATAGAGCCTGTCAACGAGGCCTCTGAGGTGTTGCAGGAAATGGCAAAAGGAAATCTTCAGATCACCATGGAAGGTAGTTACCGCGGTGACCATGCGACAATCAAGGCGGCTCTCAACGGTACCATTGAAAATATGAAAAGCTATGTAAGTGAAATCTCAGAGGTGCTTGCTGAGATCAGCGATGGAAACTTGAACGTGGCCATCACGGCGGATTACAAGGGTGACTTCGTGGAGATCAAGAACTCACTGAACAATATCATTGCATCGCTGAGTCAGGTGATGGGAGAAATCAGTGAGGCGGCAGAACAGGTATCTGCTGGAGCAATTCAAGTCTCGGACGGAAGCCAGACATTATCCCAGGGTTCGACCGAACAGGCAAGTTCAATTGAAGAGCTGACATCCTCAATAGCAGAAATAGCGGATCAGACCAGACAGAATGCGGTGGATGCAAATCAGGCCAATCAACTGGCTACGAATGCCAAAGACAATGCGGAACAGGGCAATAACCAAATGAAGGAAATGCTGAGATCAATGACGGATATCAATGAGTCGTCTGCAAACATTTCGAAAATCATAAAGGTTATCGATGACATCGCATTCCAAACAAATATTTTAGCGTTGAACGCGGCAGTAGAAGCAGCGAGAGCAGGGCAGCACGGAAAGGGCTTTGCAGTCGTAGCCGAAGAAGTGAGAAATCTGGCCGCACGAAGCGCAGAGGCAGCAAAAAACACTACAGATCTGATAGAAGGTTCTATCATAAAGGTGCAGGCAGGGACAAAGATAGCAAACGAAACTGCATCGGCTCTGAGTGAGATTGTAACCGGAATTGATAAAGCTGCAGATCTGGTAGGAAATATCGCAAGAGCTTCCAATGAACAGGCGTCAGGGATTACGCAGGTTAATAAAGGGATTGAACAAGTATCTCAGGTCGTTCAGAACAATTCGGCAACAGCGGAAGAAAGTGCGGCTGCCAGTGAAGAACTGTCCGGCCAAGCTGAACTACTAAAAGAAATGGTTGGCAAATTTAAGCTGAAAAAAGGAGTAAAGAACCTGTCAGGAGCAGAAACCAAACTGCTGACAAAAGATTTTTGTCAAGAAAGCGGATCTCGGGAAGTTTCCTCATCAGGGCAGAGGATCTTGCTTATGAATGGTGAAGCAGATAAATATTAGGTGATCTTGGAGTGCGCCAAACTCTTCAATATTTTCCGGCGGCCGTAAAATGAACGGCTGCCGGTTTTTTATCTTAAGGAACAGGACGAGGACAGAACCATAAATATAACAGGGATGAAATCCCGTATTGACATGGGAAGTGTTACGAGGTAGCCTAAAAGGGTAGGTAATAATTGAATTTGCAGCAGATAAGGAAGCTCGTGAGGAGGAGTATATGAGAATCATTAAATCAAAATCTTACGGTGATATGAGCCGAAAGGCGGCAAATGTGCTTTCTGCACAGGTCATATTAAAGAGCAACTGTGTTTTGGGCCTTGCCACCGGAGCAACCGTGCTAGGAATTTATGAGCAGCTGATCGACTGGTATCAAAAGGGAGACATTGACTTTTCAGGCGTCCGTACCGTCAATTTGGACGAGTATGTCAGCTTGCCCGGAGACCATGAACAAAGCTACCGCCATTACATGGATACCAATTTCTTTCAGCATATCAATATCAAACCAAAAAACACGCATCTTCCCAACGGAATGGCAGAAGATATCGACGCGGAATGCCATCGGTATGATGCTCTCATAGAAGGCTTGGGAGGGATCGACCTTCAGCTTTTAGGCCTCGGACATAACGGTCACATCGGTTTTAACGAACCGGATGAAGCGTTTGAAAAACTGACCCATTGCGTTCAGCTGAAAGAAATCACACGGAAGGCCAATGCCAGATTCTTTGACAAGGAAGACCAGGTGCCAAAAGAAGCCATCACGATGGGGATAAAGAGCATCATGCAGGCGAAACGAATCGTACTTTGTGTCAGCGGAGCGCATAAAGCTGAAATATTGAAACGGGTTTTAACCGGGCCCGTAACTCCTGCTTTGCCCGGATCCATTCTTCAGATGCATCCGAATCTTACGGTGGTGGCGGATGAGGAAGCGCTTTCGCTTCTTTAAAATAAATTTTTACATATTTAGTTAAATCATAATAAACAGCCTTTTCGGTGCGTTGAATAAGACGGGCACTTGCAAAGGCTGTTATTTCATTTTTCAGCATACCGTTATCAAGCCGATAAACACCTTCCTGATGGAATAGCAGATTATATAATGAGAACACCTTGTAATAGGAACAAGGTGTTTTTTGGTTAAATATTTGAGTCAGAGGGATTCAATAAATAAAAAAGGGGTAATTCAATAAATAAGGGATATGTATGAAAGTACATAAAGTGATTTAAATTTAGGAGGTATAGTATGTCGAATATGTTTTGTTTTCAATGTGAACAGACCGCAAAAGGTATGGGTTGTCAAGGCTCAGCCGGAGTGTGCGGCAAACAAGCCGATACTGCCGGTCTGCAGGACGAATTAATAGGAGCTTTGGTGGGCCTGGCTTATGCAGCCAACGATGCCGAACCAACGGCGGATACCCACAGAGTTATGATCGAAGGTCTGTTTACGACAATCACGAATGTTAGCTTCGACAACGAAGCAGTGAAGAAGCAGGTAGAAAAGACTGAAGCAGAAATCGCAAATTTAGTCTCCCGATGCGGAGATTACAGCTCTCAATGCAGCAGAAATTATAAATATAATATAAGCGAGTTATGGACATCGGATGAAGACATCCGTTCTCTAAAATCCTTGATCTTATTTGGGCTGAAGGGTATGGCTGCTTATGCCTACCATGCGTTGGTTCTTGGATATTCAGACAAAGTGGTGGATCAGTTTTTCTACAAAGGCATGCGTGCGGTAGGTCTGGATGAAGCGGATCTCGAGACCTTATTGCCGATCGTTCTGGAAACAGGCCATGTCAATCTAAAATGTATGGCACTGCTGGATAAGGCAAACACGGAAACCTACGGCACGCCGGAACCGACCAAGGTATCTCTGACCATCGAAAAAGGACCTTTCATTGTCGTATCCGGCCATGATCTCTATGATCTCTATCTACTCCTGGAGCAGACGAAGGATAAGGGAATCAATATTTACACCCACAGTGAAATGCTTCCGGCTCATGGGTATCCGAAGCTGAAGGCATATTCGCATCTGAAAGGCCATTTCGGAACCGCCTGGCAGAACCAGCAGAAGGAATTCGACGAAATTCCTGCACCGATCTTATTTACAACCAATTGCCTGATGACTGTAAAGGGAAGCTATTACGACAGGGTATTCACTACAGAAGTGGTGGCTTATCCGGAAATGGTTCATATCGATGATAACAAAGACTTTACTCCGGTAATTGAAAAAGCGCTGGAGCTTGGCGGTTATGCGGAAGATAAAAAAATGACCGGCATTAACGGCGGGAAAACAGTTACCACCGGATTTGCAAGAGGAACTGTACTTTCCGCTGCTGATACGGTGATCGATGCGGTAAAATCGGGAGCCATCAAGCACTTCTTCCTGGTAGGCGGATGTGACGGCGCAAAGCCGGGCAGAAATTACTATACGGAATTTGTTAAACAGACTCCGCAGGATACCATCATTCTGACACTTGCATGCGGTAAATTCAGATTCAATGATCTGGACCTCGGAGAAATAGGCGGACTTCCAAGAATCATGGATATGGGACAGTGCAATGATGCTTATAGCGCGATCCAGGTAGCCGTTGCTTTGGCGGAAGCCTTCGGATGCGGAGTAAATGACCTCCCGTTATCCATGGTATTGTCCTGGTACGAGCAAAAGGCCGTTTGCATCCTGCTTTCCCTGCTCGCCCTCGGTATCAAGAATATCTACCTCGGTCCGACACTGCCGGCATTCATTTCACCAAACGTGCTGAATCTGCTCGTGAAGGAATATCAGATTTCACCGACATCAACACCGGAGGAAGACCTTAAGAAGATTCTCGGTTAATCAGCAGATCGGTTCGAAAAATATCCTATCGGCAAACCCCTGCCGCTTTATAAAAAAGTTTATCGCAGAAAACAGAATTCTGTGGTAAACTTTTTTCATGGACAAATGAAAAAACCTGGAGGAATTTCATTGAGAATTTACGTAATTAGTGATACCCACGGCAGGATCGACAAAGCCATGGAGATATATCGGACACTTGGAGATATCGACTTGATCGTTCATCTGGGAGACCATTGGAATGATGCAAAAAGAATGAAGGATCAACTTAACGTTCCTTTGATCGGCGTCAAGGGCAACATGGACGGATCTTTTTCAAGGGATGGATACCACATCCTTGAAACGGACTTTGGCAAAATATTTCTCGCTCATGGTCATATGGAGAGCGTGAAACAAAGCTATGAAAATATCATGTACAAGGCAGAATCCCATCAGTGCAAGGCTGCTTTTTTTGGACATACCCACATCCCCCTATTCCTTGAAGTGGAAGGCCTTTATCTTTTGAATCCGGGAAGTCTTTCCCTGCCTGCAGGAGGAAGAAAAGGCTCATATGCTGTAGCCACCGTGACCGAAAACTCCATTGATGCAGCAATTTTATACGAGGATGTGCAGCAATCCCGAAAGACAGAATCGGGGTCGCTCAAGAACATGCTGAATGACAGTGACCGATTCTAAATAGAAATTGAATAAATTTTATGTCAAATAAAATTGAAACTTGTTGAAATACGCTGTTAAGACGGATATAATTAATTAATTGAACTGTTCGCTTGTACTGTCGAACTGTTTCTTGTTATTTGTGTTTTGGAAAGTGTGTGTTATGTATTTTGGGAGCGTTCGATTCTTCAGGCACTTGATTGTTGCGTTCGTAATACTTCTTATTTGTGGGCTGGCGATCTCCACCGCAAGCCTGTCTGTCATTAATAAGAACTTTAAATGCCAGATTTCAGATATGCAATCTGGTATTGTTCTTGCGCAGTCGAACACCTTGGAAGAAAACCATCAAAACAGCCTTTCCATTGAATATCAGGAGCTGTATCCGGATCTTTACGCAAAACTGGCAGAAGAGACAAAAAAAGTGCCCAATACGGTCTATCTGACCTTCGACGACGGTCCTTCAAGCAGGACGGCAGAAATACTGGACATCCTGAAAAAGGAGGACATTAAAGCCACCTTCTTTATCATCGGCAAAGAAGGAAATAAAGAAAAGGATCTCATGAAAAGGATCGTGGACGAGGGTCATACCATCGGAATCCATACTTATTCCCACGTTTACACCAGCATTTACGAATCCGTTGAAAGTTATCTTGACGACTTTAATCAGACTTATCAGCTTATTTATGATACTACCGGTGTGAAACCCGAGACCTTTCGATTCCCGGGAGGAAGCATCAATAAGTACAGCGCGCAGGATTACGAAGAGATCATCGCAGAAATGACGCGGCGAGGCTTTACATATTATGACTGGAATGCTTCCAGCGGTGATGCAAATTCGAATGCTACAGCAAATTCCGTCTATAACAATACCATTCAGTCATCCGAAGGCAAGGATCGCATCATCCTGCTCATGCATGACAGCATCAGCAAGTCCTATACGGCCGCAGCCCTACCCAGTATCATTGAATACTATAAAGCAAAGGGTTATCAATTTGATTGTATTACAAACGAAGTGAGCCCTATTGCGTTTAATTATATAAATTACTAAATTCGAATTTGGAGGATGGTTAGAGATGGGTGTTAAGAATAATTTTTCCCAGGCTATGTCAGAATTGATCGGCATTTCCAGAAATGTTGAACCGGAACATAAAAAAGAATTGAATGAAGAACAGACAGAAGAATTATTGGAAACGGATATGATTGCTTTAGACGAGATTGAAGAGGATGGTGCTTTACAGGAAATGACAGAAATCGAAAAAGAAGCCGAGCAGACAGACGAACAAAAAGAGGGGACAACTCAGGCGGCTCAAAATCCGAAGGAAAGAATCATGGCGATGCTGGCAGCGCAACAGGTGCAACAGCCACAGCAGACTCAGTCGCCGCAGCCGCAGTCGCAAATGCAGCAGACTCAGCCACCGCCACAGCAGTTCCAGCCGAAACCACAACAGCCAAAATTTGAAGGCGGAGTGACAACCATTGCAAGAGGAACCGTTATCATCGGTGAGATCAATGCAGATGGCGATGTCGAGCTTTTGGGCAGCGTAAAGGGCAAGATTGCTTCCCAGGGAGATATCAAAGCAAATGGGAAGGTAATCGGAGATCTGATCGGCAAGGACATTGAACTGATATCCTGTGCAGTGCAGGGAAATATCATTGCGAGCGGTTTGGTCACGGTTGACGGAGAATCCGTAGTGGTCGGAGATGTGAAGGGTGAGAATTTCTGCCTGGATGGTAAGATCAAAGGCAACGTAACCGTCGAGAAAGAAGCAAAATTTCAGCCGAAGGCAATTCTGGCCGGAAATGTAACCACCGCTTCCATTTCAATGAGTCAGGGCGCGAAAATTCAAGGAGAAGTCAATATCCCGTTAAGCGAAAAGGAAACAGACATGTCCTTTGATATTGACATGATGATATAAATATAAATCAGAATTGGTTAATTGGAGGGATAAAGAATGGCAACAAAGAATAATTTCTCTAAGGCAGTATTAGACTTGATGGGTCTGCCGGGAAATGAAAATGCTCCCGGAGCACGAGAGCAGGATGCTGCAGCAGAAACAGTTTTTGATCAGAATAAAAGAATTGACATGACGATTGGGAGAAATGCTGAACCGGAAAGAGATGCGGAATTTGATATTGATCGAAGGAAGTTCCTTTATAATGCAAAGACAGTTACAGCAAGCAATGTTGTGCCAATCCAGGAGGACACTCCGGCAACCGTAATATCCAGATCCATGGTAATCGTTGGAGAAATAACCTCCAGTGGGGATATCGATATTTACGGAGATGTAAAAGGTTCCGTGAAGACCGACGGTGACATCAAAGCAACCGGGAAGGTCATAGGAGATATGGCAGGGAACAGCCTTACTTTAAATGGCTGTACCGTCCAAGGGAATATTACCGCACTGGGAAGTGTAATAATAGGAGTGAATACGGTAGTTGTAGGCGATATTATTGCGGACAGCATCAAGCTTAACGGAAAAGTGAAGGGAAATCTCACCATATCCAAAATGTCCGAGTTCCTGGAAAATGCGCTGCTTGCCGGAGATGTACATTCTCAAACAATCTCAATGAGCCAGGGTGCTAAGCTTCATGGTAATGTCAGCGTAGCTCTTGACAGCTCGCAGAGTGAAAAAGAATTCGATTCCATTTTCGGAATGTAACATCAGAGTCCTTGAAAAGGATGTTGAAACGCGCAGAGGAAGAAAAATTTTCTACAATCGAAAAATTTTCTTCGGATGCGTTATAAAGAGAGGTATAGCGATGAGTGATTTAGATGATAAACTAATACAAAAGGGCAGCGACCTGGGAGAGAGCTTTTCCGATTTAATGAAAAAGGTTGTTGAGAAGCAGCTGGAAGAAGAAAATGCCTTTACGGAAGATCTGAGCGAAGCACCATCAGAAATGGCCGCCCCGGAAGAAAAGACAGGCTCCGACGTTATAATTAAGTCTGAGGAAGCAGCCAAATCCAAACCGATTGAAGTTCCGGTTTTTGAGTGGGAGGAAGAAGAGAAACCGGTCGTTGAAAGCTATCAGCCTGTTTCTGAGGTTGGTGTGATTTCAACGATGACAACGATAAACGGTACCGTAAGCAGCAAAGGGCACATCCGAATCGAAGGAAATGTGATCGGAGATGTCTTTGCTTATGGAGATGTCAAGGTGACGGGAAAAGTCGCCGGAGACATCGAGGGTGGAAACATTGAACTGGGCGGCTGTATTGTCGACGGAGACATCAAGGCAAGAGGAGACATCACCATTGGCAAGGACAGCACCTTATCCGGCAATATGAACGGTCAGCTGATTACCATTGACGGAAAGATCAAGGGGAACGTTGAAGCAGTGAAGGGGGCGCACATGTCGAGCACCTCCCTGGTGAAAGGGTCCATTACGTCACCGACCTTATCCATGAGTGCGGGAGCCGAGCTGCAGGGCAAGGTCAACGTAGCAAAGGACGATATAGAATAACAATTATAGTTGGATCATGAGAGCCACTGGAAGAATATATTGAACTGAACCCCAAAAGTTAGACAAAACTTAGTAATAACTGCTTTTAAAAGTGAAAATGATAACCATAGAAAGTATTTATCATTTTCACTTACTTTTGATTTAAGAGGAATTGATCTGGCGAACTATTTTTAATTAGTTTGCCAGATAGAAAGCTTCCACTTTTACGCGTTCGCATAAAATTCTTTAACTGAAAGGATACAGAGTTAGCAGAAAATTGATTTCCAAAGATTTTCTTAATCTGCATTAACATGGTTAACAAATTCCTTATGCAATTCTCTTTTTAGGATTACATTGTGCTTTTGAAAAACAACATTTAACGCTTTTAATGTAATATATACTTTCTCTTCCCGACAGTTCTCTCCCATATGGCCTATGCGAAATACTTTGTCTTTTAGGTAATCAAATGCTCCAGCAATCATGATATTGTGATTATCCAGCATGTCATTATAAAGTTCAGAAAAGGTTATACCATTAGGTATGAGAACAGTAGTGACCGTATTCGAAAATCCATCCAGTGCATATAGTTCAAGTCCGGAACGAATGAGGCTTTCACGTACTGCCTTTGCCACAATTTTATGTCTGGCAATGCTGTTATCTTCATGTAAAACACGTTCAACGGCTTCTCTTAAGGCATAGATATCACTGATCGGCTGAGTGTATGGAAACCATTTGTTTTCGTACCAGTTTCTCCAAATGCTTAAATTACAATAAAACCCAATAATCGATTGTTTTCTGTTTAAAATTTTACTCCAAGCTTCATCACTGATACTTATTATCGTTAATCCGGGCGTTGAAGATAAGCATTTTTGTGAGCCAGCTAATACAATGTCCATTCCCCAATCGTCTGTTTTCAACTCTTCTCCTCCGAGCGCAGATACGGAATCAACGACCGTTATAATCCCGTATTTTTTTAGAAGAGGACAGATGGACTGAACCGGGTTGGTAATTCCGGAAGGTGTTTCACAATGAACTAGTGTTGCCACCTTAAAATCATGATGATCTATTAGGAACTTTTCCAATTCATCTATTACTATTGCTTTTCTGTAATCACATTTGTAATATGTGATATCCCCGCCATAGATTTTGGCAAAATCTCCGAATCCATTTCCAAATATTCCATTGTCGATGCATAAAACTTTATCATTATTTTCAATCAGTGATGCACAAGCTGCTTCTAGTCCCAGAATCCCTTCTCCATTTAAAATCAGTATTTCATTGTTTGTTTTAAAAAGCTTTTTAAAATGGTCACAAGTTTCCTTGTAAAAATTATAGAAGTCGATATCTAAATCCGGGTTGGTAATTTCCCTTGAAATTGCTCTCCGCACGTCTTCATGAACGTAGGTTGGCCCGGGTGTCATTAATAATGGTGTTTTCATATTTTCTCTCCGTTACTTTGTTAAATTCAATCGTTTTATTGTTGGAACAATGATAAGCGCTAATAAACCAATGACCAACTGCGCGATATTGCCTGGTATTGAAGTAGCCGGCGTTATCCAATTCCCATATAGTATGACTTCAGTTAAGTAATAACCCGCAATCATCCAAATTGCACTTGCGATAATAGCAAGAAAATTAAATAGAAAGCTATTACCATCTTTACCTTTATTATTTGCAATGCTGCCAACCAGGAATCCCATAATACCTCTTATAATAAAGGTAAAGGGTGCCCACGCTGCCCAACCGGATAAAATATCAAATAGCCCCATTCCAAATGCACCAGCAATAGCTCCCTTTTTTCTTCCAAAGACAATCGAAACTGTAAATAGTATTACATTTCCAAAGTGAATTAATCCACCATTTATAGATATCGGTAATCGAATGTTAATAAACATTGTAGCTATGAAAACCATAGCAATTAAAAGACCGGAAATTGCAATTTCCTTCACGTTATTATTAGCCGCTTTTGTTGTAACTGTTCTACTTTGCATGATAGTCTCCTTTTTTTACTTTATTATATTTAAAAATTGTTCATAGATAAATATGCAATTTATAATATTTTTGTAGGTACAGTTAAAAGTCAAGGTTTACCGATTATCGATTTTCTCCGGATATAAATCATGCAGATGAAGCCTTTTTTTTGCAACCTCATCCCACACTGAACCCTCTTTTCCGTAGTTACAATACGGATCGATCGAAATTCCGCCTCGAGGAGTAAATTTACCCCAAACCTCGATGTATTTGGGATCTAAAAGGTTGATGAGATCTTTCATGATGACATTAATGCAATCCTCATGAAAATCTCCATGATTTCTAAAACTGAATAGATAAAGTTTTAAGGATTTGCTTTCTACCATTAAAATGTTGGGCACATAGGAAATGTAGATTGTGGCAAAATCCGGCTGGCCTGTGATTGGACAGAGGCTGGTAAATTCGGGACAATTAAACTTAACAAAGTAATCGTTCCCTGAGTGCTTGTTTTCAAACGTTTCAAGCACTCCAGGATCGTAATCGTATCTGTATTTCACGTCTTGGTTTCCAAGAAGTGATAATCCTGTTATATAGTCCGTTATTTAATTATATTTTGGTTAAGGGTTTCTCTAAATACCTTACGATGAATACCCCAACAATACTTGGCAGTATCTGACCTAATCCGATATTTATAACAAGAACCAAATATGGGATATGGAGTAAATACGACAGCCAAATTGGGACTAAAATCGTAGGGAAAATTAAAATAGGTAAGGCAACAAAATAAATGCTGATCTTTCTTAAATAAAAGCAGCTGAATGCAGTTATAATGCCAACGATAAACCCACCAATCATATCCGGCAACCCAAGCCCACCCATCAAAGTGTTACTCATGAAATTTGCCAAACCTAAAGGTACAATTAGAAATGGATAAATGGATGCTAAAGCATAAATGCTCGTTGCAATCCGAATTTGATATTGACCGAATGCAAAACTTTGGGTTAGAAACATAACCACAACGTAGGTTGCGATTACAATTCCGGAAATAGTAATCTTCATTACCCTTGAGACTTCATTTTCATTATTTTTCTGCATAAAAAAGCTCCTTTCATTTTGAAAATAAAAGAAGCATTTCCATCCCACAGAAAAAGTATGCAATTTAAAACAATAAAAAAGATATCTGGATAAATATCATTTCAAAAAGAATAAATAGCAAATCCTAGTTTTGTTTATAGACAGGATGGTTTCGAACTGTCTTTTATTTTTTTATGTGTTTATTCTAACACAGGTAACACCTATATATCAAGGATGAAAGAACTGTTAATACTTGGAAAATATAGTATTGTTTTTAATACAGTATTTCCTCAACTAGTAAAGATTAAGTTGGAACGCAATAGTTATCCTTAGACTTTTAAAACCCCACAGCAGAAGAGTGATCCTGTATTGCACGGGGCTTAATCCTTTTAATTTTACCTTAATTCTATCATTATTGTAATAATAAATATAATCTTTTAACTCTTGGGTGAAATGCTCAAGAGATTCAAAGTCTTGCAAATATAAAAGCTCTGATTTTAATAATCCAAAAAAGTTTTCCATAACTGAATTATCTAAGCAATTCCCTTTGCGCGTCATACTCTGTTGTATACCTTTCAGACTAAGCCTTTTCTGGTATCTTTTCATTTATATCCATAGTTTGATGAAATGTAGGTCTAGCTGAAATATTGTAGCTGATTATTTCACCGTTATATAAATCGGATATGATCTATATTTTTTTATGTACCATGCATTTAAGATTACTCTGCCTCATGAGACGGTGAACTGTTTTATGGTTTATTATTAACCCTCTATTATGCAGCTCTAATGTAATTCTTCTATATCCATATCGTCATAATATGTACTTCTAGGAATACCTGCGATTTTAAGTAAACAATCAGCCTGTATTTATGCCTTAACTCAGTGACAATTGTTACCTTGTCTTTTTCGCTGATCTTTCCTGCTCTTGAATTAAGGCATTCAATTTTTTTAGGTATTCATTCTCCATTCGAAGACGTTGGTTTTCTGAAATCAGATCTTCTTTAACTTGCTCTGACAAAGGTGGTTTCTTATGGTTTTTATCCTTCATTCCTTTAGAACGGCCTCGGTTATCTTTAAATAAAGCCAAAGCCCCCTCCTCTAAATATATGCGCTCCCACTTATCCACTGTTCTCTTTGAAGGCACCTTAAATTTAGCGGCAGCCTTTAAAGAAGACACGTCTCCCTTAATGAAGTATTATTGTTTAAATAATATAATACTGAATTAAGTTTAACTTCTACTGAGTGTTTAGTCATGAAAAGCACCTCCAAACATTAGATTTTTTTGTCTAACATTTGGGGTGCACTTCAATATTCGCTTCCAGTGGCTTTTAACGAGGAGCCGATGGTATTCTCTTCCAAGAGAATACCCCGGCACTTTTTCTATTCCAATTCCGCGTATTTTATGTTAAACTCTTGCTATATCAAACGTGCAGCTGGGATCAGTAAGAAGAGCGGGATCTGCAGACAATATGGGAGTATTTATGGAAAAACAGAATATCGCATATATGAATACCTCGGTGCTGGCCTTTCTCGGTGATTCGGTCTATGAGACCTATGTCAGAAGACATGTCATCGAAAAGGGACAGGTCAATGCTGATCTTCTTCATCGGGCTGCCGTCCGGTTTGTCAGAGCCGATGCTCAGGCCTATGCGCTGAAAGCCATGATGGACGAGCTCACCGACGAGGAACAAAGTCTTGTCAAACGAGCCCGAAATAAAAAGATATCAACAAAGCCGAAAAATGCCGATCCGGTTATTTATAAGTGGGCTACCGCGTTTGAAGCATTGATCGGATTCCTTTATTTATCACACAACCATGAAAGAATGGAAGATAGAATCCTTGAGGCTATTGAGCTTATTGAAAAGAAAAAAGGACAGGGAAATGACGAAAAAGAGCGTAAAAACCGAAATGACGGAGATGGAGAGCAGTAATATAGAGAATTCGGAAAAAATAGAAAAAATTATGGTGGGCAAAGAGAAATGGATGATCATTCTATTCCTTATCCTGCTGATTGTCCTAACTTTGAAATCCAATCTTTTTGATGAAGTCAAAAATCTTTCTCCTGAAGAACAGCAGTTTAAGGATTTTGTGGAGTACTCCGTCGCGCGGGATAACAGCGGAATATTGGAGGATGCCAAGTTGCTGGGTTATCGGGTATACGACATTGATATGGCTGATGAAGATCAAAAAGCAGTATTGAGATATGAGGACCCGAACACAGAAGTGATGGTTGAGGTAGTTCAAAATGGCAGATATAATGCTAAGGTAAGAGGGTATTTTCTTTGGATTTTGCCGGTCAGACAGTTTTCGGTAACCGCAGAGATACAAAAGTAGTAACGGAGGTATAATGTGAGTAAAGCAGATAAAATTTTCGTAGAAATGTGTCAGGGCATTATGGCCGATGGCTATTCTTCGGAAGGACAATTGGTCAGGGCAATATGGGAGGACGGTACATCGGCTCATACAATCAAAAAATTTGCAGTGGTAAACCGGTATGATCTAGCGGAAGAATTTCCGGCGCTGACTTTAAGACCTACTCCGGTAAAATCAGCCATTGACGAATTGCTTTGGATTTGGCAGAAAAAATCAAATAACGTAAACAATCTGAACAGTCACATCTGGGATGCATGGGCTGACGAAACAGGCTCTATCGGCAAAGCTTACGGCTATCAGCTGGGAGTGAAGCATAAATACAGTGAGGGTGAATTTGATCAGGTGGACCGAGTCCTTTTTGATCTGAAGAACAATCCCTACAGCAGAAGGATCATGACCAATTTATATAACTTTCAGGATCTCCACGAGATGGCTCTCTATCCCTGTGCTTACAGCTTGACTTTTAACGTAACGGAAAACAGACTCAATGCCATATTGAACCAACGCTCCCAGGACACTCTGGTTGCCAACAGCTGGAATGTGGTGCAGTATTCCGTACTGGTGCATATGTTTGCGCAGGTAAGCGGTCTCGAAGTCGGAGAACTGGTACATGTCATAGCGGATGCACATATATACGACAGGCACATACCTTTGGTGAAGGAACTGATCAGCAGGCCACAGTATCCGGCACCAAAGTTTAAAATGAACCCCGATATCACGAATTTCTATGACTTTACCACAGATGACTTTATTGTGGAAGATTACCAGGCCGGTCCTCAGATCAAGGGGATCCCGGTTGCAGTATAGAATTTTGAACTGCATGAGCGAATTATAAAGGAGTGTCATTGAATGAAAACCATTGTAGCAGTTGATAATAACTGGGGAATCGGGAAAGACGGAGATCTACTCGTCCATCTCCCCGGCGATCTCAAATATTTCAAAGAAAAGACCCTCGGCAAAGTAGTTATAATGGGGAGGACCACCTTTGAATCCCTTCCGGGGAAAAAGCCGTTAAAAGACAGAGTCAATATCGTGCTTTCCAGAAATGCGGATTTCAGGCCAGCGGACTGTATCAAGTGCAAATCCATGGGCGAGCTGTTTAAAGTGCTGGAAAACTATGATATGGAGGATGTGTTCATCATCGGTGGTGAGGACATCTACAGGCAGTTCAGCCCCTATTGCAGCGGTCATCTGGTAACGAAGATCAACGCCGTCTTTGATGCGGACAAGCACTTTGAGAACCTCGATCAGCGCAGCGACCTTGAGCTCGTTGAAGAAAGCGAAGCGCAGTATGATAACGGAGTGGAATACCGTTTCACAGAGTATAAGAGGAAATAATTATCATTAGACGGAGAATAGGAGAAAATAAGTTGAGAGAAGAACAGACTTCTGGAAATACAAATCTGATTATTGGCAGAAACCCGGTCATGGAAGCCTTAAAAAGCGGAAGAGAGATCGAGAAGCTTCTCATTGCAAAGGATGCGGAGGGCTCCATAAAGAAAATCATAGGAATGTCGAAAGAAAAGAACCTGCAGTATCAGTTCGTTGACAAAACTGCTTTAGACCGAATCTCCGATGGAGGAGTCCATCAGGGTGTCATCGCATACATTTCAACCTTTGAATATTGCGATCCGGAGGATATCCTCGAGAAAGCCCGGCAAAAGGGAGAAGATCCTTTTATCATTATACTGGACGGAATTGAGGATCCCCATAACCTGGGTGCGATCATGCGTACGGCGGACGGCGCCGGAGCACATGGAATCATTATACCGAAGCGCAGAGCGGCAGGGATCACAGATGTGGTAGCGAAGGCATCTGCCGGGGCGGTTGAATATGTTCCCGTTGCAAAGGTTTCCAATATTGCCCAGACCATCGACAAACTCAAGGGAATGGGGATATGGATCGGAGCCTGCGATATGGACGGGACGGAATATGACAAGGCTGACTTGAAAGGGAAGCTTGCATTGGTTATTGGTGCAGAAGGGCAGGGGATCAGCAGACTGGTGAAGGAAAAATGCGACTTCAGTCTTTCAATCCCTATGTCCGGGAAAATCACGTCCTTAAATGCATCCAATGCCGCTGCAATACTAATGTATGAGGTCAAAAGACAAAGAAACGGCTAGAGATATTCTCTCGGAAACCGCCGTCTTTTTATGCTTCGCATAAAGACGGTGATCGGTTTCACGGTTTCCTTCGAGAATATCTTTAGCCGTTAGGAAAAAGGTAAGAGAGGACAGAACATGGAACGGGATTATGTAGAATTAACGGATGAAAAACTGGTTAATCTTGCACAGGATGGCGATGAAAACGCGGAGGAATTTTTGATCAGAAAGTACAAGGATGTGGTCAGAAGCAAAGCGCATCTTTATTTTATGGTGGGCGCCGATAGTGAAGATATCGTTCAGGAAGGCATGATAGGAATTTTTAAGGCTATTCGGAGCTATAATAAGACCAGACAGGCATCCTTCCACACCTTTGCCGAGATCTGCATCAACCGTCAGATCATCACGGCCATCAAGCGGGCGACACGGTTAAAGCATTCGCCGTTGAATACTTCGGTTTCATTAAGCAAGCCGTTGTCCGAGGCTGAACCGGATACCACTCTGGAGGAAACCTTATCCTCTAACAGCAACACGGATCCGGAGGCGCTTTTCCTGTTGAAAGAGGATATTGGCTATATTGAGGGAAACGGTGCTGAAATCTTCAGCGATTTGGAGCTAATCGTCTGGAACGAATATCTGAAAGGGAGATCGTATCTGCAGATCGCCGAAATCACGGGAAGGCCCCCGAAGGCTATCGATAATGCAATTCAAAGAACCAAGCGGAAATTAGAGCTTTATTTAGGGCGGTAAGCATTATTAAGGGCGGTAAGTTGTAAAATTAAGTGACGTTTTTGAGAAAAAAATAAGGACTCATGACAA
>CAZTEH010000027.1:0-39153 GCA_964612345.1 uncultured Oscillospiraceae bacterium | reverse complement strand
AGGAGTATCTTACCAAATCTAGCCTTACCTGTCAACCCGTTTTTTATACTTTTTTTTGGAATTTTTTGGCATTCCTTTTCTGCCCTGCTTTTTGTCATAAAGAATTGAGTTTGTACATATATTATGAATTGTGTTTGTACATATTATATGTGTATAAATATATCTTATGTATACGCATATGAAATCTGCGAATCAATCCACAAATGAAAAGGGACCCCTTGCCCGTATTGGACAAGAGATCCTGTTCCGTTAATCGTCTATCTATTATCTATCTGCCAGTCTCTTATAGCTGTCGTAACGTTCATTCGCATTCTCTTCCGCTACTTCGAACAGCTTGTCTGCTACATCAGGGAATTCCTGAGCCAACGAGGAATATCTTACCTGACCCAAAATGAAGTCTTTGAAGCTGGCTACCGGTGCCTTGGAGTCCAGGGTAAACGGATTCTTTCCTTCTTTCTTCAATTCAGGATTGAATCGGAACAGGTGCCAGTATCCGGCATCAACTGCATCCTTGATATTCTCCTGGGTCTTTCCCATGCCCTTCTTGATTCCGTGGTTGATACATGGGGCATAAGCGATAATGATGGAAGGTCCGTCATATTTCTCAGCTTCGATAACCGCTTTCATAAACTGGTTCTTGTCTGCTCCCATGCCTACCTGAGCGACATAAACGTAGCCGTAAGACATCGCCATCATGCCAAGATCCTTCTTTTTGATTCTCTTTCCGGAAGCTGCAAATTTTGCAATTGCAGCGGTCGGTGTGGATTTTGAAGACTGTCCGCCTGTATTGGAATACACTTCGGTATCGAAAACCAGGATGTTAACGTTCTCACCGGAAGCAAGCACGTGATCGAGTCCGCCGTAACCGATATCGTAAGCCCAGCCGTCTCCGCCAAGGGCCCAAACTGATTTCTTGACCAGGAAGTCTTTTCTGTCTGTAATTTCCTTTGTGATGGCAAGAACTTCTTTATCATCTGTCTTTAATCCATCAATAGCAGCCATTACCTTTTCGCTGACAGCTCTTGAAAGTGCTCCGTCGTTCTTGTCCGCAAGCCAGCCGGAAAGTGCCGCATTAAGGTCTGCAGGAATGCTCATGGCCAGCAGTGCATTACAGCAGTCTTCGATCTTTTCTCTCATCTGCTTTGTGGCGATGAACATACCGAAGCCGTATTCTGCATTATCTTCAAACAGGGAGTTCGCCCATGACGGACCTCTTCCGTTGTCGTCCTTACAATATGGGGTCGATGGTGCGGATGCTCCCCAAATGGAGGAACAGCCCGTTGCATTGGCGATCATCATTCTGTCGCCGTACAGCTGTGTAATGAGCTTGATGTACGGTGTTTCTCCGCAGCCTGCGCAGGCTCCCGAGAATTCGATGTATGGCTTTGCGAACTGGCTTCCTTTTACAGTTTCCTTGGCAAGGAGACTATCCTTTACCGGAAGCTTCGCGGTGTAATTCCACTTCTCTTTTTCTTCTTCCAGATCAGCGAACGGAACCATAATCAGCGCTTTTTCCTTAGCAGGACAGATATCGGCACAGTTTCCGCAGCCCATGCAGTCCATCGGTGACAGCTGCATTCTATATTCCAGGCCTTCCAGTCCCTTGCCTACCGCTTTGATCGTGTCAAAACCGGCAGGAGCCTTTGCCTTTTCGTCTGCGTTGACGAGAACCGGACGAATGGAAGCATGCGGACATACGAAGGAGCACTGGTTGCACTGGATACAGTGTTCCGGTTTCCAATCCGGAAGATTTACCGCTACGCCTCTCTTTTCATAGGCAGCAGTACCAGCCGGGAAGGTTCCGTCTTCTCTTCCAACGAATGCGCTTACAGGCAGATCGTCGCCTTCCTGTCTCGTCATTGGAATGAGCACCTCTTCGATGAAATCAGGAACGTCGGCCTTAGCTTTGCCGGTATCTTCAGCGTTTGCCCATTCAGCAGGAACGGTAACCTTCTTGATGTCGGTGATTCCCTTATCGATGGCAGCGTTGTTCATTGTGACAATCTTTTCGCCCTTTTTGCCATAGGAATGTTCTACCGCTTCCTTCAGGTAAGCGACCGCGTCCTCCACAGGAATTACATTTGCAAGCTTGAAGAAGGCAGCCTGCATGACCATATTGATCCTGTTTCCAAGGCCGATCTCTTCTGCAATTGCAGTTGCGTTGATTGTATAGAAATTGATATTATTTTTCGCCAGATATCTCTTCATCGCAGCCGGAAGATGCTCGGAAAGCTCCGCGTCATCCCAAATGCAGTTCAGTACGAAGGTTCCGCCCTTCTTGAGACCCTTCAGAAGGTTGTATTGTTCAACGTATGCCTGATTGTGGCAGGCTGTGAAGTCTGCTTCATTGATCAGATAAGTTGACTGGATCCTGCTCTTTCCAAATCTCAAGTGGGAAATGGTTACACCGCCGGACTTTTTGGAGTCGTAAGCAAAATATCCCTGTGCATAAAGATCTGTCTTATCACCGATGATCTTGATGGCATTTTTGTTCGCTCCGACGGTTCCGTCGGATCCGAGACCCCAGAATTTGCAACGGATGGTTCCTTCCGGCTCGGAGGTGATTCCTTCCACGGTTTTCAGGGAAGTAAAGGTTACATCATCCTCGATACCGATGGTAAACTGATCTTTCGGCTTTTCTTGTTCCAGATTGTCGTAAACCGCAACGATCTGCCCCGGTATGGTATCCTTGGAGCCAAGTCCGTATCTTCCGCCAAATACTTCAGGAGCATTGTCTTCTCTGTAATACATGGTTCTGATATCCATATAAAGAGGATCGCCGAGCGCTCCCGGTTCTTTTGTTCTGTCCAGAGCTGCAATTCTCTTCACCGTCTTCGGTACAACAGCCTTCAGGTATTCCGGTGCAAACGGACGGTAAAGTCTCACTTTAACGAGCCCGACTTTTCTGCCCTGTGCAAGCAGCATATTGATTGTTTCTTCAATGGTTTCGCAGACGGAGCCCATTGCTACGATGATATTCTCTGCCTCAGGATGTCCAACATAATCAAAAAGATGATAATCTCTTCCTGTCAAACCGCTGATGTCGTTCATATATTTTTCTACGATTCCGGGAACCGCATCATAATACTTGTTTGCTGCTTCTCTAGCCTGGAAGAAGATATCAGGGTTCTGTGCAGTTCCACGCGTTACCGGATGCTCCGGATTGAGTGCTTCGTCTCGGAAGCGCTGAACTGCTTCCATATCGAGAAGGTTTTTAAACTCGTCATTTTCGATTACTTCGATTTTCTGTACTTCGTGTGAGGTTCGGAATCCATCAAAGAAATGCATGAAAGGAACTCTCGACTTGATTGCAGCCAAATGTGCAATTCCGCCCAGATCCATTACTTCCTGAACGGAGCTGGATGCAAGCAGCGCAAATCCCGTCTGTCTTGCGGACATAACGTCTGAGTGGTCTCCGAAGATACAAAGCGCATGAGCTGCAAGGGTTCTGGCGCTTACATGGAAAACTCCGGGAAGAAGTTCACCGGCAATCTTGTACATGTTCGGGATCATCAGGAGCAAACCCTGAGAAGCTGTATATGTAGTAGTCAGAGCACCTGCGGCCAGGGACCCGTGAACCGCTCCCGCTGCGCCGGCTTCTGACTGCATTTCAACAACCTTAACCTCTTGTCCAAAGATATTCTTTCTTCCATAGGCTGCCCATTCATCGACAACTTCAGCCATGGTTGAGGATGGGGTAATTGGATAAATTGCTGCAACATCAGTGAATGCGTATGACACATGCGCTGCCGCTGTATTTCCATCCATCGTTTTCGTTTTTCTTTTCATCATTAAAATATAACCTCCTTAACAAATCTATAACATTTGATTTATAACGTTTAACAAATACTAGCTTTGGTTTTGCCTTATTTACTTTTGGTTAATTTCTTGTCATCTTTCTAGTATATTAATGTAATTTGTATGCAAATTTTCTTGCTTATTATTATTATATCTATAGCAGAAAAATGATTGTATCCTATATTACTCTAATGCCTTTTTTGCTTTGAGTCAAATAATTTTTGAAGAAAATACAAAATACATAATATATTGTGAATAAATAGACAAGCCTTGGAATTTCTTTCGAATACCGCCGTTTTTACCGTTATACTGCGTAAATTCTAAAGCGGTATATTCCGGCTTTTTTCAGATCTTTTTTATTCATGAGCAAGTTGGTTTCTTTATGGCTCAATACAATACTTCGGCAGTCATCAGGATTTGTAAGAATCGGGTAAAACTGTCCCTTTCGGTCTCTTAAAAAGGTATCCTCAGGTTCTTCTTTACAGGCGCATAAATTCAAGTCTCCTACGGGGCAACGGCCTTCGGCCTCCGACTCGCTTCGCTCGCTGCTGTCCGTTTTGCCTGACCAAGCAGAGCTTGGGGCAAAAAGGCAATGTTCGCTGGTCATCACCGGAATTTTTCCCTGGAGTACCACCTCCGGTATTACTCCATGAAAATTCATTTGAAGGATGTCCGCCAGATCCGATTCATGGGAAATCACGGCTTCCTTAATGCCAAGCTTCTTTGCAAGCAAAAAATCCATGCTGTTGTAAAGGTTCAGTCCGTAATCTCCAAAAACGTTCACACCAGCCTCAACAAAGGGTTCGATCCATCCGATATTGCCGACCGCGATCCCTTTTTGAGCCGATTCTGCCACAATTTTATCAAAGTTTTTCCTGATATTCTGGTCATGCCAGCCCTTCGTTATGTTCGGAATGACAGGTACCACTCTTTGGTCGTCTTTATATAAACCCTTGAGGATCGCATCGTAAGGTACATAGATCCGCTTAAATGAGGCGCTGAATTTCTCTTCTTTGTTAACCTGATAGAGATACAGGCAAATCTCCTCTTCTGGAGAGCTGCTGTCGGATTCTTCCGGAGTTCTGCTGTTGATTTCGGAAAGACTCCAGTTGATCGTTACGGAATTCTTCCGGCTTTTCTTTCTCAGTTCCTCAAGTTCTTCCAGAGCGGCTCTTCGAAGCTCGTTTATTTTTGACAGCTGTATTGAGATGCCCTCTTCAAGCTCTACAGTGCATTCCAGTACCCGGAACGGTGTTCCTCCCGTCTTGTTCAGCTGGGCCGTTACGGCCTCCTCGGTAATCGCTCTTGTGATCGCTTTTTCCGCATGATCCGGCAGCTCTTTTGTTATGCTGTTGCCTTCTTCATCGGTTGCTCCGAGCGATACAGGCCTGTCCAGACCGGCGATGAAATGAAAAGAAACACCCATTTTACGCAGGGCTTTCTGTTCCGTGCCGCTTTTCCCTTCATAAGAAGCTCGTGCTCGCTGCATGAGTTCTTTATCGGTTATTTTGTAGACTTGGTCGCCGGGAGACATGACCCCGTCGATATAACCGACCGTAACAAGTTCTCCCTCCTTGGCGGAATCCACCTTTTTATCATTGCGCTTCATGAAGGTGACCAGATTTCCAGACAGTTCCTTGTTCCGAATCTCGATGCCATCGCCCACCGACAGGTCCTGTGCCAGCTGAATGGTAACCAGGCCTCTCTGGCGGTTTCCTCTTTTTTCTGCCGCTGCGCCCCTGGTGGCCGAGGCCGTACTGACGACCTTACCTATATAGATACCCTCGTGCTTGGATAAATCACCAGACAGAAGATTTGTTTTCGGATTTCCATTCAAATATCCTTCTGTGAAGCCTCCCCTGTTGAAAATCTGGCCCAAATCCCTCAGATCGGAAGGATCCACCTTGTATTCACCATGTTTTGCATAAAGATCGAGATACTTTCGGTAGAGGGAGGTAACCACCGCCACATATTCCGGCGTTTTCATTCGCCCTTCTATTTTCAAGGAAGCAACTCCAGCGACCGAGAGCTGCCCGAGCTGTTCAATGGTGCAGAGATCCTTCGGACTCAATGCAAAAGCAGGCCCGGCCACTTCCTTCATCTGCCCGCTTATATCTTTGTAAACGGAATAGGGTAAACGGCAGGGCTGGGCGCATTCTCCCCGGTTCCCGCTTCTGCCGCCGATTTCCCGGCTCATCTGGCATTGCCCGGAATAGCAAATGCAAAGCGCACCATGAGCGAAAACTTCAATGTCCATAAGGTTTTCGTCGGTGATTTCACTGATTTCTTTCAATGTCAGCTCACGTGCCAGAACCACGCGGGAAAAGCCAAGCTTCTTTGCCTTTCTCACGCCTTCCGCATTGTAAATGGTTCCCTGTGTTGAAAGGTGGAGTTCCCAATCGGGAATATGCTGTCGCACCAGTTCTGCAAAACCCAAATCCTGTATGATCAGCGCGTCAGCTCCTTCTTCATAGAGCGAAGCAGCATATTCCAGCGCATCCGAGAGTTCACTGTCCTTGATCAGCGTATTCATGGTCACATAGAGCTTGACTCCTCTCAAATGAGCATACTCAATGGCTTCTTTCATTTCTGTATCATCAGAATTGGCGGCATTGATCCTTGCGTTGAAGAGCTTTCCGCCCATATATACCGCGTCGGCTCCATTTTCCACCGCTGCCTTCAATTGTTCCATTCCGCCCGCCGGCGCAAGTAGTTCGGGTATTTTAAACATTTTGTTCTCCTATACTGGATTTGTGATTCCCACTGCAATTTTAATTTGCTAATATCTGTCGTCCTGATATATAATACTATCATTGAGCATTAGAAATCAACAAGGAAGGTGTAATCATGTCAAGAATCAAGGAAATGCTGTCGGATTGGAAGTATATGAAGCTCTGTCTCTATATTGTTTTTACAGCAGCTTTGTTGTATGTCATCTATCTTGTCATCGGAAACTTAGACAGGGTCCTGATCACCGTCTCATCCGTTCTCAGCAGCATAGCATCTGCATTTTCCCCATTGATCATCGGACTTATCATTGCATATTTGCTTAGTCCCCTTGTGGAATTCATTAACGCCAAGTTGGTATCCAAGCTTTCATTCAGTACGCCCTCCGATCCGATCAAGCTGGAAAGGCTTCACGGGCGCCGCCGTACCATCAGTATCCTGATTACCTTCTTATTTATATTCCTCATTATTTGTATTATTATTTATGCGTTTGCATTTCTTATCGTGGGCGACCTCGTATTTACAAGTCTTCAGAATATGGTAGACAGCATCATTGAATATTTTTCGAAATATGAATCCGTCTTCCGAAGCTGGGCTGATGCCATTCCAAACAGTGGAATCGAAGATCGGCTTCAGACCCTTGCCAACGATTTGATATCATGGATCTCCCGTAATTTCAGCACTGCCGCCATCATCAACTTTATCACCAATGTCGGCGGAAGTCTTTTGAATCTTGTGCTGGGTATCGTTGTAAGCATCTACTTGTTGAAGGACAAGGATTTCTTCCTCCGGCTCTGGAGGAAAACACTGCACTTGACTCTTCCCATGAAAGCAAATGCTGCTGTTACTGAAACCCTTTCCGATATCAATAGGGTCGTTTCCCAGTTTTTACGGGGTCAACTGCTGGACGCACTGATTATCGCCGTATTATCATCCATCGGATTGTCTCTCGTCGGTCTTGATTTTGCCGTGTTCATCGGATGTTTTGCAGGTTTGTGCAACATCATTCCATATTTCGGGCCGGTCATCAGCATCGTACCGGCTGCACTTGTGGGGCTGCTGACGGGCGGACCCAGCCAGGCACTTTTCGCGATTCTCGTACTGATCATCATCCAGCAGATCGATGCCAACATCATCTATCCGCGGGTCGTGGGGGGCAGCATAGGCCTTCATCCTTTATTCGTGCTGATATCCGTTACCGTGGGGGGGTATTACGGGGGAATCATCGGAATGATCCTCGCCGTTCCCACCGCCGCTATTATAAAGGTATTTATCATGAAAAAACTGGACTCAGTCGAATAAAACAGACTAAGAATAGAGATAAGCTATACCGTATCGTATAGCTTGTCTCTTTTTTTTTATGATTTTGCTTGGATTGATTTAGACCTTCAACAATCTACATTAAATAAATAATAAATTCAGGGAAATTGTTATAATAATTGTGCAAATAATAATTTATATATATTGCATACATATTAGTTTATATATATTTAAAACAATATGTGTACTTTTTGTCTTAACTATGGTAATGTGTAGATACAAAAGGGAAATTGTAATTCAAGAAAGGATGATATTCTCCTCGTGATTGCTTTAATCGTAGTAGTGCTAAATCTAATTACCGGGAAGAAGATGCTTTAGTTGAACGTTACAACTTAATTTTAATTATATAAGGGAGGAACAATATGAATAAGGATGTATTTGAAGGTAAATGGGAACAAGTAAAAGGCGGAGTACAAAAGAAATGGGGCAAACTCACAAATGATGACCTCGATGTTATAAAAGGGAATACGAAAATAATGGTTGGAAAACTACAAGAACGTTACGGTATGACAATAGAGGATGCAGAGAAAGAAATAGAAAAATTTGATTACAAGCTTTAAATAAAGTAGTTCGTTTATAAGCACTTCACTTTATTTTGTGAAGTGCTTATCTTTAATTTAAAGAGAAAGAAATAGGTGAATTTATGAAAATATTCAATAGAAAACTATTAGTACCATCAATAGTGACTCTATCTTTGTTCGTTATGATGGCGATGCCTGGAACAAGTATTGCAGCTCAGCCCACAGTAAATCTAGGGACAACTTCTACATTTGCTGTTTTGGCAGGTTCAACAATCACCAATACGGGAACCACCACAATTAACGGTGATGTTGGAGGGGATGTGGGTTTGTTTCCAGGTACTGTGTTCACCGGACAGGACAGCGCATCAATAAGCGGCACTGTACATTTAGCTGACACTGTGGCAATTGAAGCGAAGAACGATCTGGTAACCGCATATGACGACGCCAACGGAAGAACACCAGTTACTCGTATTCCAACGGAGCTTGGCGGGACTATCCTGACTCCCGGCGTTTATGATTCCGCCGACGGCACTTTTCAAATAACCGGCACCCTCACCCTTGACGCGCAAGGAGATCCGGATGGAGTTTTTATATTTAAGATTGCATCTACCCTCATTACCGCATCAAGCAGTAATGTGAATCTCATCAATAGCGCAAGGTTCTGCCGAACTTTTTGGGCTGTGGGAAGCTCCGCAACATTAGGAACAAATTCTAATTTTGTTGGGCACATTCTGGCAATGACATCCATTACAGCGAATACCGGCGCATCTGTACAGGGACAGCTTTTGGCACGGAATGGAGCAGTCACTCTAGATAACAATACGATCACGAATGGTATTTGTGATGCAACACCAGCCACAGGGGGAACCACAAACCCACCGGCAGTTGTTGTAACTCCACAGGCAGTTGTAATAGCTACCGGAGCGGCAGTTGTAGTGACCCCGCCGGCAGTTGCAATAGCTACCGGAGCGGCAATTGTAACTTCGCCGGCAGTTACAGCTACAATTACAGGAGGGCAGCTGCCAAATACCTCTTCTCCTTTGTATGAATTACTCCTTATCGGTGCTGCTTTCATACTGGTTGGATCTGTAGGTTGGAGTAATAGGAAACGTGCTAAATAAAGTAAAATTATCATTGACAAAGCTTAATCTGGTTACGGTCCTATCCTTTGGATTTCTGATCCTGGGGATAGGAGTTTTCACTTGGGCAATAATAAATATCCAGTTGGAATCAAACGATTCTTCTGCTAATCTGCGATCAGACTCTTCCTTGACCCAGTCCATACCAGATGAGGTCATTTATATTGTAAATCCTGAAGATGGAGAAAATATCGGAAGGCTTACGATTCCAACTTTAAAGCTGAAATTACCTATCATTCAGGGGACCGGTGAGAAAGAGCTGAAGGAAGGCGTGGGACACTTTACCCAAAGTGTACTTCCCGGGGAAGATGATAATTGTGTTCTTTCCGGACATCGTGAGACGGCGTTCAGGCAATTGGGCTTGGTTAAGATTGGTGATCTGCTAATCGTTCAAACCTCTGCAGGGACATTTACTTATCAGGTAAGCGGTACGCGAATCGTTGACGAAGACGACAAAACTGTAATCGTGCCTACCGACCACGCTGTCCTGACACTAACTACCTGCTATCCATTTGATTTTGTGGGCAGTGCTCCAGACCGCTATATCGTTTCTGCAGATTTGGTGCTAAGTAATAAATAGTAATGCTGGGGGAGTAACATGGATTTATCAACTATTTTTCTAATAATAATGTATATAATTAATGCTGCATCTGTATTAACCCTAATTTTTGTTAAGCGAAGTGATACAAGAGTTATATTTGCTTGGTTGTTAGTATTCTTTTTTTTGCCGTACGTCGGTTTCATTTTTTATTTCTTGATTGGTAGTAAGTACAGAATGCGCGGTATGTCAAAAAAATATGGTATGAGTGAAATCGAAGAAAGGTACAGTAAAGTACTTGATAAACAAATTCATGATATTGCTGCGGATAAAATTCAGTTTAAAGAAATAGAGACTGAAAAATACAGTGATCTGATCATAATGAATTCCAAAAATGCAATCGGTTATTTTACTCAAAATAACCATGTGGAGCTTTTAATCAGTGCGCAGGAAAATTTTTCCCGAATTTTTGAAGATATTAAAAATGCCAAAAAAAGTATTGAGGTAATGTATTATGTTTTTAATTCAAATGATAAAGTTGGCAAAGAATTCGTTTGTCTCTTAACAGAAAAGGCAACTCAGGGAGTGAAAGTAACGTTAATATATGATCGTATTGGTTCGTTACACACTCATATGGGTGATTTTAAGAAGTTAAAAGAATCCGGCGGGAATGTTTACAGATTTTTACCATCCATGTTAAAAAGTTTTTTATTTGCCAATTACAGATTGCATCGGAAAATCGTTATCGTAGATGGGGAAATTGCTTATACTGGTGGAATCAATGTGGGTGACGAATATTTTGGATTAAAAAAGATAAATAAACCATGGAGGGATACAACAATACGGTTGACCGGTTACAGTGTACTATCAATTCAAACGAGGTTTTGGACTGATTTGGTTTTCCTGCAAAATCAAAGCTATGGAAATAAAAAGAAAGCTAATTTTTTGTTTAATGAAAAGCTATTAAAAAGTTGTTATAGCCCAATAGAAGAAGGAAACTTAGGAG
Source organism: uncultured Oscillospiraceae bacterium (assembly GCA_964612345.1). Taxonomy (GTDB): domain Bacteria; phylum Bacillota; class Clostridia; order Peptostreptococcales; family Anaerovoracaceae; genus Anoxybacterium. The sequence continues at coordinate 28,104 of CAZTEH010000027.1, read as the reverse complement.
TACAAATACTCTCAAGTGGTCCCAGTAGTCGAAATGACACGATCGAAGATGGTTATGTTAAAATGATTACAACTGCAAAAAAATATTTATATATTCAAACACCATACTTTGTTCCGGATAAAACTTTATTTGAATCGCTAAGAATTGCTGCAGCTTGCGGTGTTGATGTTCGAATCATGCTTCCCGGCATCCCTGATAAAAAATCGATTTATGCTATTTCTTTATTAAACGTGGCCAAACTCTTAGAAGATGGTGTAAAGGTGTATCTGCATTCAGGTTTTCTTCATGCAAAAACAATTGTGATCGATGACCATGTCTCAACAGTAGGTACTGCAAATATTGATATTCGAAGTTTTAGTCTTAATTATGAGGTCAATGCATTTATTTATAGTAATGATTTTGCTATTAAATGCCGTGATACATTTTTAAATGATATCAAGGACTGTACAATATTCAATAATGAAACTTATTCCAAGCGGGGTTTGTGGAAAAAATTTTATGAATCAATTTGGCGTTTTATTGCTCCACTGGCTTAAAATATTCGCTGAATCAGAAGATATATTTTATTACGTAATGAAAGGGGCTGTCTCAAAATGAAAAATGAGAGACGGCCTCTTTCATTTTTATGATGAAGAAAGCAACAATCAAAAAATCAGTTGATGCCGAAACCCAAATAAACGTTGATATTTGAATAAAAAAAGCAAAAGCGGCTTCCGGAGAGGCCGCTTTTTTGGTATAATTGTAGTTGCGAAACAAATCAATTTTACCGAGGTAATTATACGATGAAACAGATGAATTTTCAATTAGTTTTGCCACTAAATTTTGAGGTTTTCATTCCGGATAATGATTCCGTGCGGCTCGTAAGCCAAATCGCTGATGAATTGGACTTCAGGAAACTCAATCTAGCTTACTCCTCCAAAGGAAGAAATCCTTCCGTTAAACCAAGAATCCTCTTTGCCATATTAATCTATGCCTACATGTGCGGCATTTACAGCAGCCGTCAGATTGAAAAGGCGTGCAAACGGGATATTAATTTCATGTGGCTTCTCGCAGGGAATCCAGCGCCGGATCACAACACCATCGACCGCTTTCGAAGAGAACGGCTCGCAAGCAGTTTGGATGAGTTGTTTTCCCAATTCGTAGAAAAGCTTTACGAATGGAATGAGATCTCCTTTGAAAATCTGTACATTGATGGGACGAAAATTGAAGCAAATGCGAATAAATACTCCTTTGTCTGGAAAAAGGCAATCGAGAAGAATTCCGCAAAGCAGACCGCTAAGATTGATGCGCTGATTTCCGCAATTAATGCTGAGTTTGGGGCGGAATTCGAGAACGCTACTGATGAAGCCGTTCTGGATAGAGCTGCAGAATTCCTTCTGAACAGGAAAGAAGATCTGTCGGAAGAATTCGTAACTGGAAAAGGAAAAAGGAAGAGCTCCCTTCAGAAGCTGACAGAAGAATGCCTCGCGATCCTTGAAAAGAAAGACTACTACGGGAAATGCAAGGCCGTCTTTGGTGACCGAAACAGTTTCTCGAAAACCGACAAAGATGCGACCTTTATGCACATGAAGGATGATCATATGAGAAATGCACAGTTAAAGCCGGGCTACAATATGCAAATTGGCGTAGAAGCCGGATATGTCGTTCACTGCCAGTCATTTCAGAACAGAAATGATGTGGGAACCCTGAAGCCCTTTTTAGAACGCTGGAAGAAGCTTCATCCCGGGTCATCCTTTAAAAATATCATTGCCGATTCCGGCTATGAAAGCGAAGAGAACTATGATTACCTGATATCTGAAACAAAGAATATCTTCATCAAGCCGCTGACCTATGAGCAGTGGAAAAAGCGCAGCTTCAAGAAACTGATCAGCAAGCGCGAAAACATGACCTATGATGAAGAAACCGACACGTACATCTGCAACCAGGGCAGAAAGCTTCCTGCAGTGAAGGTTTACAAAAGTAAAACTGGCAGCGGTTATGAAACGGAACTGACCGAATATGAATGCGAAAGCTGTGTAGACTGTCCTGTGAAAAACAAATGCACAAAGACGGCAGGAAACCGCAAAATCAAAGTATCCAAGAAATTTCTTGCCCAGCGAGAAATCTCAATGTCTAACATAACTTCGCCAAAAGGGATTGTTCTTAGGATAAACCGTTCCATCCAGGCAGAAAGCGCATTCGGAGTCATGAAGGAAGATATGGGCTTCAGACGTTTTCTAACTCGAGGTCAGGTAAACATTACGACCGAATTCATGCTTCTCTGTTTTGGATTCAACATCAACAAGCTTCACTCCAAGACCATGAAAAACAAACGAGGTTTCAAGCTATACAAGGCCGAGCTTCTCAAAGAAGCCGCTTAAAAAAATTGGACCTATTAGCCCTGCTTTGTGCTGCCCAAAATTCAAAATCCGCATCCTAAGCCTGATTTAGTTATGCCTAAAATGCGGACATTTACATTTTAAAGTAAGAGAGGCCGTCTCTCTATGATTTATTCAATCATTTTGAGACAGCCCCTTTTTCAATCATTGATATCCTCTTCAATGATTAAGCGGTTATATGGGTTCCTGTTCTTCCTTCCAAAGCATCTACGGCCTTGAATAGGGAAGTGATGATGGCTTTCTTGCCCTCTCCCGATTTGGCAAACTTCACTGCGGCCTGCACTTTCGGTAGCATGCTTCCTGGAGCAAAATGTCCCTCTGCAATATACCGTTCCGCCTCTTCTACCGTCATGCCGTCCAGTTCCTTCTGATCCGGTTTGTTAAAGTTGATGGCGACCTTCTCGACCTCCGTGAGGATCAGCAGGGTGTCAACGCCAACCTGTTCCGCAAGGAGTTCCGCAGCAAAGTCTTTGTCTATGACCGCCGCAACGCCTTCAAAGGAACCGTCCTCGTGCTCGATGACCGGGATACCGCCGCCGCCGGCAAAAATAACGATGGTAGAATCCCAAAGTCTCTTGATGGAGTCGATTTCCACGATGTGATTCGGAATCGGTGATGCGACCACACGGCGCCAGCCGCGGCCCGAATCTTCTTTCATCACATAATGTTTTTCATCAGCAATGGCCTTGGCTTCCTCTTCACTGTAGAAAGCCCCGATTGGCTTTGTCGGATTCAGGAATGCCGGATCATCTTTTTCTACCACCATTTGTGTAACGATGGTAACAACCGGAATGTGACCTTTCTGTATCCTGATCAATGCTTCGTGCATCGCCTGCTGCAAGTGGTAGCCGATGTAACCCTGGCTCATGGCGTCGCACACGTCGAGGGGCAGCGGTGGAGCAACATCCTTTGCAGTCTCTAATGCCAACACGATTCTTCCAACCTGAGGACCGTTGCCATGAACAAGGGCAATTTCATAATCATCGGCCACGATCTGTCCGATATAATCACAGGTCTTTCTTACTACCTCAAGCTGACATTCTGCGGTGGGCGGGGAACCAAAAGCCTGAAGAGCGTTACCTCCCAAGGCAATCACAATCTTACCTTTACACATTATAATTCTCCTTCTTAGCTCGCCCAATTTGCGAAGCAAATTGATGGCGAACTTATGCAACAAAATCACGAATCTCCGATTCGTAGATTTTGACTGCTATTCCGTATGTGATTTAATCTCTGTTGATGGGCATACTCATGCATCGAGGGCCGCCTCTTCCTCTGGACAGCTCAGAGCTTGGAATGGTCATAACCTTCACCCCGCACCGGTCAAGCAGATCGTTGGTAACATGGTTCCTGTCATAGGTGATCACCATGCCTGGAGCGATTGCCAAAGTATTTGATGCGTCGCTCCACTGCTCTCTCTGAGCTGCGATCCGATCGGTTCCCCCGCATCTTATCATTTGAACAGCAGGAAGCTTCAGCTCTTTTTTCAGGATCGTCTCCAACTCGTTTTTGCCACTGCGAAATACAGGCTTTTTCTCTTTGTCTAAAGTAACTTCATAGATATGCAGTGGGCCTTCGATTTCCGGATGGATGGTGAACTTATCGTAATCCACCATGGTAAATACGGTATCAAGATGCATAAATGCCCTGCATTTCGGTATTTCAAATACGAGGATCTTACGAAAGCTGTTGGAGTGGTTCAAGAGTCTCTCCGCCAGGGTTTCTATTGCATCTGCCGAGGTACGCTGGCTCAGGCCGATAGCGACGATTTCAGGGGAAAGAACTAAAATGTCTCCCCCTTCGATTGGATTCGGTCCCTCGTAGTCATACCATTTATCCGTGCCTTCCGGCATGAAGCTCTTGTTGTACAGATAGATGTATTTCAGCATCAAAGCTTCTCTTTTTCTGGCCTTGGTTCTCATGCAGTGGATGCTGACGCCGTTTCCGATACAGGCACCCGGGTCTCTTGTGAAATAAAGATTCGGCATGGGATCGGTATAATACGGATAATCCTCATTGATAAAATCAGCCAACGAATTGGATTTTGTTATATGGAGATCATCCTTTTTGATCCCTGCAATAATGGTCTCTACCATTTCTTTCAGCGGCATTTCCATCAGATATTGTTCCATCGCCTCGATAGCGTGATGTGAAAATACATCGCTGTCCTTTAAAAATTCTTTGACAAATTCTTTCCTGGCCTCATCGTTATCGAGAGCCTTCACCACTTCGTCGGTGAAATATAAAACCTCAACCTGATTATCCTTTAAAACTTTTGCAAAGCGATCGTGTTCCGATTGCGCCACTTCCAGGTATGGTATCTCATCAAACAACAGTCTTTCAAAGTTGTCCGGAACCAAACCTTCAATTTCCCTTCCTAACCTATGTAACAGTACACTATTTAACTTTCCTATTTCTGAGTAAACGTTTATGCCTTTTACCATATCACGTTCTCCTTCCCAATTATGAAATTGTCGCTGCAATGATCGCCTTGATCGTATGCATTCTGTTTTCCGCTTCGTCGAAAACGACAGAATGTCTGCTTCGGAATACTTCATCTTCAACTTCTCTGATGTCATATCCCTTTTCCTTCCACTCCTTTGCCATCTTGGTTGTGAAATCATGGAATGCAGGCAGGCAATGGAGGAACAGTACCTCAGGATTTTCCGTGGCTTTGATCAGATCCATCGTAACCTTGTAAGGTGTCATGATCTTTACCTTTTCAGGGATCTGAGCTTCTTCACCCATGGAAGCCCATACGTCGGTGTAGATCACATCGGCGCCCTTCAAACAATCAGGAGTGCTTGAAATTTCAATCTTGCCGCCGGTTTCTGCTGCTACGGCTCTTGCCTTCTTTACGATTTCCTGATCCACTTCCAGTTCAGCCGGACCGTAGGCCACAAAGTGGATCCCCATCTTTGCGCAGCCGTACATCCAGGCATAAGACATGTTGTTTCTGATATCTCCGCAGAAAACGACCTTGGATTGATTCAAGGGTTTGGACATATGCTCTTCCATCGTAAGCAGATCAGCCAGAATCTGGGTCGGATGGTCAATGTCCGTCAAGCCGTTCCATACCGGAACGCCGGAATACTTTGCCAGGTCCTCAACGACCTTCTGCTCATATCCTCTGTATTCAATACCGTCATAAAACCTTCCCAGAACCTTTGCCGTATCCTCCAGGGATTCCTTTTTTCCCATCTGCGAGCTGCCGGAGTCAAGGAAGGTCACGTGAGCTCCCTCGTCGAGGCATGCAACTTCAAAGGCGCATCTCGTCCTTGTGGAAGTCTTTTCAAACAGTAATACGATATTCTTGCCTTTCAGCATTTCGTCATGGATTCCTGCTCGCTTTTTTGTCTTCAAATCGTGAGCCAGATCAAGCAGATACCGAATTTCACCGGGAGTAAAATCCATTAAAGTAAGGAAACTTCTTCCTTTTAAATTTACAGCCATCTCTTATCTCCTTCTAATTTTTGATTAATTCGTGTCCGAAAAAAAAGCATTACTCTAACTGAATCATACTTCAGCGGGCAAAAAAAGAAAGTACCAGCACCCTAGTTTTTCCGTGTGCCAGTACTCCTGCTTTTTGTTATGATTGATATTCTACCGTTTTAACTATCCTTGATTTCCTCGTCGTCCTCCGTGATTTTTCCCTTGCTTTCCCGAATCGCTTCGGTCAGGATTTTTATTCCATTTTCGATCTGCAGCTTAGTCGGATACGAGAAATTAAGCCGGATATAATTGTCTCCCTTTGAGCCCTTTATATAAAATATATTGCCCGGTATGAAGGAGACTCCTTTTTCCGTCGTTTTCACATTAAGCTGATGGTAATCGATATCGGGAGCCAGTTTACACCATAGATATACTCCGCCGATCGGCTTCCGCCAATCAAGACCGAGCGCTCTTGCTTCTTCAAGGCACGAGCACATCAGATCCCGCTTCTCCATATAATCCACGCATATATTTCTGAGATTTCTCTGATAGATCCCTTTTTCAATATAGCTGCTGAGCAGTTTTTGTGAAATACTGTCCAGACTGATCAGGCGGATGGAAACGATATAGCTTAGGCTTTTGATCAAAGTTTTATCAGCCAGAACGAATGCCATTCGAATGCCCGGCGCAAAAGTCAGTGCAAAGGAATAGATGAAGATGACATTATTGCCCTTATCCAGAGCTTTCAGAGATGGGATTCGGACGCCTTCAAAGCGGATTTCCGAGGATGCGTCCTCTTCAATGATCGGCAGCTTGTATTTATGAGACAGGGATAGCAGAGCTTTTCTTCTGCTCAGGCTCATGACGATCCCTGTAGGATTCTGAAAGTCAGGATTTACATAGATAAATTTTGGATTGTATTTCAGGATGAGGCACTCCAAACTGTCGCATAGTATCCCTTCCTCGTCCATAGGAACGGTAACCACTTTTCCGCCTGCCAGTGCGAATGTCCGGTAAACATCCGGAGATACGGGTTCCTCAGTGATCACAACATCGCCCGTTTTGATCAGTAGAGCTGCAAGATAATCCAATGCCTGATTGGTCTCCTGAAGAATCTGGATTTCACCCGCCTTTGCCTTGATCCCCTTGGTTTGCATGAGGTTGGCGATATTCTGACGGAGGAGCAAATTCCCTTGATACGGAGTATAGGAATATGCCTCGATATTGTCGGAAGAGATAATGTCGTTCAGGATGAGCGCCAATTCCTCTTTTCCATATTCCTCCGTTGAGGCAATGCCGCCTGCAAAGGAAATATTGTTCGAGGAATAGGATTTCGTAAACAGGTCATCGAATGTGATCTTGAGATCCAGATATTCGTCTTTGATGAGGCTCGACCAGGAGATCACTTCGTTCTTTTTCGTTTCTTCCGGTGTGCCGTTCTGATAAGAGACCATATAGCCTATTCCCTGCGATGAGGCCAGAAAGTCTTCGGCCTTGAGTTCCGTATAAGCCTTGATGATCGTATTTCTGTGTACGTTCAGATTCTTGGCCATTGTCCTCTCCGAAGGCAATACAAATCCATCGGTGATTTCCCCTATGATAATCATCTCTTTTAACTGATTAACGATTTGCAAATAGATCGGGGTTTGTGTATGGTGGTTGATAATGATGTCCATAGGTTTTCCTTCCCCTTAGATCATGACCAACAAAAATATACGCCTTTTCTTTCTATTTGTCAACTTTCTTCCACTGCAGGCTGGCTATCCCTGAAGGCGCTGAAGCCTGCTGATAACATCCTGTGCAAACCGCTGGATATATCCATTAATATAATCTTCAATGCTTCCTCCATCCAATAGAGGTGTCAGATCGAACGCGTAAATGACAGCGCTCATCTTGTCCGTATCATGGGACGCATAGAACGTAGCATTGGCTTCATATCGTCCGAGAGCAGCAAGATCATAACGCTTGCCTCCTTCGATTTGAGAATCGTATACTCCAAGCAGTGCAGCCTTCAATGCAGGCCGTTCTGAAACATCAAGCACCTTCTTTTCTTCGTCGTTGATCCAATCGAGTCCTCGCCAGACTTCACAGCCATAAATCATTTCGGGCCGATAAGCGGACGCAAGCTCTTTCAGCGCGGTCAGCACTCTGATGCTCGCAGCGACATGCGTATCGTGTTTATCCGCAGGATTATGGATATAGACCACCTGCGGCTTGATTTCCATCAGGATATTTTTTATCTCATCGATGACTCCTCTTTCCTTCGGGTCCTTGACATCAACACTGGGGTAGTTCAGCAGGATCAAGGCGGCATAATCACCAACAACTGCAGCTTTTTTCTGCTCCGTTATTCTGACAGTTCTCATTTCCTCATTGGTATAATTTGCATAAATGCCGCTGCGCGGACTTCCGGCGCCATCCGTAAGAATGATTGCCGAAAAATTCTTATCCTTCCGACCAAAGCAGGTCAATATTCCATGCTGCGCCATGATTTCCACATCATCCTGATGTGCCGCGATCGCAAGATGCGTCGTACCCGCTAACGCCTGTCGTTCATCCCCATCAAAAGGGACATAAATTTGGGTATGGTAATTCTTGTTCATAACGTTTCTCCTTCTATCGGAGGAAGGCTGGCCGCTGCAATGCTTTGACCGACTCTCCTGCTTTTCTCGTCCGGAAGACTTAAATTAACTTTTGCATAGACATCCGGATACTCTTCTTTCAACACTTTTTTTGCCATGTCAACGATAATTTCACCTCCAATGCCGGAAGTAACCCTGCCCATAAGCAAGATGTGCTCAATCTTGTAAAATCTGTCATAAAGAGGAATCGTATGGCCTAAGTATGCCCCGATGCTTCTGAAAACAGCGGCAGCTCCCGGGTCACCCGCCACCATAAAATCCTGTATGACCTTCAGCTTCTCTGCAAGGGGCAAGTCGTATTTCACTTTCAATCCTGCTTTCGGTGCAAGCCGGATGACCGCATCCTGGGAGAAATATTTGCAGCCGACACCATAATCCTTTGACCATTCATCCATAACAGCCTCTTTCTGCAGGTCCACGGTCGCAAACGCCAATTCATTTAACCATCCCGTTATCCTGCCATTGCCGTCGATATAGCCCACTGCCTGACTGGTTCCCATGGCGACACCTAAAATGCAGTTAACATTTAAACTCATTGAGCCGGCCAAGGCAGTTACATCCCCGTCATTTGCAACTACAAGGGGGATTTTGCCGATCTGCCCTGCCGCTCTCTCATAGATGTTTTTTATTTTCTCATCAAACCGGTCTTCCGGTACTTTAAGAAAGAGCGATGCGATCATGGTCTTGTTTCCAATATAGATCCCGGCCGAGCTTACGCCTATGGCATCCACTCTCGGCATCTTAGAAGCAGCAGTTTGAAAGGCTTTCAGGATCTCATCATAATGATAATCCGGATTTTCCTCCGTCTTGGGAAACCATACCACCTCTTCGGAGTATACACTTACTCCGTCGATTACTGCGGAAACCTTCCGGTCGGAGCCTCCTGCATCAAAGCCAATGCGGCAGCCGGAAAGATGCCTTCCAATATTCTGCGAGGCTTCCTTTTCTTCCGGCACCTCTTCCAGAGTAAGAGACAAGACTTGAAATTCCTTTTCATAGACACGGCTCATGAAGTGATAATCAAAGCTTCTTTTGCCGCCTTTCGCATAAATCTTTTTAATATGTGCGGCGATTCTGTCATCACCGCATATTGCGATTTTATTGCCGCCTCTCGACCAAATCAAAAACTTTACGATTACTTCTATGTAATAAGCATCCGCCGCTTCCTTTTCCGGGCTGCCTTGAATCATGGTCTCGTAGCAATCGGTCATATCCTCGTTGCTGATTGCGATCACGATCCGCTTTTTCGCAGTTTTGCCATATGCTCTTAAGTATGCTTCCACTGGAATAAAGCCCGGATCGAGCTCAGGAATGTTTTTTATCGGAATTGCAATTTCTTGGTTAAAATCGTACAACTCTTACTCTCCTTTTCTTTTTCGGCTATTTTAATATAGGCAGTTACAACACAGGCTAATACGATATGTAACTGCCTATATATAATGAGAAGGATTAAATCTTACCTCCTCATCAAATTAAAAATACTATATTACCAAGTCCGATTCTCCTCTGATGACTGTAGTATAACTTAGTGCCCGGGAAATTGTCAACATGAGCGAAATTACCCCAAAACTTACTTAAATGGCCCAAAGAGCTCACCTTCTCCCTGCAACATTCCACAAATTAGAACGGTTCCTTCGATTTTTCCTTAAATAATAAATCTCGATTATTAACTGACGTTTTAAATATTTTTTAGTATCCTTGATTATTATCTTGACTTGAACCTCGTTTATAATTATTATATTCTCATAGTTGATAATGTATGTTTACATACAAGAAAAATCCTTATGGAGGTGAGAATATGAGCGAAAACAACCAATCAAAGCAGGCAGCTATACCGCCTTTGCGTACGACCCAATCCATCAGCACATCTACTGTGCGGTCTGTAAATCAGCGTATCATTCTGGATAAAATCTTTGAGAAACACATCACCTCCCGCACAGAGCTCTCCAATGACCTGTTGATCAGCAAACCTGCTATTGCTGATAATTTGAATGATTTGATTGCGATCGGCATCGTCCAGGAATATGGGGAAGGCGAGGTTGCGAAAAGCGGCGGACGTAAACCAAGATTAATTCGGTTTAATAAGAACCATAAGAATATCATTGCGATTGATCTGAACTATAAGGATCCAATCTTTGTCTTGGGAAACTTGAAGGGTGATATCTTCAACGAGTTTTCCGTCAAGATATCGGAAAATGCCAACGCCCAGGTACGGATCGAGCTGATCAAAAATGCGATCCATATTCTTTTAAATTCAAAAGATGCGAATACGGACAGCCTTGCCTGCATTGCCATATCCTCACCGGGCGTATTTCCGGATAAAAAGGAATTATCCTTTGCCAATCCGCAATTTAAGGAATGGTTCGATCTCGATCTCCCTCAGCTTATATCGGAAGAGTTCAAAGTTAATGTTCTGTTAAAGAATGACGTCAATATGGCTGCATTTGGTGAGCTGCGCTATGGAGCAGGGCGAAACTCCAGAAATGTACTCTATATCAGCTGTGGGATCGGTGTTGGCGCAGGACTTATTCTGGACTCGAAGCTCTATGAAGGCCGTTTTAATTCCGCCGGCGAAATATTCAATAATATCGATCCTGTTAAGCTTAGCAGTGGGCTGAATCTTGAAAAATGTCTCTTCCTTGATTCTCTTATAAAAAAGTCACAGGAAAGTATTAAAAAAAGATCAACTTCTCCTTATACAGAAGAGGTATCTGACTTTGACAGCATTGTGAAAGCATATCAGGAAAATAACCCGTATTTATTAAAGCATCTGGACGATATCGGTACGGAGCTGGGATGCACCATATCAAATATTGCAAATCTTCTTTCCATCGATACCGTTATTATCGGAGGGGAATATGTTGTTTTCTATCAAACGTTCTTTGAAAAAATAAGCAAGATCGTAAGTGGTCACTGCATTTTTACTCCTGACATCCGCCCCTCTGAGTTGGGTCGTTATGCCGGAATTATGGGGCTTTTCGCCATATCGAGAGAGCATTATTTTGATTCGCTTATTCAATCGATCTAATGGATTTAGTTATATAAATGCAATAAGGAACCGGATCAACCGCATACCGGGGGATATGAGGCAAAAGCTCCAGCCATTTCTTGGCGTTGAACTTGCAGAACAGTTTCAATCTCTGCTTTCCATGTATTTAAACCATGCTCAGATACTTGTGGATGCGCAAAAAAATATGGATCAGGAAGCAATGAATAATACTGTTTCTGCATTATACCGCGATGCGGACAGCATGGCGGATTTCCTCGCCAGTATCAATCCATACTGGAGTAAAATCCAATGGCAGAATCTTTTCTATCAACTGACTGAGATGGGGATATCAGAAATTGTTGCTCTATTTTCCGAAAACTATGTTGCGGAGCTGGATTTAAGGGATCGGATGTTAAAGCTTGGATTGGTGTTGGGAGATTATATGGCCAGCGGAGTAATGCACTATCTTTCACCCGGCATCAGTCCTCCAGCACAAATAAAAAAAAGCAGCTGATATTTCCTTAGAAATAGAGCTGCTTATTTTTATAATGTGGCAACCAGGATTGCCTTGATGGTATGCATTCTGTTTTCCGCTTCATCAAAGACCACGGAGTGTTTGCTTCGGAAGACTTCATCCGTTACCTCTCTGATATCGTATCCTTTTTCCTTCCATTCCTTTGCCATCTTGGTTTCAAAATCGTGGTAAGCCGGCAGGCAGTGAAGGAAAAGAACATCTGGATTTCCGGTAGCTTCCAGCAGCTCCATGGTGACCTTGAACGGAGCCAGCATCTTTACTTTATCCGGGATCTGATCTTCTTCCCCCATGGAAGCCCAAACATCCGTATAGACCACATCTGCACCCTTCAGGCACGCAGGATCACTCGACACCTCGATGACGCTGCCCGTTTCCGCGGCAACCTTTCTTGATTCGGCGAGAACATCCTTGTCAACCTCCAGTTCATCCGGTCCGTATGCGACAAAATGGATTCCCATCTTCGCACAGCCATACATCCATGCATAGGCCATATTGTTTCTGATATCACCGCAAAAGATAACTTTTGTTTTATTGAGCGGCTTCGCGATATGTTCCTCCATGGTAAGCATGTCGGCCAAAATCTGGGTCGGATGATCGATATCGGTCAAGCCGTTCCATACCGGAATGCCCGAAAATCTGGCCAGATCCTCAACGGTCTTCTGATCAAAGCCTCTGTACTCGATCCCGTCGAAGAATCGACCCAGTACCTTTGCGCTGTCCTCTATGGATTCTTTTTTACCGACCTGGGACCCGGAAGACTCCAGGTATGTAACATGTCCGCCCTCATCATGGCAGGCAACTTCAAAGGAGCATCTTGTTCTTGTAGAAGTTTTCTCAAACATCAGGACGATATTCTTCCCTTTCAGACGGTCTCCGTAGACTCCCGCTCTCTTTTTTGCTTTCAGGTCGTGAGCCAGATCAAGCAAATATCTGATTTCCTGCGGGGTAAAATCCATTAATGTTAAAAAACTTCTTCCCTTTAAATTAACTGCCATTTGTTTCAACCTTCTTTCTGTTTTTTCTGTTTTGGTTTTAAAATGTACTCCTGCAGGAGTTTATGCGCTAAAAATTTCTGTGCATCCGCCTTCATGGAAAGGTTCACAATGAGCATGAACAGTTCCAGCATATCATCGTCGGAAAGCTCTGTCTCCCTTAAATGGTACTTGCTCTCCTCGATCATGTTGGTAACGCTCTGAGCCAGCGAATCCTGCTCCTTTGCCTGCACCCCAAGGATTCCTTCGTATAGGGCGGCCAAATCGATTTTATCATCAAATTCCGAATTGTAATTTTCGATAAGGGGATGAACGATTTTTTCGATCTCCTCCATCTGAAAGGTGCCTTTTAAATAATAGATCAGCGCCAGCATGATCAGATGGTCTTTGGAATATTTTTTATTGACCGGTCTGGGCATCATATTATGCTTCACATAATTGCCGATCATGGTTTTCGTGATCACCTTATCCTTTTCGTTCTTTTTGTAAACACCCAGCTCCTTGTTCAGAAAAGTCTCCGCCTGATCCATGTATATTTCCATTTCCGGAAAATCATTCGCGTTGATTCTTCCTTTGGAAACGTATTCCTCAATTGTATTTTTAACAAATTCTTCATATCTCATGATATCACCTCCGATCTAGTATGTTTAACTATATTATAAGGTTTTCATTACTGTATGTCAACGTATGAATGGTATTATAGCAGCTACCCGCGCAGCGGTTTTGTTCCATAATATTGATAATAGGTGACCTCCAGCCTGCCGTTGTATAACTTTCTGCGGCGGTCGGCCGGTCTTCCGAAGGCAAGGGTTTCAAACTCCTTATCCGTTGTGATCAGATACAGGGACCAGGTCGGATGGACTTCAAAGAGCTTTCTCAGATCGGAGTATATTTTGTGGATTTCATCCTTTTCCCCGATTCTCTCTCCGTAAGGAGGATTGCAGATCACGATACCGTAATCTTCTTCAAACCGTATCTCCTTCAGCGGCTTGATCTGGAAATCGATACAGTCGTCCACTCCCGCCTCCATTGCGTTTTCTTTTGCCGCTTTGATTGCTGCAGGAGAAATGTCGGAGGCTTGTATTCGAATATCTGCATCAACCTTGATGGCTTCAAAGGCAGACTTCCTTTCTTCTTTCCAAAGGTCCTCGGGGAACGCCGGCCACTGTTCCGAAGCAAATTTGCGGTTCAGTCCGGGTGCTATGTTTCTGCCGATCAAGGCCGCCTCGATGGCTATGGTTCCCGATCCGCAAAGGGGATCCAGCAGCAGCCGCCCTTCCTTCCAGTAGGAAAGCTGGACCATTGCAGCAGCCAGAGTTTCCTTTATCGGTGCCGCCACATCTTTTATCCGGTAGCCCCTCTTATGCAATCCTGCGCCGCTGGTATCCAGAGTTATGGTAACTCTGTCTTTCAGCAGGGTCATCTTGATGATGTATTCCGGTCCCGTTTCCTTGAACCAATCACAGTGATAGGTTTCCTTCAGCTTTTCCACGATGGCCTTCTTTATGATAGCCTGACAGTCCGGTACGCTGTGCAGCGTCGATTTTACAGAGGTTCCGGTAACCGTGAATTTAGCATCCTCCTGGATCCATTCTTCCCAAGGCAGTGCCTTAGCCTGCTGAAAAAGCTCTTCAAAGGAAATCGCATTGAACTCCCCCAGCTTGATCAGAACCCGATCGGCACAGCGAAGCCAGAGGTTCGATTTCACCACTGCTCTTTCATCACCCAAATATGTTATTTTTGCATCTTCCGATTTCAGCACCTTGAAACCAAGGTTTTCGATCTCCCTTTTAACTACCGCTTCCAGTCCAAAAGTGGCCGTAGCAATTAGCTCAAGCTTTGACAATGTAAATCCTCCTATTAGCGGCGCGCCGGTCAGCGAAAAGAGTGTTTTCTAAGAAAACCGTGAAACCTATTACCGACTTTGATGCGAAGCATCTCAAAGGAGGCGGTTTTCGTGAAAATACTTTTCAGAACCTGGCAGCCGCTCTAGCAAACGAATTTAGATAAAAAAGCTCTCTTGCGAGAGCTTTTTGCTTTTTTTAGATGTATGGCTTCCTTTTGTTCATTTGATTATTTTCTATCGCATCAATTGAATTCAAAGCCTTTCCTGTACCTATTGCAACACACGACTTAGGATCATCTGCAATTCTCACCTTAATCCCTGTGCGTTCCTCGATTCTCTTGTCGATTCCGTGAAGCAGTGCGCCTCCTCCGGTTATGACAATACCGCTGTTGCTGATATCTGCAGACAATTCAGGCGGTGTTCTTTCCAGTACGCCGTGTGCAACTTCACAGATCACCTGTAATGGTTCATCCAATGCTTCCATCATCTCTTTCGATGTGATTTCAATGGATTTCGGAAGTCCTGTAACAAGGTCTCTTCCTCTGCATTCCCTCACAACAACTTCTTCTCTCGGATATGCCGTGCCGATGGTCATCTTCATTTCTTCGGCGGTACGTTCTCCAATGTAAAGCTTATGCTCTTTTCTCATGTACTTGATAATCGCTTCGTCAAATTTATCCCCGGCCACCTTAACGGAAGTGCTTGTTACAATTCCACCAAGAGAGATGACCGCTACGTCTGTGGTTCCTCCGCCGATATCGATGATCATGACTCCATCCGGTTTTGCAATGTCAAGCCCCGCCCCGATGGCAGCTGCCACCGGCTCTTCCATCAGATAAACTGATTTTCCGCCGGCCTGTGTCGCCGCTTCTCTGACTGCTCTTTTTTCCACTTCAGTGACACCGCTCGGTACGCAGACCATGATTCTCGGCTTGAAGAATCTGCTGCTTCCGCAGGTTTTTCTGATAAAATACTTCAGCATTCTTTCGGTTACGTCGTAATCGGAAATAACGCCGTCTCGGAGCGGCCTCACCGCAATAATGTTGCTCGGAGTTCTTCCAAGCATCTGTCTGGCTTCTTCTCCTACTGCCAGAATTTCATTGGTGTCCCTGTTGATTGCTACAACAGAAGGCTCGTTCAAAACGACACCCTTTCCTTTTATATAAACCAAAACATTTGCTGTTCCAAGGTCAATGCCTACTTCATCTGTGAATCCCAAGTTTATCCCTCCTCAAATATATATATTAAAGTTATCTGTAATCCATAAGGAAACATATCTGCATATATAATCTTATCTTTTACGTTTATCTTTAATATTATATCTAAAAAGTAACCTTTTTTCAATTTTTATTTTGGAAATTCACAGATAAGTTTTACAACGTTCCCTTCAGGGACGTTATATTTTTACAATATCTACCATGTTAAAATCTTCAAGGGTCTTTCTCATCAGCAGACTGTTCGCCAGCGCGTTGGCCGTATCGATGGAGGTGAGGCAGGCAATGTTTCTTTCGATTGCCTTTCTTCTCATCTGCACGGAATGCACTGCAGGCTTTCTTCCGATGGTCGATGTGGAAACCACAAAGTCAACTTCTCCGGTATCGAACAGATCGCTTGTATTCGGTGACGCCTCATCATGCTTGTTTACAATCAGAGCAGGCACGCCATGCTCCCGTAAATACTCGGCGGTACCCTTTGTCGCCCAGATCTTATAACCGAAGTCGATGAACTTCTGCGCCAGCGGAACGACCTCCGGTTTATCCGAATCTTTTACTGTGATCAGTACGCAGTCACCGACTTTATGCATCTCATACCCTGCTGCGATCAGCCCTTTGTACAGGGCCGTTTCAAGATTGTGGTCAATGCCCAGCACCTCTCCCGTTGATTTCATTTCCGGTCCCAGGTGATTGTCGGCATCATGCAGCTTCGGAAAGCTGAACACCGGAACCTTTACCGCGACCCAATCGCCTTCCGGGCATACACCGGTTCCATAACCCAGATCCGCAAGCTTGGCTCCCAAAATTACTTTTGTTGCCAGATCGACGATGGGAACGTTGGTTACCTTGCTGATGTACGGAACCGTTCTTGACGATCTCGGATTTACTTCGATGACATAAACTACATTTTGATAGATTACATATTGAATATTTACCAAACCGGAAACGTTCAGTTCCTTTGCCAGACGTCCCGTGTATTCCACGATGGTATCCCTGATCTCCTTTGTCAGTGTCTGAGGGGGGTATATGGAGATCGAGTCACCGGAATGGACGCCGGCACGCTCTATGTGCTCCATGATCCCCGGAATGAGGAAGTCTTCCCCGTCACATACCGCATCCACTTCAACCTCGGTTCCCATGAGATATTTATCGATGAGCACCGGATTTTCCAGCTCCGTCTGAGTGATGATGTCCATATATTCGATTACGTCATTCTTTGTATAAGCGATGATCATATTCTGTCCGCCCAATACGTAGGACGGACGGAGCAGAACCGGGAATCCCACCTTGGCGGCTTTTTTGACGGCTTCATCTGTGGTGAAAGCCATCAGGCCGTTCGGTCTCGGGATATTGCAGTGCTCCAGGAGCTTGTCGAAACGCTCGCGGTCTTCTGCGGCATCAATGCTGTCCGCTGAGGTTCCGAGGATTTTTATCCCTTTCTTCTTCAGATATTTCGTCAGCTTGATGGCTGTCTGACCGCCGAACTGAACCACAACACCCCAAGGCTGTTCTGTATGGATGATCCCGTCCACATCCTCCGGCGTCAGCGGTTCAAAGTACAGTCTGTCTGATATATCAAAGTCGGTGGATACGGTTTCCGGATTGTTATTTACTATGATGGCCTCATAGCCCGCTTCTTTCAGCGCAGTTACACAATGAACCGAGCAATAGTCAAATTCGATCCCCTGCCCGATTCGAATCGGTCCCGATCCGAAGACGATGACCTTCTTTTTGCCCGTATCGTGCTGCTCCATAAATTCCTTCGCTTCATTTTCCTCGTCAAAGGTAGAATAGAAATATGGCGTTTCTGCAGCAAATTCGGCAGCACAGGTGTCTACCATCTTGTAAACCGGATACAGTTTTTCATGAGGCTCTTGACCGCTCAGCGCGGTGATGGTCTTGTCCAGGAAGCCCATTTTCTTGGCCTTCTTATATTTTTCCTGACTCAATGGACCCTTCATCAGGGAATATTCCATATTCACCAGATTGTTCAGCTTGTTGATAAACCATCGGTCGATCTTTGTGATCTTGAAGATCGTATCGACGGAGATCCCTCTCTTTAACGCTTCATATACCACAAAAATCCTCTCATCATCACAGTGATGGAGATACTCTTCAATGAGATGCGTTTCTTTGTCCTTCAGCTTTTTCAGATTCAGTGTATCCAGATTCAGTTCGATGCTTCGGACTGCTTTCATCATCGCGTGTTCAAATGAGGTTCCTATGGCCATGACTTCTCCCGTTGCCTTCATCTGGGTGCCCAGAGTCCTTTTCGCATATACGAACTTGTCAAACGGCCATTTCGGGAATTTAACGACGATATAGTCCAGCGCCGGCTCAAAGCAGGCATAGGTCTTTCCCGTGACCGTGTTGATGATTTCATCCAGAGTATATCCGATGGCAATCTTGGAAGCGACCTTGGCGATGGGGTAACCGGTTGCTTTGGAAGCCAAGGCTGAGGATCTGGACACCCTTGGATTTACCTCGATGACCGCATACTCAAAGCTGTCGGGATGCAGTGCAAACTGACAGTTGCAGCCGCCCTCCACGCCCAGAGCCTGAATGATATTGATGGATGCTGTTCGGAGCATCTGATATTCTTTATCGGAAAGCGTTACCGCCGGAGCCACAACGATGGAGTCTCCCGTATGTACACCCACCGGGTCGACATTTTCCATGGAGCAGACGGTTATGGTATTGTCTTTGCTGTCTCTGAGAATCTCGAATTCGATTTCTTTCCAGCCCGCCACACTTCTTTCAACCAGAATCTGATTGATGGGGCTTTGCCTCAAGCCGTTTTCTCCGATTTTGAGGAGCTGCTTTTTTGTGGCCGCAATTCCGCCTCCGGTGCCTCCGAGGGTATAGGCCGGCCGAACGATGAGCGGATAGCCGATTACTTCGGCAAATTCCATCGCGTCCTCCAGATTGGTCACTACCTTGGATGGAATCACCGGTTCCCCGATGGATTCCAGCATATCCTTGAACAGCTGTCGGTCCTCCGCTTTATCGATGATTTCCGGCGTTGCACCAAGCAGTCTGACGTTCTGTTCCTCCAGAAAGCCGTCCTTGGCAAGCTGCATGGAAAGTGTCAAAGCGGTCTGTCCTCCCATGGTCGGCAGGATGCTGTCCGGTTTTTCCATCTTGATGATCTTTTTTAAGACCGGCAGCGTGAGGGGCTCGATATAGACCTTATCCGCCATGGTCTTATCCGTCATGATGGTAGCGGGGTTTGAATTCACCAAAATGACTTCAATCCCATCGGCCTTCAGGGTGCGGCAGACCTGGGTCCCCGCATAATCAAATTCAGCAGCCTGACCGATGATGATCGGTCCGGAGCCAATAACTAATACTTTTTTAATTTCTTTTTTTAGTGGCATGTTGTCCTCCCCCTCTTTACTGCTGCAACATCATTTGTATGAAAATATCGAAAAGATACTGCGTATCCTGGGGACCGGCACAGGCCTCCGGATGGAACTGCACGGTAAAGGCTTTTCCGTTTATATAAGTGATTCCTTCGCAGCTTCCGTCATTCACGTTACTATGGCTTACATATCCAACCTTGGGATCCATGGTTTCTCCCACCACAGCGTAGCCGTGGTTTTGACTTGTTACGAACACCCTGTCGCGTCTCTTGTCAGCAACGGGCTGATTGGCGCCCCGGTGTCCGTATTTCAATTTCTCCGTCTTTGCACCGTTTGCCAGTGCCAGCAGCTGATGTCCGAGGCAGATCCCGAAAATCGGTATCCCGCTGTTCATCAGCTCTTTTAATATTTTAATGGGCTCTGTATTTTCGGCGGGGTCTCCCGGCCCATTGGAAAGCATGATCCCATCGGGTTTGATTTCCAGGATCTCCTGAAGTGTGGTATTGTATGGCACCACCGTCACACTGCAGCCCTTTTGCAGCAGGCTGCGCAGGATATTTGCCTTATACCCGTAATCATATAAAACAACATGAAATTCTTGTTTCATCGCCGGGTAAAAAGTTTTTTCCGTACAGGATACGGATTTTACCGCATCCCGAATGGTATAGTTGCTCAATTCCTTTAAAAAGGCGCCCATTTTCTCAGGTAATTCCGTAGTAATTGCCCCGTTCATGACGCCGTGCTCTCTTATTTTTTTTGTAAGTGCCCTCGTGTCAATGTCGTAGATTCCAATGATATTATTTTTTTTCAAAAACTCATCGATCGTGTATTTGCTTCTGAAATTTGACGGCTCCTCGCACCACTCTCGCACTATGTAGCCCTTTACCCAGGATTTTGCCGATTCGCTGTCGTTATCATTCACACCGTAATTACCGATCAAAGGGAAGGTTTGTGTTACGATCTGTCCGAAATAGCTTGGGTCCGTCAAGGTTTCCTGATATCCCGTCATTCCTGTGGTAAATACCACCTCCCCAACGGTCGTGCCCTGCACTCCGAAGCCTTTCCCCTTGTATACCGTTCCATCTTCCAGAATCAAATACGCAATGTGCTCATTCTTTTCCGTTATATTGTTGCATTTTTCCATAATTGCTCCTTTCATTTCAGCGCTTCCTGAAGAAGTTCCAGCCCTTCGTTTATCTCATCATATGTGATATTCAATGGAGGCAGCAGCCTCACCCTATCCTTGGCTGTCAATGCGATCAGGCCAAGTTCCAATGCACTTTTTACCGCTTCCTTGGCATCCTTGCCGTTCAGTGAAATCCCGAGCATCATTCCAAGCCCGGTCACCTGTAAAACGCCATCCATCTTTTGTATTTGCATTTTCATGAGGTCCCCCTTTTGGGTTACCTCCTTCAGAAATTCCTGATCCATCCTCTTCAGCACCTCGATGCCTCCTGCACATACCACCGGGTTCCCCCCGAAGGTGGTTCCGTGATCTCCCGGTTCCAGCGTATGAGAGCAGCTCTTGTTGAATAGGATCCCTCCAATTGGAAGTCCTGCGCCCAAGCCCTTAGCCATGGTCACCAGATCCGGCCGGATCCCGAAGTGCTCATAGGCGAAAAGCTTTCCGGTTCTGCCGATTCCGGTCTGAACCTCATCGACGATAAAGAGGATGTCTTTCTCTTTGCACAAATCATACAACGCCTTTACATAATCGGCATCCAGCTTGTTGACACCTCCCTCTCCCTGAACGAGCTCGGTCATCACTGCGCAGGTTTTATCGGATATTTTTGCTTTGATATCCTCCAGGTCGTTGGGTTTCGCATAGGTAAAGCCTTCCACAAATGGATCAAAATATTTATGGTAACCATCCTGCCCCGTAGCGGTAATGGTCGCCAGGGTCCTGCCATGAAAGGAATCCTGCAGGGTTATGATTTCATATCTGCCTTTTCCATATTTCATAAAACTGTATTTTCTTGCCGCCTTGATGGCACCCTCATTTGATTCCGCACCGGAATTGCAGAAGAAAATCTTGTCAAATCCGGTTCGTTTGATCAGCATTTCAGCGAGCTCTCCGCAGGGTTCGGTATAAAACAGGTTGGAGGTGTGCTGCAGCGTCTGCAGCTGCTGCGTAACCGCCTTTACCCAGCCACCGTCGCAATACCCGAGCGAGTTCACGCCGATACCGGACGAGAAATCAATATACCGTTTCCCTTCCGGTGAATAACACGTCGCTCCCAATCCCCTTGCAATACAGAGATTATTTCTTGCGTAGGTCCCTAATATATATTGTTTGTCTCTTTCCTTGATTTCAGTACTGTTCATTTTTATGCCTCCAAATCCCTAGTGCCTTGTTACAAGGTGCTAATATAATAATGTTCCGATCCCTTCGTCCGAAAGCAGTTCGATGAGTATGGAATGCTCGATCCTGCCGTCGATGATCACTGCTTCCTTGATTCCGTTTTTGATCCCGTCGACACAGCTTTGTATCTTGGGGATCATGCCGCCGGAGATGATGCCATCTTCAATAAGCTTGGGGACATCTCCGACACGGATTCTTGAGATCAGGGAATCTTCATCTTCTTTTTCCATTAAAAGCCCTCTCACATCGGTCATGGAAATGAGTTTTTCAGCCTTTAATGCACTTGCAATGGCTGATGCTGCAGTGTCCGCGTTGATGTTATACGTCTGTCCGTCCTTGTCAGCTCCCACCGTTGCGACTACCGGAATAAATCCATTTTTCAATGCCATGGTAATGGGTGACACTTCAATTTTCGTGATCGCTCCCACAAAGCCCAGATCAACCTCGCCCTGCATTTTTTCCACCTGGAGCATACCGCCGTCCAGACCGCAAAGTCCGATTGCCTTGCCGTTATGCTGCTGGATCAGAGATACCAGACTCTTGTTCACCTTGCCCGCCAAAACCATTGCTGCTACCTCTGCTGTTTCTTCATCCGTATATCTCAGCCCATCGATGAATTTCGTTTCCTTTCCCATGATGTCCAGCATATTGCTGATTTCAGGCCCGCCCCCATGAACCAATACAACCTTGATTCCGACCAGGGTGAGCAGGACCATATCCTTCATGACCGCTTTTTTCAGCGTCTCGTTGATCATCGCATTGCCGCCGTATTTGATCACGACGGTCTTATTGAATAATTTCTGTATATATGGCAGCGCTTCAATGAGCACCTTTGCCCTGGTTATGGTATCCTTCATTTTCCGTTCCCCCTATATCATATCATTCAAGTCGCGTTCATTCTATAATAAGCCCCGATAGATCGGGCAAATTCAGCATAATATTCATACATTGCATCGCAGCTCCCGATGCGCCCTTGCCCAGATTGTCATATCTCGCCATGAGGGTTATCTGTTCCTCATTGCCCGAGACATAGATTTCCAGTCCATCCGTTTCCGAAAGCGCATTTGCCGCCATAAATCCGTCAGCAGGTTTTTCTTCCGGTTCTCTCACCTTGATCAGCGGCTGATTTTTATAGTATTTCGCCAGCTCTTGCCGCAGCTCGGCGAGCTTCAATTTTCTGCCCATCAGCCGACTGTGTAATGATATGGTAACCAGCATTCCGCTGTAATAATCAGCGACGATGGGATGGAACACCGGTGGGAAGTCAATTTCCGTAACGGCAGCCATTTCAGCCATATGCTTATGGTTCTGATCAAGGCCGTATTGTCTTGGGCTGTCAAGACTCCAATCTCTATTTTTTTCTTTATACAGGGCGATCATGCTTTTTCCGCCCCCGCTGTATCCGGTTATAGAGTGGCATACAAGAGGATAATCTTTCTCTATAATATGCCGGCAAATCAGCGGTTTCACCAGTGAAATAAAGCCTGTTGCATGGCAGCCGGGAACAGCTACCCGATTTGATCCCTTGATTCTTTCTCTTTGCGTTCCACTCAATTCAGGAAATCCGTAGATCCAATTCTTATCGGTTCTGTGAACAGTTGAAGTATCCAAAATCCGCAGGTTCTTATCCGCCATCCCAACGATTTCCCTGGAGGCAGCATCGGGGAGACACAAGAACGAAATATCCGCCTGTCTCATCATTTCCAGCCGTGCCTCCGGATTTTTCCGATCGATTTCGTCAATCGCAAGAAGTTCCAGATCCTCTCTGCACTGCAGACGTTTCTGTATTTTTAATCCTGTCGTTCCGACCTGCCCATCGATAAAAATTTTATAGCTCATCCTGCATTTCCTTCCTTCGACTTTGGCTAGAAATTAAACATAAACAGCTAGCCAGCATGTGTAAATAGGAATCTTTGATTCCGTCATTTACGCTTTTCTTCATTATACGCTATTTTTGAACAAAGTCAACGCATTGTTGCATATTTATTATATTTTATGAATTTTTATTCATTATTAACTCATCGGCTGAAACTGTATTTACTAAAAACCGTGAACCCGCTTACCTCCTTTATGCGAAGCATTTAAAGGAGGCGGTTTTGGGAAATACATTTTCAGCATATTCAGCATATCGCCTTCTCGTCCTACATATATATGTTGTAAAGAAATCCTCTTGCTTTGGCTGGTAAGCCAATCACAAAGTAGTGCACAAATATATGAAGGTGGTGAAGTCTAAAATATGAAGGATTACATAGAAGAGCGGGTATTGGAACTCGCCAGGTACATACTTGAAACCAATTCTACGGTTCGGGCAGCCGCAAAGAAGTTTCGGGTATCTAAGTCTACCGTCCACAAGGATATTACCGAGAGGCTGCTTGAGATAAATCCAGGGCTGGCCCATGAGGTCAAGACTGTTTTAGATAATAACAAGGCGGAGCGTCATATCCGAGGCGGTCTTGCTACACAGCAGAAATATAAAGGACATTAGTCAACGGATGCGTAAAAATAAAAGTGCAGTTGAATCAATTTCAATTGATCGCTGCACTTTTCTTCTCCTTATTTATTTGAACCTCTACTCGATTTTTTCCTTTCTTCTTTGCTTCATATAACATGATATCGGATGATTTCAATATTCCATGAACAGACTCCCCATTCAATTCACTGATACCACAGCTTAGCGTTATGTGGATTCCGTCTTTAAAGCTTGTCTCTTCAATGCAGGTCTTAATTCGTCCCAATAGCAAGGCCGCATCCCGGTCATTGGTATCCGGCATGATAATAATGAACTCTTCTCCGCCATATCGGCCTACCGCATCGGTGACTCTGCTGCTTTCAGACAGGATTTGCGCTACCTGGATCAGTACTTCATCCCCGGTCTGGTGCCCGTAGGTATCATTGACCAGTTTAAAATTGTCCAAATCGATCATCGCAACGGAAAGCGGGTAATCGATGCGCTTTGCACGATCAACCTCCTCCTTGAGACGTCTCAGGGAATTTTTATGATTCAGCAGGTTTGTCATGGAATCCTGCATGGTCAATTCATTTAGATCGGCATTTTTCTTTTCCAATTCAATATTTTTTTCAATGATGATCTTTTCGTTGATGTAAGAATTTACCTTCGCTTGGGATACCATTTGATTCAGGATCCATGCTACGGCAGTCATGGACAAGGTATTGATATTCAGCGTTGCAATCATTTCCGACGATGCCTGAAATTGAGGAAGCAGCAGAATAAATACGAAATTAGACACCAGAAGCAATACTGCGGAGATGAGCGGCGGCATGAGGATGAACGCAGAGATGGTGAAAACTGCCAGAAAATACGTGCTGATTGCAGCCGGCGAAGGCTGCTCGGATAAGCTCAATGAGATACCGCCCGTCAGGATTCCGGTAAGGAATACCGTCTGTACCAGCATGATCCAAAATTCTGGGACTTGTTTCACATTTTTTTGGAAGAAGTATAAAATCGGAAGAAGAATCAGGTTGAACAGAGCGAGCCACAAGGCAAGATAAAAAGATGCCGTATCCGGCGTCTCTGTAAAAATGGCAATGAAGGGTTCGGCAACAACAAGAAGTGCTGCAATAACCAACATTCTTAAGAAGTTTTCTCTGCAGATACTGTCGATAAATTCTCTCTTATATTCATTTGGGATTTTCGCTATGTAACTATGGGGCAGCTTCAATCCATATCTCGCTTTCTGCTGGAAACAGCAACATTTTTTTATTTGTAACAATATATCACTTTGAACATGAAAAGTCTATGTATTTATTTTAATACGCATATGAATCCATTCAAGCTTTGACCTCTTGCCAAATCGCTTCCCTAATTTCAGCTTCCGGCTTTGGTCTGCTGATGAAATAGCCTTGGACCAAGTCACATTGACACGCTTCCAGGTATTGATATTGTGCCTCCGTCTCCACTCCTTCCGCCACCGTTCTGATTCCCATATCATGGGCCAGCAGTATGATGGTTTTCAGGATCTTGCTGTCCTTTCCGGAATTGGTTATTTCGTCAATAAAGGATTTATCGATCTTGATTTTATCAACGGGCAGGTTTTTCAAATAGTTTAATGAGGAATATCCTGTTCCGAAATCATCCAAATAGATCCGGATGCCCTTATTGCGCAGCAGAGCCAGTTTTTGTGATGCTTCATCGAAAGATTCAATCAGGCACGATTCCGTGATCTCCAGAGCGACACTTCCCTTTTTTAATTGATAAATCTCAAACTTCTGCAATACCTTTTCCACAAAATTACTTTGCGCCAGCTGAACCGGGGAAACATTGCATGAAATATATAAATTTCGGGGCTGTACCTCTTTCGCAAAAGCAAAAGCGTTGTCTATGACCCAATCCCCTATTTTATCGATGAGCCCGATCTCTTCCGCCAGCGGAATGATCCTGTTCGGCGAAACCATCCCATAAAGCGGGCTGTTCCAACGAATCAAGCCCTCATAACCCTTTATCTTTTTTTGTGTGATGTCATACAACGGCTGATAGTACAACATGAATTCATTATTGTTATAGGCTAGGCGCAGCTGTTTTTCCATCTCAATTTTATACTGCATATCAGCGCTCATCACATCTTCATAGAAAGCATACTTGTCCTTGCCTTGATCCTTCGCGCTGTACATAGCCATATCCGCATTTTTGAATATTTCTTCTACCGTATTTCCATCTCTTGGGTAAAGCGCGATTCCGATACTGCATGTAATAAGAATCGTGTTTTCCTGGATCACGATCGGATCTCTGAATATCCCCAATATTTTTTCGGCTATTTTCATCGCTTGCTGAAGATCTGCATCATGGCATAAAATAACAAACTCATCGCCGCCTACTCTTGCCGGCAGGAAATCGTCCGCAGCCAGGCTTCTCAGTCTGTCAGCCAACCCAATCAAAACCTCATCGCCGAAAAAATGACCGAAACTGTCATTGATCTTCTTGAAGTTGTCCAAATCGACAAACAGGATCGCTCCTTGTACCTCCGTTACGCTTTCTCCGTCCAGCTCCTTGTTCAATCTGTTGATAAAGGAAACACGATTATGCAGACCAGTCAAGTAATCATAGTAAGCCAGGTGTCGGATCTCATTTTCTTGTTTTTTGCGATCGCTGATATCACGGACTACCGCAACGATCACATCGTCACCGGACCATTCCGTCCTGCGCAGAGCAACTTCACCATCAAAAATGGTGCCATTGATGGGTCGCCTGCATTTCCATTCAAAGACCATGGAAGAATTGTCCAGCTTATTGATTTGATTATATTGGGACTCCGGATCATTCATATCAGAAGACAATTCCCGAATACTGTATTTTGTTATCTGATCTTCGGGGATCTCGTATAAGATGCTAACCCGTTTATTCGCCAGGATTATGTTGCCGTTGTTGTCATGAATCATAATCGCATCGTGGATCGAATCAAATACGGTCCTTATGTTGCTTTCCGCATACATCCGTTCCCGGATTTCCCTGGAAAGATCTTCATTGGTTTTCAAAAGTGAAATAATAAAGAATGCGGCGGCACTTAAAATACAAACGATCATGAAAAGAAATCCGTAGCGCTGCAATTCCAAAACCCTCTGCAGTTCTCGATAACTGCTTTCCAGATACATGCCGGTGCCGATATATGCATCGATTTCCGGGATCCCGATTACATAGGACAGCTTTTCTTCAATTCTATATTCATTGGGCAAATAATAATCATAAGAAACGAAGGAGCCCTCGGGATTTTTCTTTGCAGCCTGCACGAGTTCCCTGATGATATATCTCCCGTTGGAATCCTGCAAATCCCATTGATTTGATCCCTCTTTCCGGGGTTCAAAGGGTTGGACCAGCATGATGCCTTCATAGGAACTCATAAAGATATAATTTTTGCCATACTCATCTTCATAAGTCATATTACGCACCAAATCGGTGATTTCAGCCCTGGCGGCGGCAGAATCGATCTTGCCGCTATGTACGTCACTTACGATTGGCTTGATTGAATTATAAGCAAGACGAACCATCTTGCTTACCGAACTCTTTCTTTGATTCTGCATCGACTCGGAAAACTCAGAACTGACATATTGAGATATAAGCAATTCACTGGTTATCAATAATAACGAACAGATTGCTACAATTAGTATCCATCTCTTGCTTTGTTTATTCTGTGACGTGTTCATCCGTACTGATTCCATAATGCGATCGCATTATGTTTCTCCTTTAAATATTAGCCGATGCCACGAGAGTCATATTATAGTATACATCACATTTACGAGTGTTTACAATTCTTATTTCGCCTGCCAGGTTAAGGGAACCAGATAAAAAGGAGGACCTTATAAGGTCCTCCTTGGTAAAACATTCTTATAGAAATTTCGT
>CAZTEH010000026.1:0-39613 GCA_964612345.1 uncultured Oscillospiraceae bacterium | reverse complement strand
TTCGTAGGCTCGTTTGTTCTGATTAAACCGCTCTTTCTAATAGTCGTCTTTTTCAGCCTGCGATGCATCGGGATCCTCCAAACGGCCTTGTGTTACATGAATATAGGTGCAATGGGCTCCCTGCTCCGCATATTTCAGCATGATGGGGCCGCCTAAAATTTCGGCATCCAAAGAATGCGCACCAATACTTACAACTCGTTTCATCTCACTCATATTTTCTCCTAAATTGTTTTTTGATAGTCTGCAAATGTCCTGAAAACCCGAAGACCGTGTCTTTCATAAAATCTTCTCCCCGGTTCATCGGTGGAGACAAAATACAGATGATGGATCCCTCGTTTTTCCATTTCCAGCTGCATGATATCGAACAAAACTCCTCCGATCCCATAATTCCTGGCCTCTGCTTTGACTCCGAAAGGACCGAAGCGCATCGGGTTGCCGTCGATCATCCGCATACAGAAGCCAACGATCTTTTGTTCCCGGTCTAATACAAGCAGGATGCAGTCTTCCGCCGTATCGTTCTGCATGGAGATCAACGCGTTCCGTTTCCAGCCTCCTCCGAATTCAACTTTTAAGAATTCGAGCAGCTCCAAAGAATATTTGTATTCAAAGTTGATGAAACGGAATCCGGCCTCCTGTGCCTTGGACAATTTCTCCAGAGTATCTTTACTTATTTTATATCCATGAAGATCCTTACACATGGAATAGCTTTCTTTTCCCGCCTGATATCCCATTTTTTCAAAGAATTTCACGGCATTACCATAGTTTTCTCTGTCGATACCGGGAAAGAAATAGTTCGGGCTGTAAGCGCCAAGGGTCACAGTCTCTGCTTCCATCGATTTCAATTTCTCTTCCGCTTTTCTCACCAGGGCTTCCCCGATCCCTTTTCGCCGATGAGCTTCCTCGACAAACATGACATTGATCCATCCTTTGGTCGGCTCCAAGCCTCTCTCAAGGTACGGAAACTTTCTTTTGGTTGCCAGCAGAAATCCGATCACGTGATCATTCTCAACTGCGACATAGCAAAGCCCGGTATCAAAATTGTCGTCGAACAATGCCTGCTTTCGGAACTTAAAAACGGTAATCGGGTCGTCAGTCAAGTTTTTATTCCATAAATCCACGACTTCCTTTTCGTAAAGCTGACTGTATTGAATGATTTCCAATTCTTCACCTCCTTTTTAATATTTAATAGAACTAGCAGATAATGCATATTAACATGTTAATATGTTAAGTTATCCTTATTATAAAATACCGTTTTATAATATGCAAGTATCTTTTGTGTTTTTTACTTGAAATTGCTTCGCTAAATATTTCCTTAATTCCTGAACTGAATTAATTGACTATGTAGGCGCAATAAAAAAGGGCTATCTCAATATTTTTAGACAGCGCCTTCCCGTAAATAGTCCATATTTTGCAAGTTCCTTTTTTTACTAGACGATTCATTGCTGCAATTTTATATTAATAGTATCATTCCATTATTGGCAGTCGAAATCTGCAACGTTCAAAACGGACAGCGTAGTGAGCTTTGCTCGTGGAGCAGTTCCGTTTACGGAACGTTGCGATTTCGTTGCATAAGTTCGCCGTTCAATTTGCTCTGCAAATTGGGCGAGCTAGTATCAGGAGGAATACAGAATGCCGATTACTCCCAATGAAAAGCAAAAGCTATTGGACGCGGCACGTGAATTGCGTCTGACCATTGTAGACGTTATGTCATGGTCCGGCGGCGCCCATATCGGCGGTTCTCTGAGCATCGCCGACATACTCACAATCCTTTACTCCAAGTATCTCAACGTAGATCCAAAGAATCCGAAATGGGAGGACAGAGACCGTTTCATCCTCTCCAAAGGCCACTGTGCCGCCGGTTATATCCCTGCATTGGCGAAGAAAGGCTATTTCCCTGAAGAGCAGCTGAAATCCTTCAACCATTTCGGCAGTGCTTTCGCCATGCATCCCGACTGCAATAAGGTAATCGGCTGCGATGCCTCCACAGGCTCTCTTGGCCACGGGCTTTCCATGTCCGTCGGTCTGGGTCTCGGCACCCGTTATCTGAAAAAGAGCTGCAAGACCGTCTGCCTGCTCGGAGACGGCGAATGCTGCGAAGGCAGTGTTTGGGAAGCCGCCATGTCCTTATCCAACTTCAAGTTAACCAACGTCATTACCATTGTTGACCGCAACGGGCTGATGATTGACGGCTTCACCGAGGACATCATGAAGCTTGAACCTTTCGCAGACAAATGGCGCGCTTTCGGATTCGAGGTCATTGAGATCAACGGCCACAATTTCGATGAGCTTGCCGACGCTCTTGACAGAGCCTGGGCCGCTGCCGACAAACCGGTGATGATCCTTGCCAATACCGTTAAGGGCAAGGGCATTGATTTTATGGAAAACAATGTCGTATATCACTATGCCTCCGGCGATTCCAACCTATGTGAAAGGGCCAAAGCCTCAATCATGAAAGGAGGTAAATCATTATGACTGTTATTACCGGAACCAACTGGAATGCCTATGACGCAGCTACCATGACGGCCAAAGAGATTTACGGCCGGACCCTTGCGGAGCTGGGCAAACAGAACGATAAAATCGTAGGAGTCACCGCAGACCTTGCAAAGACCACTGCCATTGTGCACTTTGCCGACGCATTCCCTGATCGGTTTTTTAACGTCGGAATCGCAGAGCAGAATATGTTCGGAATTGCCGCGGGACTTGCCAAAGCAGGTCTGATTCCATTCGCATCCACAATGGCCGTATTTTCCTGCCTCAGAGCGGGAGAACAGGTCCGTACGGATATTGCATACCAGAATCTGCCGGTCAAAATCATTGCGACTCATGCAGGAATCTCCTTCGGCCATGCAGGAACCACCCACCACTGTACGGAAGACTTCGCAGTGATGCGTTCCATCGCAAACATGACCGTGATCTGCCCCGCTGACGGAATCGAAACCTCCAAAGCGGTCCAGGCCTGCGTCGAAACGCCGGGCCCTGTCTACATCCGCATCGGCCGAGGCTTTGAACCGCCTTGCTATGAAAATGATCATTATGATTACGAAATCGGAAAAGCCATCACCATGCGGGAAGGCACCGACGTCACCGTCATTTGCTGCGGAATCGCCGTGCTTCAGTCCATACAGGCTGCGAAAACACTGGCGGAGCAGGACGGACTTTCTGTACGGGTGATCAATATGCACACCATTAAGCCCCTTGACCGTGACGTCATCATGAAAGCTGTCCTGGATACCCGCCGCATCCTCACCGTCGAGGAGCACAATGTCATCGGCGGACTTGGCGACGCTGTGGGCTGTGTGATCGCCGAAAGCGGAAAAGGCTGCATCTTTAAAAAGCATGGCATTTATGACGAATTTGCTACCATCGGCTACGCGGAAGACTTATATGCCCATTATGGTCTTGATGCAAACGGCATTATCGACCAGGTACGCAGCATGGTAGGCTTGGAATTTGAAGAAGATGAAAACTGGGACGATGAGTAAGGGGGTATTACCATGACTGCAGCACCTCAGGATATCATGGCCGCAAAGCTGTTTTTCAATGCGGCCTTCCCTGTCATGCAGGTTCTTCTGGATGATGATCCGAAATTGAGGGAGAAATTCAAACATGTCACTGGAATCGTACAGTTTGGCGCGAAAAATGACGGCGAGCTGCTTGCCTGCCACCTTATATTTGATCATGGCACCGTTACCGTAGTACAGGGTCCGGCAGAAAAACCAGATATATCCTTGACCTTCCCTACCGTAGCGAAAATGAACGCTCTGCTGCGAGGCGGAATGGCGGTGCCTTCCATCAAGGGCTTGAAAAATGCCAAGCTCCTTGTTAATGTACTGTCTTTGCTGATGGGCATGATGATCATGTCGCCGTCCAAACGTCCAAAGGACTTTACAGGACAGAGTCTCAAGGTTAAAATGAGTTTATATATGATCACTCGAGCACTTTCCCAGTACAACAAGCTGGGTGACCCGGATATGCAGGAGTTCTGCCAGCGTCAGCCCGACCGGATCTATCAGTTCACCGTTGAGAACGGTGACGACAAGGAATACATCGCATGCTATCTGCGCATCAAGGCCGGCAAGTCAAAATCCGGCCACGGTGTTTACACGCGCCGAAGTCCCTTCGTTCATTTCCGCTTCCTCAGCGTTGAGGGCGCCATGGCGGTGCTGCTGAAGGATGTCGAATTTGTAAAAGCGGTGGAGAAGGGCTATGTCGAAACGGTGGGAAGTCCCGAATATGCCTGTTATCTAAATGATTACATGGCCATACTCCAGGGAATGCTGACCTGAAAATTTCAATTTGGAGGAATATCATGAATATTGGTTCCCTAGTCGCGCGCCAGCGTGAATATTTCGAAAGCGGCGCTACCCGTCCGCTGCTATTCCGGATGGAAGCTCTCAAAAGGCTTCAGAAGGCGCTGCAGGACAACGAAGCTCTAATCAGCAAAGCAATGAAATCCGATCTCAACAAATCGCCTTTTGAAGCCTACATGACCGAGACCGGCATGGTTTTGGATGAGATCCGATTCCACTTAAAGCATCTGCCCCGCTGGTGCAGGACAAAAACCGTAAGAACACCGATCACCCAGTTCCATGCAAAGAGCTTCATTGTACCGGAGCCATACGGAGTGGCCCTGATCATGTCGCCCTGGAATTACCCTCTTCAACTCTGCCTTGTTCCTGTGGTGGGTGCAATTTCCGGCGGCAATTGTGCCGTCATCAAACCATCCGCCTATGCTCCGGCAACCAGCAGCGCCATCGCAAAGATCATAGGGGAGAACTTCCCTCCCGAATACCTCGCTGTGGTGGAAGGCGGAAGAGAGCAGAACAGCGCCCTTCTTGAAGAAGTATTTGATTATATTTTCTTTACCGGAAGCGTCGAAGTGGGCAAGGCAGTCATGGAAGCTGCATCAAAAAACCTGACGCCCGTGACTCTTGAACTCGGCGGGAAAAGCCCTGTCATCGTGGATGAAACGGCTAATCTGAAGCTTGCAGCAAAGCGTATCGCCTTTGGAAAGGTACTCAATGCGGGCCAGACCTGCGTTGAACCCGACTACCTGCTGATACACCAGTCCGTCAAGGACCGCTTCCTGGAGGAATACGTGAAGACACTCAAGGAGTTTTTCCCGAACGGCGACTTGTCCGAAATGCCGGTGATCATCAGTGAAAAGCATTTTCAGCGCGTGATCCGTCTGCTGAAGGGTGAAAAGGCTGTGATCGGCGGCGGTATCGACGAATCCAGACGGTTTATCGAACCGACTGTCCTGACGGATATCACCCCGGATTCCCCTGTTATGCAGGAGGAGATCTTCGGCCCGATTCTTCCTTTGATGGCGTATGCCGAGCTGGATGACTGCATCAAATTCATCCGCTCCCGTCCGAGACCCCTGGCACTGTACCTGTTTACCGAAAGCAGAACAGTGGAGCAAAAAATTCTGGACACCTGCTCTTTCGGAGGAGGCTGTGTCAATGACACCATAATCCATCTGGCCAATCCGCTCATGGGCTTCGGAGGCGTCGGTCACTCCGGAATGGGGAGCTATCACGGCAAATCGAGCTTTGACACTTTTACCCATTACCGAAGCATCGTCAGGAAATCAACCTGGATCGATCTGCCGATGCGGTATCATCCGTATACGGAAAAGAATTTCAAAATGATACGAAGGCTGATGAAGTAAGGAAAATATAGAAAATGAAGATTAAGATCCAAAGAAAATCCCAGATGATGGTCTCGTGCTCCGGCAAATTATATCTTTTAAAAAATGTATTTTTCATCCTTGATTGCATATCATAATTATGATAATATTATGATACCAAAGGAGGTGTAAACAATATGCCAAAAATTAAACCAATTTCTGACTTGCGAAATAACTTTGCAGAAATATCAAAAATTGTTCATGAAGATAATGAACCGGTTTTTCTCACTAAGAACGGTCATGAAGATATGGTTGTGATGAGCCACGATTTATTTGAAGCAATTAGTGAAGAACTCCGGATCGGTAATGCATTGGTTGAAGCTCAACTTGAGGCGGCAACCAATCCTACAAGATATGATTTCAATCAAGTGTCGTCTTCCCTTCGCAATAGATTAATAAAAAAGGCGGAAGTGGCAAATGGTTAAAATTAAAATGCTCCCTCTCGCCGCGCAAGACCTGGAAGAAATTGTGGACTTTCTTTCAGGGTTCTACGTATCTGTTGCCTTGGATCAGTACGACAATCTTATAGAAAAAATAAACAAACTGCCTTCCTTCCCCTTTTTACACCCGGTATATAAGCCCGGTAAATATAATTATGAGTATCGTAAGATGGTTGTTGATAATTACTTGGTATTCTACGTCGTGCTTGATGATGCAATAGAAATACATCGTATCCTTCACCAAAAAAGAAATATAACATATAATCTAAAGCAAGATGAGTAACCCAGATGTGGCTGCTCTTTCTTTTTAGGTGCTGGTTAAGAATACTGATAATTTTAAATACTATTACAAAACTTAAAAAGGCAAATTCCCAATTCAGAGAATTTGCCTATATTTTTAGCCTCTTACTTTTAATTATGTTATGTAGTAAAAGAATTATTCTTTTACTCAGACATGAAAGTTACAGTTTGAAACTTTCCAAACGGGTGCGTTGAGACTTGTATAGATATCGAGTGGAGTTTGGATAATCGATCCTTTTCCTCCTGCCACCTGATCCAACTCGGCATCCGACATCTGACTTTCTTTCGACTCTGCCAGCTCCTTGAAGAAATTTTGCATTTCCTCCAGTGTCACCTCGTACCCTGCTTCCTTTGCGAAGACTGCCAGCTTCTCTTTGGTGGCTTCTTCTCCGACTTCCTCTGCGCCTTTCATGATCACAGCGAATTTTTCCTGCAATGCGCTGTCCGCCGCAACCTTTTCGTACAGTTCTTTCATCTTAGACATGATCCGTTTCTCCTCTCATACTACGACTACTGATGTTTTGTGTATAGATTATACCATACTTTTTCATATACGGTTCAAAATTCAAAGTATTACTGTAATTAGTAAAGATTATCTCGTAAAACCAGACGCTTCGGCATGATCCGAATGGAGATCAGACGCTTAACGTCTTCAAGAATTGCCCGGTCTGTCACGCGGATCATAAGCCAGCGTCCGCCGCAGGAAAAAGCTACTCTTTGATACATCTCGTGTAAATAGTCCGTGAAGTGACCCAGTGTCATGGCGGCTTCCACCTCCGCCTCTTCTTTTGTCCCGATCACCACCAGCGCGATAAAAAAGTCTTCCATGGGATAAAGGGTACAAAGGGATTTCCCGCTTTTTTGATATTTCACATTCCAGCCGGGCTGAGCCGAGCACTTGCTGTAGGACATTTTAGGTGAAACGTGATACGTATCCTCCAAATAAGTCTCCAGTTCCGCCCAAAGCGGGGCCGCTTTTCCAATAAAATCAATGATGCTGCCGTTGTCCGGCATCCGGCTGCTGTCATATAACAGATTCCAATCCATTTGATTCAAACCTCTCATCCATATTTCTAGCCGACCGTTCGGCAGAATCTCGATATTTCTCGGCCAGCATGCAGTATAACGTGATCCATTTATTCGACTCGCCTCTTATTCCGGCTTTCCACGGGCTCTGTGACGGAGTCCAGTCGAGGAGATACCGTTCGTCGGTGTCTCTTCTGCTCTCCATCACCTTCCATGCATCGGCCAGCCTCCCATCCTTTCCGTAGCCCATCTTGCTGAGCCCATACAGGATTTCCCAGATATTCGTCCGCCAGATGATGGGGAAGGAGTCCGTCAGCATGTCCTTGCTGACAAACCGCTCATGGTCATTTCTCTTGTAAATTCCGTTTCTGCTCAGAAAGTAATCGACCAGCTGCAGACATCTCTCATGGTTCCAATACTCCGGAAGCTCCGAAAATGCCAGCAGTGCCTTCGCAGCCCCGCGGACGCAGCTTTTCGGCGGCCGCCCCTTCTCTTTTTCGTGCATATCGCACAGATACCCGCCGTCCTTCCTTACCGTATTGAGCATCATGTCGATAGCCTTTTGTATTCTTTCATCATAGCGGTACCCAAGCATGATAAACGTTCGGATATTGTAACCAAACAGACATGATAAATGCTCGTACCAGTCGCCGTCCTCCTTCTGCAGGCCAAGATATCGTGACGCCGCTTTTTCAACGAAGGGCTCGCTGCGGTCCAAACCCAACTCGGCGCAATAAGCCAGACAGAAATGGGTCGTTGCGAAGCTGCCATATTCTGCCTCCTGCCCGACGATCCTGCCCTGTGAGTTTTTCTGCAGCCAGTACCCGTCAGGATGCATTTTTGCAATCAGACTTTTAACCGGCTCGGATTCGCTGATCGATTTCTTTGCTATCTTCGCTTCTTCTGATTCTCCCATGTCCATCAGTTCAACCAGAGTTCTGTATCTGACCGACGGATCACCGGGTTCAAGAAGCCATTCATATACATCCATAGTTACTTCAGCGGGAATACGATTTTTGTCAAAAGCTCGCTTTCCGGCACTTCCATCGGTGAGTTGTAATAGAATTCATAGCTCACGCCGGTTGGTACGTGTCCATTCTCGCCGATCCATGCCATCATCGCTTCATAGGTCGGTGCCATGTCTGCATACGGTCCCTTATACAGATAGGACACCTGCTTTCCTGCTGGAATTTTGCTTGCTTGGATCTCGCCTTTTCCGGCAATTGGTTTCGGAACAAGGAAGCCCATTTCTACATCGAGATCTTCCATATCCATGTTGTAATAAGCCGCGAAAGCCGGGCCTTCCGTCTTTTCGGCTATTTCCTCAAGATGCTGGAGGATGGCTCCGTAAGCTTTCCCCAATTCCAGCGGCAGATTGCCAACCGCCGTTCTTTTGCGCATAGAAAGTAATGGCTGTTCTTTTTCATCGGTTAATTCAAATTGATACCCCATAATATGCCTCCTTTTGTTTTTTCCTTGATCATAACATGAAAACATGACAACTATATGTCATGTTTAAAAAAATATTTTTGATTTCCCCAATACCTGCCAGTATAATGTATATAGGCAGTCGAAATGTGCTAGTATAAGGAATGAAAAATTTTATAGAAAATCAATAAACAAAATATTAGGAGGCGTTTATGGAAAATAGACCTTACGTATCATGGGAAATGATTGGAGATTTTATGACGTCAGCGTTCGAAAAAGTCGGTGTGCCGCGTGACGAGGCAGCCATTTGCGCTGAAGTTTTGATGGAGAGCGACCGACGCGGCATCGAAAGCCACGGCTGTAACCGCTTCAAGCCGATCTATATCGACCGCATCAATGCGGGCATTCAGAACCCTGTCACTGAATTTGAGATCGTGAAGGAAACGCCGACGACGGCAGTGGTGGACGGCCATGACGGCATGGGCATGATCGTAGGCCACAAAGCCATGACCATGGCCATTGAAAAGGCCAAAAAATACGGCATGGGAATGGTAGCTGCAAGGAATTCGACCCACTACGGCATCGCCGGTTATTTTGCATCCATGGCGGTGAAGGAGAATATGATCGGAATCACGGGAACCAACGCGCGCCCTTCCATCGCGCCGACCTTCGGCGTTGAAAACATGCTGGGAACCAACCCTCTTACCTTCGGATTTCCGACGGATGAGGAATTTCCTTTCATGCTGGACTGCGCTACGAGCATCACCCAACGGGGAAAAATCGAGTATTTCGCACGTGAGGGTAAGGATACGCCCGCAGGCATGGTCGTTGGTCACGACGGAAAGCCCATGACGGACAGCGTTAAGATTCTGGACGACCTTGTAAAGGAAAAAGCCGCTCTGGCGCCGCTGGGCGGTATTGGTGAGGAACTTGCCGGATATAAGGGGTATGGATACGCTACCGTAGTCGAGATCCTGTCCGCTGCGCTCCAGGCAGGCAGCTATATGAAGATGCTGACCGGTCTGGGTGAGCATGGAGAAAAGGTACCGTATCATTTGGGCCATTTCTTTATCGCCATCGACACGGAGGCCTTCGTGGGAGCGGAGAGCTTCAAAAAAACCACAGGCGATATCCTGAGAGAGCTGCGCGCATCCACTCTGGCACCGGGAGAGAACAGGATCTATACAGCCGGAGAGAAGGAATACCTCACCTGGCTGGAACGAAAAGACAAGGGCGTTCCTGTCGGAGAAGCAGTGCAGAAGGAGTTTATTGTAGTACGCGACAGTATGGGGCTTGATTTCCGGTTCCCGTTTGAGTAGCCCAGTGAACAAAATCCGGTAAAAATGATTTGTGAAATAGCACGCACGCCTTCACTTGTGAAGGCGGGTTTGTTTTAAATCCTATTGAATTCCTGATAGTTTCGCCTTTTTTCGACAAAAAAACAAGTATTTTGTCAACTGCCGGTTCTTATGAGTGAATGAAAAAAATAGAAACGGGTATTTAAATATCAATCTATTCTAAAATGATTGGAGTTCCTTCCTTATGGTGAAAAGTAAAATGCTAATGCTCCTTTCACTGATCGTGTTCGTTTTATTGATCACGTTTTATATTGCATACGGTTCCTTGCTCGACGGATTCAGAAGTACCGCCGTTACGAAGGCAGATCTTATTCGGGAGCATGTTAACGTCAGCAGCAACATCATCGATGGCCTGGCTGCTTACGGGAATATTTTTTTTGAACAGGGAAATGTTAACGACCCAGAATTATATGATTCATTGAGATATGATGCGAAGTCGGACTTCTATCATCTCGATTCCATCGGCGGCACAGCGGAAGAAAAAACAGCGGGAAATCTTACCGGGCAGGGCCCGATCCCGGTCGGCGGCATTGAAAAAGCGAATGCCATCCTTGCCCTGCAGTATAATAAATTCTTCAGCATGTATTATGAAAAATTTCCGGATATCACCTGGCTGTATTATATGAGCGAAAAAAGTCTCACGAATATCTACCCCTGGACCGCATCGGAGGATTTCAGGTATACCGATGACTTAAAAAATGTCGAATTCTATAAAGTGGCAAATCCGGCGAACGACCCGTCCCGCAGCAGTGTCTGGACGCCGGTTTACCAGGATGCCGCAGGGAAAGGCCTTATGGTCACGCTGTCGGCGCCTGTTTATAACAAGGATGAGTTTCAGGGGGTCGTGTCACTGGACCTCACAAATGCCTGGCTCAGCAAGGAAATCGAATCTCCCTATGAAAGCTATCTGATCGACGATAATTTTACGGTTTTAGCCTCCAGTCAAAAAAACTTTTCGAAGGATAAGATCGATAATCTGAGTAAATACCTGAAGTTTTCAAATGACGACATCGAGAAACTCGTAACCTTCAAGGAGGTCACCGTTCAGGCGTTGGGTGGCTATTACATTTATACTGCCAGCTTTGATGATGCTTCCTGGAAGTTGATCTTTCTCGTACCGGTCTGGGAAATCTTCGGAAAAGCCTTTTTATTTACCTTTCCAATTCTCATCATCAGTATTCTGCTGCTTCTCGCGTTAAATCAAATCGAGAAACGCCGAAAGAGCGAGGAGCTGCTTGAAAAGAAAAATAACCTTTTAGAGACCACCCTTTCATCGATCGATTCAGGAATCATTGTAACGGATCATCTAGGCAAAATAACGCTGATGAATAAAATGGCGGAGGAATTCACAGGTTGGGAAAGCACGGAAGCAGTCGGGCAGGAGTTTCACGACGTATTTAACAATATTAATTACGTCACCGGAGAAAAAAGACCCGATCCGGTAAAAAAAGTACTGCAAACCGGCGAAAACACGTACCCTGATAAGAGCACCAGATTGGTGTCAAAAGACGGAACCGAGGTTTACATATCCGGAGCGGCATCTGCCGTCAAAACAGAGAACGGCGCCATAACGGGAGCTGTTGTCTCCTTCCGCGATATCACGAAAGAATATGAGCAGGAAAAACAGATCGAGGGCTTCCTGGAACTGAATCTGGACATGCTCTGTGTGATCGATATCGACGGAAATTTCCATAAAGTCAATAAGAAGTTTGAAGAAACCTTCGGTTATAAATCGGAAGAGCTGGAAAGTAAAAAGTTTCTTTCCTTTATTCACGATGACGATATTCAGCTTACTCTTGAATCGATCAAGGAGTTCAATAAAAACAAGCCGGGGATTGGATTTACGAACCGATTCCGATGCAAACACGGCGCCTATAAATATATCGAGTGGCATACCCAGCCCAGGATCGGGAAATTCATCTATTCATCGGCAAGAGACGTGACGGAACAGGTGCTGGAGAAGGAAGAGCTTGAAACCATGGCCGGAACAGATCAGCTGACCGGAGCGTATAACCGTCATTACTTTGATTCCACCATCAAAGGAGAGATGAGCAGAGCCGATTACTTTGGCGAATCGCTGTCCATGGCTCTCATCGATATGGATCATTTTAAAAATGTCAACGACACCTGGGGCCATCCGGTCGGCGATGAAGTTTTAAGACATACCGCAAAAACGATTGGAGAGGCCATCCGGGATACCGATATCCTCGTCCGGTTCGGCGGCGAGGAATTCCTCCTGCTCATGCCCAAGACAACATTAAAGGGAGCGATCATCGTATCGGAAAAGATACGGACAGCAATCGAAGAAAAACAGCATCCGATTGCAGGGAAGCAGACTGCCAGCATCGGCGTCGCGGAACGAACAAAGGCAGAAGTTTTTCTTAAATGGTATGCAAAAGTTGATAAAGCGTTGTACGAAGCAAAAGAAAAAGGAAGAAACCGGGTTGTTGCCGCCGGCAGAAATGAAGAAACAAAATAGGCTTTTCACACAAAAACACACCTCACTGAAAAAGGTGTGTTTTTTGCATATTAACATATTAATTTCTTAATTAAACATTACCCAAATAGGCTTTTACGATATCATCGCTGTTCTTCACTTCGTCCTTGGTACCGGAAAAGACGATATTTCCGGTCTCGAGTACATACGCATAATCCGAAATGCTCAGCGCGTTATCGACCATCTGTTCAACCAGCATGATTGTTACGCCCGTTTTTTTGATTTCCGTCAATAGTTTGAAGACATCTGCAACGATGATCGGCGCAAGACCAAGCGACGGTTCGTCAAGGATAAGCAGATCAGGTCCCGTCATCAAAGCCCTTGCGATTGCAAGCATCTGCTGCTCCCCACCCGACAAGGTGCCTCCGAGCTGCTTACGCCTTTCCCTAAGAATCGGGAAACGGTCAAACATTTCCTCCATACGGTCACGAATCTTTTTTGCGTCCTTTTCTGCGTACGCTCCGAGAAGCATATTCTCTTCAACCGTGTGCTCCGCGAATATCTGCCTGCCTTCGGGGACAAGCCTTATCCCTTTTCTGACAAGCTTATCCGGAGCCGTCCTGGTTATGTCTTCGCCCTTGTACAGGATACTTCCTTCCTTTGACCGGTGGAGGCCCACTATGGTATTGAGTATGGTGCTCTTTCCGGCTCCGTTTGCACCAACAATCGTTACAACCGAACCCTGCTTTATATCAAACGATACGTGGTGTACGACCTCCGTCTTGCCGTAAGCAATCGATAAATTCTCTACTTTCAGCATGTCGGCACCTCCTCTCCCAAATATGCTTTTCTGACTGCCGGATCTACGCATACTTCCGCCGGAGTTCCCTCCGCGATCTTCCTGCCATAATCGATAACCGTTATATAGTCCGATATGCCCATTACGATGCTCATATGGTGCTCGATCATCAGTACCGTTATACCGACATCTCTTATTTTCTTGATTATCTCGGAAAGTTCTGATACTTCCGTCTCATTCAGACCGGCACAAGGTTCATCCAGTACCATAAGTTTCGGCTTCTCACACAGCGCACGTGCGATCTCAAGCAGCTTCTGCTGACCGGAAGAAAGATTTCCCGGATCAAAATTTGATTTGTCTTCCAGACCGATCAGTTTCAAACAGTCATAAGCTTCCAGATAGGCTTCTTTTTCTTCTTTTCTTTTCTTTTTCGAGTGGAAAATCGCGCCTGCCATACTATATGTGTAGTAGATTCTGCCGCCCATTGCCACGTTGTCGATGACACGCATGTCTTTGAACAGTCTGACGTGCTGATAGGTTCGGGCGATTCCGCGCTTCACCGAAAGGAATGGCTCCATTCCCGTGATATTCCCACCATTGAACATAACGCTGCCTTCGGTAGGCCTGTCGATCCCTGTTATCATGTTGACTGTGGTCGTCTTGCCGGCTCCATTAGGTCCGATCAGGGAATGCACCGTGCCTCTCTTAACTTTAATGTCAAGATTTCCGACCGCCGTAAGCCCGCCGAATCTCCTTGTAAGATTACTTACTTCAAGTATATTTTCTGTGCCATCCGCATCAACTCTGAATTTTTCAAAACTGATCGGCGGCCGATCGCCTAAATTTTCGATATCGGTGTTATCATCGACTGCCCGGAAGCGTTTCTTTACTCTTCCTGCGATACCTCCCGGCATAACCTGTGTCAGTACGATAAGAAGGCAGCCAAAGACGATTTGCTTCAGATCCGGTGACGCATTGAAGAATTCCGGTATCACCATTACGACGACAACGCCGATAGCAGGACCGGCCAATGTACCTGTTCCGCCGATAACGACCATTAGAAGGACTAATATCGTCAGATAGAACCCAAACGTGTCGGGGCTGATAAACTCACTGTAGCTCGCGTAAAGGGAACCGGCGACCCCGATCATCATGGAGCTTACAAGCAGTGCTATAACCTTGAATTTTCTGTTGTTGATCCCTACTCCCGAAGACGCTACTTCATCATTCTTGACCGCGATAAAATCACGGCCCCAATGGCTCTTTACCAGTCCCCATTCGAACAAGATAGCCAGAATCAAGAAGAGAAATACCACATAATATTTTGAATAATTCGTAAGACTGACGCCGAAGATGGACCATGGGGGAAGGAAAAATCCTGCCGCGCCCTGCGTCAAAGAGGTCCAATCGTTGAGTATCCTCTGTACGATTTCCAGAATGCCAAGGCTTATCAGGGCAAGATAGTTGCCCTTTACCTTATATGCCGGCAAGGAAATCGTGAAGCTGATCAGTCCGGTGACAACCATTGCCGCCAGCATACCAACGAAGAACGGCATTTTAAGGGTCGTGATCGTGATTGCCGACGCATAGGCTCCGGCTCCGAATATGGCCGCTGCGGAAAGGGTCAGCAAACCGCA
Organism: uncultured Oscillospiraceae bacterium; assembly: GCA_964612345.1. GTDB lineage: Bacteria > Bacillota > Clostridia > Peptostreptococcales > Anaerovoracaceae > Anoxybacterium. The sequence goes on along the minus strand of CAZTEH010000026.1, from coordinate 24,496 downwards.
ATACCCGGATGATATGTCATAACCGATCGACAATATCATGTAAATAAATATAATAATGGCAAACCGCAAATAATAATTACCGGCTATAAATGGAAATACCAAGCAAAAGAGCAGCAATACCACTTTTAATATGTTAAACCACGCGCTATACTTTTTCTGAAGCGAGCCCGTTTTTGTTAAAAATCTTGGCACTTAATATCCCTCCCGGCAAAAATATTATCACTATGATCATAATAACGAAGCTGATGGAATCCTTGATTCCCGCGGGGATAAATATGCTTATGAAGCTCTCGATGATCCCCAGACTCAGTCCTCCGACAAATGCTCCCTTCGTGTTTCCAAATCCGCCCAATACAGCGGCTGCAAAGCCTTTCAGGCCGATTGACATGGTCATGGTGTAGCTGGCAAACGTGATCGGTGCGATCAGTACCCCGCCTATCGCTGCAACAGCTCCAGCCATCGCAAAGCAGAGTAAAATGATATATTCGCTCTTGATGCCCATCAGCTCCGCCGTAGACGGCCTGAATGCAACAGCACGTACCGCTCTGCCGAATCGGGTCTTTTTTATTACCGTCTGGTATACAACTCCTATCGTGATGGCGATCGTGATCATCATCAATTCATGAAGCATGATGTTTGCATCACCAATCGTTACCATTTTGCCTTCGAATAAATACGGAAAAGCCTGCGGCTCCGTACCGAACACCATTCGTGCAATGTTGTCCAATATGATAGACGCGCCGAACAGTGTGATGATCCATCCTACATTGTCCTGCAAATCTCCGAGTTTCTTCACGCACGTCTCATACATAACAATATTCAATACGATGCTGATAACGATTGCCACGATCAGAGCAGGCAGATAGCTGAATCCGTAAATTACCATCATCCACCAGCTTACCATTGCTCCCATCATTACAACTGATGCGTGTGCAAAATTAACGATGCCTGTCGTAGAGCTAACCATTCCGATCGCAAGCGCCATCAGTGCGTATATACTTCCGTTTGCCAACCCGAATATTAATTGCTGCATCCTGTTAATCTCCTCTCATTGTTTTCGACTGCCCGAATCATCCCGGCACAGTGTCGCTGCTTTTGTTTCAAAGACAGTCTGTCGATATCGGTCATTTACGGACCGATATCGGCACACCGCAATTTTATAAGTTTTAAGTACGTCTTTGTCTTTAATTCGTAAAGGATCCTCTGATATAAACGTCTCCGAAGATATTATCCGTCGTTAACATTGGGTCTAACAGAACAGGCATGAGATCTTTTCCGGAAATCGCTTCGTGATTTGTCGGCGAGAACCTGTAAGCATCTGCATAACCGATCTTCGAAGGATAGTCGGCAATCTTTGTCTCGATTGTTTCTTTCACCGCATCGGGATCAAAGGTACCCGCTGTTTCCACTGCCCATTTATAAAGATAGACTGCGTCATAGCCGGATGCTACCATCTGAGGAGCGGTGGTTCTGCCGCCAGGGCCGTATTTGCCGTATTTTGCTACCATCTTATCATAGAGTTCCTGACGTGCTGCGTCAAGCTGTGTTTCGCCGGCAGCTTTGTCTACCGACCAGTATCCGTTGATCGTAAAGCACCGGTCAATACCGTCGCCGGCAAGTTCTCTGAAGTTCGGCAAAGAGAGTCCGGTATAGCCAAGATAAATCAATTCATCCATATAATCGATTCTTGAAAGTGCAGCAACAATTTTCGCGCCGTCCGCACCAAGAGTCCATGCGAGTATGCAATCTGCTTCGGCTTTTTTGATCTTCTCCGCTACCGGCGTCATGTCGGCGTCTCCGGATTTATAAGTAATCGCTTCAACCGGTGTGACTCCGGCTGTTTCGCAGGCTGCCTGCAAAGAAGCGATTCCGTCATTTCCCAGTGCGGTCGTATCGCCGAGCAGCACGATCTTTTTGAAACCGGCTTCTTTTGCTATATTTACAAGGGCCTCGGCCTGTACCGGGCTTGGGAAGAATGTTCGGAAGGTATAAGGGTACTTTTCAACATCGACAAGCAGGGTGTTGGTTGCGATGTTAAGGATCTGGATCACTTTGTTTTCGTTGACATAGTCTTCCGCTGCCGCAACGCATGTTGAGTTCGGTTGTCCAAGCAGCATCTGAACCTTTTCTTTATCGATCAGCTCCTGAACTGCGGTCTTTGATTTTGTTGGGTCAGCTTCATCGTCACGGGTAACAAATTTGATGGTGCTTCCCATGATGCCGCCGGCCTCGTTGATTTCATCAATCGCGAGTTCAGCACCCTGCTTGGTGGCCATTCCCATCGTAGCCGACGGTCCCGTCATTGCTCCGGCAAATCCGATTACTACTTCACCGGCCGCCTCTTCCTCGTTGCTTGGCGTTTCGGCAGCACCGCCGCATCCGCCCAGTACTAATGTCATCATCATAGCAATTATTAGTACTACGATGAAAGGTTTATTCTTACCCATTAATTTTTCCTCCATTTCAATTTTTTTTTATCATAACGGATAAATGAACCGCGCTTTTAATTTCCTCCTTCCTATTTTAATACATTTTTCGTATTCTTGCATTTACAACCGCACGTATTTTTGCGCGTATTTTATAACACCAGTCCTCCGTCTACCTTCAGTATTGCTCCGGTAACGAACGCCGCCTCATCGGAGGAGAGATATACGCATGCGGCGGCGATCTCTTCAGGCTTACCCAGCCTTTTTACCGGAGTTTTTTCTTTTATTGCATCAATCGTTTTTTCGGGTACCGCCTCAACCATTTCCGTCAAGGTATATCCCGGTGCGACGGCGTTTACTGTGATGCCTTTTTTGCCGAGCTCCTTGGCCCAGGTCTGCGTCATGGCTATGACTCCCGCCTTCGACGCCGTGTAGTTGGTCTGTCCGAAATTGCCGTTATGCGCAGTAACCGACGAAATATTTATAATTCTGCCGTATCCAAGCTCAGCCATTTTGCCTGCCACCGCTTTGGAACAGTTAAATACTCCCTTTAAGTTTACCGCAATTACGGAATCAAACTGCGCTTCTGTCATATTAACCAGCTGCGAATCTGCGGTTATCCCTGCGTTGTTTACAAGGATATCCACCCGTCCGTATTTCTCGATAATACTTCCAATTATTTTTTGAACATCGTCGAACTGCGTAACATTCATAAGGATGCCTTCAACTCTGCCAAATTTACTCAGTTCTTCCGCTGTCTTGCGGAGCTTATCTTCCTTGGTAGCAGTTATGATAACTACCGCACCTTCCTCAAGGAATCGCTGAGCGATCGCCTTGCCCAGCCCTCTCGAGCCTCCGGTAATTACCGCAACTTTGTCTTTCAGCTTCATAGTATCCTCCCTATCGTTCATAGAATCCTCCCTTAGATGCTGCCGCCGCCGCTTATGACCAGGCACTCGCCGGTGATGAAACTTGCGTCATCACTTGCAAAGAAGGATGCTGCACCGGCTATTTCTTCCGGCTCTCCGAGCCTTTTGAGCGGTACACGCTTTACATGTTCAGCAATAATGTTTTCCGGTACTGCATTGTACATATCCGTCCTTATAAAGCCTGGGGCGATGCAATTGGCTGTAATATTCTTGGGTCCGCCTTCCTTTGCAAGGGTATTTGTGAAGCTTATGATCGCGCCTTTTGTAGCGGAATAGTTCGCCTGCCCAATGTTGCCAAACGCGGATATGGATGTGATGTTCACGATCCTGCCGTAGTTTTTCTCGCGCATGACCGGAATGATGTATTTGCACATATGATATACACCGTAGAGATTGATGTTAATTACGGTATCCCATTGTTCATTCGTCATTTTATGGAACATGGAATCCTTTGTGATACCCGCATTGTTTACCAGAATGTCGATCGTCTTGAATTTTTCCAATATGGCTTTGATCGCATCGGCTACCTGCTGCTCATTGCTGACATCGCACTTGATCGCGATTACTTTTTCTCCGGTGGGATCGATCGACTCTGCTGTTTTTTGTGCAACATCTAAACTACGGGCTAAAATAGCAACTCCTGCCGCACCATCTTCAACAAATCTTTTTACGATTGCCTCGCCGATTCCTTGGCTGCCTCCGGTTACGACCGCATATTTTCCGCTTAATTTTCCCATTTTCTACCTCCATTTATGTTAAGATACTTTTTCAACTCTCATACAACAACAATCCTATCTGGAACTAAATTTATTTTTTAATCTCTTTCGAGAACACATGAGAAGCCCTGTCCGCCGCCGATGCAGAATGAGATAAGAGCTCTCTTTAAATTAGCCTCTTGCATAAATCGTACCGTCCTTGCGGTGAGAATCCCGCCCGATGCCGCATTCGGATGCCCGATCGCAATTGCCCCTCCGTTCGGATTCACCTTTTCAGGATCCATATTTAATTCTCTGATACAGGCAATCGACTGAGCAGCAAAGGCCTCATTCAGTTCGATCAAATCGAAATCATCGATTGTGAGTCCCGTCCTCTGCATAAGCTTTCTTGTGGAGTATACGGGACCGATGCCCATGATGTGAGGATCACATCCGGCAGCAGCAAATGCGGTTACTTTTGCCAGTGGCTTTAAACCGTACGCTTCCGCCTTTTCTCTGCTCATCAGCAGCACTGCAGAGGCGCCGTCGTTCATAGGGGAGGAGTTACCCGCAGTAACGACACCATCTTTTACCATAACAGGTTTCAGTCTGCCCAATGCCTCCACAGTGCTGTCTCCGCGCACACATTCATCCTTATCAAAAATTATGGGTGCTCCCTTTTTCTGCGGTATTTCGATTGGAATTACCTCTTCATTGAAGAAACCTCTATCCCATGCCGCAGCTGCCTTTCGATGACTGTTCACCGCAAATTCGTCGCATTCTTCCCTTGTGATGCCATATTTCTTAGCAACGTTTTCTGCAGTAATGATCATTGGCGGGTCTCCAATCGTCTCATCTGAAATTTTTAATGGAGCGATCTCCAAAGTCATGGGATAAGCAGAATCGGGTTTTTTGATCATAATCGGCTGTTTGGAGTAGCTCTCACAGCCACCTGCCATTACGACGTCCGCTGCGCCGGTCATAATCAAGCTTGCCGCTAAAGCGACCGCATTAATCGAGCTGGCACATTGCCTGTTAACTGTGATTGCCGGAACCGAGACCGGAAGGCCGGCTTCGAGCAGTGCGATCCTGGCGAAATTTCCATAATTGTAATTGAACAAGTTGGCGTAAATTACATCATCGATAACGGCAGGGTCAATTCCAGCTTTTTCGACAACCTTTTTCATCGTCATGGCTGCTAATGTAGACGGCTCAAAAGAAGCAAGCGCCTGTCTGAACTTTCCTACCGGTGTTCTAGCCACCTCAACAATTACAGCATCTGTGAGTTTGTTCATTTTAGTCACTTTCCTTTCAACATCATGATTTATTTAATTAATATTGTTAACAACGATTTTCTTTCCTTCCAGCGTGGCAGCAGTGATGTGATTCGCTATTCTGCCTGCGGTCACGTCGTTCCAATAAAAGTCCTGCGTCTGTATATTTTTCCTGTACTGGCCGGGCGGAATCATTACGTGTTTGGTAAACACTCTGTTAAAATGCGTAATATTCACAAAACCCGTCTCTTTGCTTACCTGCGCCAGCGGCATGGGGTTATAGGCTAGAAGTTCCACCGCCTTTCGAACCCGAATAATCATAAGGCATTCGAAAATGGTGACTGTGGTTTCTTTCTTAAAAAGACCGCAGAGATAGCTTTTTTGTAAGGTTGTCTGGGCGACGATATCATCCAGCGACAGCTTTTTCTTATAATTATCCTCCAGAAAACGGATCGTATCTCTCACCGGTGAAGAATAAGCCGATACCTCGATATACTTCGACGAGGTGTTTTTCTCACGCCTTTTCTTCTCCGTCAGTTTAAAGAGAATCGCATAAAGATATGTGACCATGATCTCTTCGGATTCCGGTGTCGAGCTGTTATTCTCGTCGAAAATTTCTTTCATAAGTTTTCCGGAAAAATCGTCATTTTGCACGAAGACACCGGCATCGGAGCACATTTCCATCACGCCTTTCGAAAACGATGAGAACTTCACTTCGAAGTAGTAGCCTGTTTCGTCGCCTGTCTCGGTAAACGAATGGACGCAGTTTGCCGGAATCAGGATTGTATCCCCGACACCCGCCGTGAATGTACGGCCATCGATCTTGAATTTGTAACTGCCCCGGACAATATGATCCAGCTGATAGTAGGGATGTGTATGCGGTTTAAACGTATCCCCCCCGTTCATCTTCGCCAGTACCGAAATCAATATCTTGATTTCCTGCAGCATTTCATCAACCTCTTTCTTTTCGAAACAGCCGTTCAGAAATGCGGGTGTTGTATGAATGTGATCCGCAAATCTGAACACTGCCCCGTAAACATTCACCCCTGCATCCGGCGTTATTTCGCCAAGCATGGCCTGATGCATTTTACTGTGACCGCTGACAAGTTCATTCCGTCACAAAACAGATTTTAGGCATTTCCTTAAGGTCCTCCGCGACTGACGGTGCAAAATCCAGCAGGTCGAGAACATCCTTTTTCAGGTCGATTCCCGGAGCGATTTCGATGATCTCGAGACCGTTTTCTTTGAGTTTGAATACGCAGCGCTCCGTGACGTAAAGGACCGTCTTATGATTTTCAAACTCCACCCCGGCGTTCATGGTGATGCACTCTACTTTTTTTACAATTTTTGCTTCTTTTCCGTCATAAGGAACCAGCATTCCGTTTTCGGAATGATAGCCCGAGCCCCTCATGAACGGGAAGCAGAATACCAGTTTCTTTGCGGAATAGACAATGAAATTAAATCCACCGACACCCGCGAGGGTTGGCCCTTTTTTACAGACGTTCACGTTTCCCGCTGCGTCCACCTCCAAAGCGCCCAGAATACCGATATCAAGCCCGCCGCCCTCGTAGAATCTGAACTGGGAAGACTGCTCAAAGACAGAATCCGCATTCATTGATACGCCGAACACCGACGGAAGCTGTACGCCGCCTATGATGCCGGTCTCGGTGGTCATAATAACGGAACTCATATCAATTCCAAGATTTAGTGCCTCACCGCTGACCATCTGGGGAATCCCCAGTCCTATATTTACAACGGCATCCGGATACAACTCCATAGCCGCCCTTCTTGCAATGACCTTCTGCGCGATCTCTCTTTTCCGTACGCTGTTTTTTGTCTCATTTTCTAAGATTATCTGCAATTCTTCCTCGCTGCATCGCTCCTCATTTGAGAAATACGGGTTGTATGCAAGGTGCGGAGCCGCCTGTACATGGTCGGGATCGACGACAATGGCATCCACAAGAAAATACGGAATGGTAACGAGACGCGGATTGAAACGCTCTTCCTTCAAGGCTTTTACGTATACGATGACCTTACCCCCGTGGGTCTTTGCCGCCATGGCGGAAACGAGGGCGTCGTTATCGGAAGGCTCTGCATCAAACGAGATATTCCCGTTCGCGTCCGCATAGCTCCCCTTCAGTACGATGACATCCGGCCGGATCATTTTATACCAGAGGTATTCCTCACCGTCGATGACCCTGAGTTCGACCAGGTCTTCCATCTCCAAGCCAACATTAAGCTTGCAGCCCTCCTGTCGCGGATCCTGCTGGGTACGAATTCCGACCTTTGTCAGGTACCCGTCCTTGTCGGCGATATATTCGCTCATCATGATCGACATCACGCCTTGTGACATATTATAACCTTCAACCTCATTGCTCCTGATCATAGGGAACAGCGGGTGATGATAGCCCATATGGCCGCCGATCACACGCTTCAGGATGCCTTTATGGGTCATATACTCAAAATAGTTGTAGCCCGGCACATCGGTGTTCGGGGAACCATAAGAGACCAGGCACAGGTCGCGCGGATGTCCGGTCGCGACAAAAGATTCTCCGATGTTCTTAAAGATCTTGGCGGGAGAGCACACAAGAGCTGTGCCTGCGATATGCACGGTTCCTCCATCCGGTATCAACCTGACGGCTTCGTCCGCGGACACAAGCTTTCTTTTCAATGAATCAGTTATAGCTACGCTCTCATTTTTCATGTTATTCGCTCCTTTAATTGTATTTTTCGCATCCCGGTTCGGCACGCGTTTCAACGAGGCGAACGCCCCACGATAAACTCTCTAATTTTGCAAATATTTCGACATTCCTGTCTTGCGCCCTCATATTAGCACCACAAAAAAGGAATGTCAAGCAATAATTAATGCCAATAATGCGGTTATTTTTTCACAATATCAGAATAAGGGATAATCTTTGTTAAAATTCCGGCAAAATTAATATGCTCGGAATATCAGATATTATTATCTGTTATTCCGCTCTTCCGTATTTAACAGCTCCCCCATACAACACAGTCCGACATTACAAAATAGCCGAGGTTATATCTCATGTTGAGTATATTTTTGTCGTATTTCTTATCAAATGTTCCTGCGTTTTTCAGGTCTCTGCTTGGATCAAATCTAATTTAAAAAACACAAAAGCATCGGTTTCCCGATGCTTTTCACTCTTTTCGAATACTTGCTATTTATTTCTTCTGTTTATTGTATTTAAAGTAATCCTGCATTTTTACCTCAGAGTCGGTGAGCGGATCCAGTTTAAGCTCGTAACCCTCGTCCTCAGCAAGGGATTTCAGTTTGTCCCAATATCCCGGAGGAAATATACTGCGTATTGAATTTGACCCTTTCATTACTTTGCCTGCTTTAACCGCTGCAATAAACATATCTTTTGGCAGCCGTGTAATTTCTGTATCATCGCGATAGCAAACCACTTCCTTTTCCCATGCTGTCCTGTATTTCCCCGGTGGAACGCCAACGATTCGTTTAAAAGTCCTGATAAAGTTATATATGGTAGAAAAACCGCATTGTGTGCAAACTTCGTTGAGCGACAATGCAGATCGAATGTCAGTTAATAGTTCGCACGCCTTCCTTGTGCGGACGTGGTTTACATATTCGCTTATCGTCATACCGTGAATTTTCTTAAAAATTGCGCTGGTATATGTTCTGCTGTAACCGGCGGCGTTTGCCACCATATCCAGCGTTATATTTTCCCTGTAATTCTCATCGATAAAATCCGTAATTTTTTCAAGGTTTTCGGATGTTTTGTTCAAAACCTCGGAAGATTCCATATTAGCGTTTGCTGCTACCGCTTTGATCAGGTGGCAAATGAAATGCGTAACAGCCGAATCGACATCCTGAGAATAATAATAGCCAAGCTCTTTTGATGAGTCAATTATAATGTCCCAAAGAGCCAATGATATTATATCAAGTTGTATAAAAGTAGGAAGCTTACCGAGAGCATGAATCAGATCGGGATCGAACACACAGAACTTTATATCTTCAAGCGTGGATTCGCCAATCTTCTGTTCGAAGCAATGAAGCTGGCCCGGAGGGCTTAAAAGCGCTGTATCCATAGACAAAGTGTACGCTTTTCCATCGACTTTACATTCGATGATGCCGCTTCGGCAGACCGCTATTTGATAAAAAATATGAGTATGCTCCTCAAGGTATTTTCCTTTTATAAATTCTCCGTTGATCACCCAAAGAACCGATACTCCCAGCATTCCGGTTTCCAAATTTAAATTCTCCCGTCTTTGAACTATAGTGCGAATTCGTTCTTATTTAATATATTATACCGCCTTGCTTTTGTAAATACTTTTTACTTATATTTATATAAAATACAACAGCATATATCATCTTAATCATTATTAAAAATTATTATTGACTAATTATCTAAAATGAATATAATTCATATTAACAGCTATAACTGCCATAAAATGGACATTTTATAAGAAAAATATCAGCATATAATTATTAATTGACATTAATTAAGGTAAATAATTAATGTCAAGAATCGAAATAACATCCATAAGAGGAGGTATAAATATGTCGTTTCGTCAGAAAAAAATAAGATGGGATGAGGTGGGGCCGGTTGCGTATCAAATGGACAAAGAGGTTGTCGCAGCGGCTTCTCTCGTTAAACAAGGAATCATATACCCGCTTGGCTCGGAACGTTTCAACGGAATGCCGAACTTTCCGGGAACACCGTTCTCAATTCATACCCTTGTTTCGCCGGCGGGAGTCAGAAGAGAAAAAGCTCCGGGATTTGAATGGTTATGGGATGAGACCAAGAACAAAGCGAATCTTGGCTTTAACGCAGACTTAGTTATAGCAGGCTTGCATACGGGAACGCATATCGATACTTTGGCGCATGCAACGGTGGGAAAAGACGATCATTGGTTTAACGGTTTTTCGGCGGAAGATTATTGCACTGATTCAGGTATATTGCGATGCGACGGATCGACTTTCCTTCCGTTCTTTACCCGAGGCGTATTGCTTGACGTCGCGGGATATCTTAACGTTGACAAAATACCCAATGGCCAGGGCATTTCAGCCGAAGAACTCGAAGCAACAGCAAAAAAATATGATGTGGAAATCAGAAAAGGCGACGTCGTTTTGATACATACCGGATATGCTGATGATTATCCCAATGTGGACAATAAAAATCCGGTCTACTCGCGCGCGGGCATAGACGAAGGCGCCGCGCTTTGGCTGGCGGATAAAGGCGTAGTAGCCGTAGGAAGCGATACGGAGTCGCTCGAACAGGTGCCTTGCGCAAATCCGGACAATCCACATATCGTACATACGATACTGCTTGTTGAAAAAGGTATTCATATCATGGAGACGGTGCTAACGAAGTGTTTAGTTGATGATGAGATTTGGGAATTCCTGTTCGTGGCGCAGCCTCTTACGATCCGCGGGGCGACTGCCTCCATGTTAGACCCGATGGCGGTTATTTAGAATTTATTACTGAAGACATATCAGGTAATAAAAATAAATTATTTAGAAGAGAGGGAAAAAAATGAAAAAAACATTATCCGTGCTTCTGGCAATCCTTATGGTGGCAGGCTTGCTGGCCGGCTGTGGCCCGAAGACACCTGCAAGCACAACCACACCTGATGATAATAACTCTGCTCAAACGTCGACAGAAGATCGGTATGCGGGCGTACCCGAAGGCGATTGGACCGTCGGTTTCTGCAACGGAATGACCGGTAATGCATGGCGTGCGGCTCATGTCGACGCATGGGAAGAGGAAGGCGAACTCGCAAAAGAAGCGGGCCTCATTTCTAAGTATTACACTGCAAATGTTGACGGAGCAACCGCCCAAATCACTGCGATAAGCGACTTCATCAGCAAAGGCTGCGATCTTATCTGCATTGAGGCCGACTCCGGTCCGGCATTGGGCCCTGTTATTCAGCAAGCGCTTGACAGCGGAATAGTCGTAGTCTCAACAGACCCTTGCGGAGTTGAGGTCAAAGAAGGGGGCAATTTAATAATCGTCAACGGCGACAATGACGAGTACATGCGCGCCCCGATGGAATATTTGGCGTATAAGATGAACTATAAAGGCAGTGTGATACACCTTTACGGCCTTGAAGGCGGATGGGCAGGCGGAGAGGTGCGTAAGGCAGCAGTCCGCGATGTGGTTGGTAAGAACAAGGATATGACCATCGTCGCCGGCATTGGCTGCAGCTGGCTTAACACCAAAGCAAACGAAGCCATTACATCACTTCTTTCCACTCATGGAGACGAATACGGCGGACCTGGCGTACTTGTCGCGTCAGAGGATGTCGGTATGGGAATTATACAGGCGTATGAAGCCGCAGGCGTTTCGCTCCCATGCATACTCGGCGACTATACTTACGGATTCCTCAGAGAGTGTGCGAAACACCCGGACCTTATATCTTGCTCGAATGTATATCCTCCTTCCACGACTCGTACCTATCTTTACGCCGGATTGCTCAAGCTGGACGGTTATAAAATGGATCCTTCAAAAACGGTAGTAGATGGCGTGCCAAACTCCATTACCACACCGATGCCGTTTATCGTTGTCAATGAACAGCAGATCAAGGGCGATGAGCCGTGGCTCGAATTGTTGAAACCAACTACGAAAGTCAAGCTTTTAAAAGACGTTGTCGCTGAGGCTGACAAAAATAATCTCCCTGATAACGCTACGCTCGACGGCTGGCTGACGATGCAGGAATTGATTGATCTTTATTACGTAAAATAGAATTTCCATATCAACAGGAAACAAAAAAATAGCTATTTGGAGGATGTGAATACAGTGGCAGATTTGGAAATACGCAATGTCCGCAAATCATTCGGAGCAGTAGTTGCGCTGAAGGGCGCAGACCTGTCCGTAAAAAATGGTGAGATACGTTCCTTACTTGGCGGAAATGGTTCCGGTAAAAGCACGCTTGCGAAAATACTAGGCGGCTCAGTTTACAAAGATGACGGTGAAATAATGGTAGACGGTAAAAGGATAGAGATAAATTCGCCGATCTCCGCAATAGGACACGGAATAGCCGTCACATCTCAGGAATTGAGCCTCTTTCCAAATCGAACGGTAATACAGAACCTCTCTTTGCTCGATATTCCGAAGAAATTTTTATTCTACGAAGACAGAGCCATCGCGCGTTCCAGAGCTTTTAAAGCGCTGGAACGCGTCGGGCTTGAATCTTTGCTCGATTCTCTGGTGTCCGAATTATCGGACAACCAGAAATATCTAGTGGAATTTGCAAAGGCATTACTGTTCGAACCGAAAATACTTATTGTAGACGAAATAACGTCGACACTGAGAAGAGAAGAGGTCGCGCTGGTTGGGAAAATCATACAGGAACTGGCAGCACAGGGCTGTACGGTATTATTCATATCGCACAGGATGAATGAAATATTTGATCTATGTTCGACAGTAACTATCCTCAGGAATGGCGAGGTAGTTAATACATATAATCTCAATGAAATTGACGAAAATATACTTCTTTCCGATATGATCGGTATTGAGGCGAAGAAAAGACTTGACAGCTGCATGACGGGCGAGCAAAGCTATGCCGAAAATCTCGGTGAAACACTGCTCCTGGCAAAAGGCATATCTGTGCCCGGTTATACCGGCGCTCCGGTAGATATCGAGCTCAAAAAAGGTGAGATACTCGGCGTATCCGGACTGCAGGGCCAGGGTCAGTCTGAACTGTTAAAAACGCTGTACAGTATATACGGACCGATTGATATGGAAATAGATGGGAAGAAAAAGAAGATAAAAACCCCGCGTTCCGCAATTGCTGCCGGAATAGGGTATTTAACGGGGGACCGAATAAAGGATGGAGTTTTTGTAGGACGTTCGATAGGCGAAAACCTTGTTGCGGTAAATAATATCGTACTAAATCGCCCCAGACTTGATTGTGATAAAGTGCTTCAAAAATCCAATGTGAAATACAAATCGGCGAACGATCCGATCGAGACGCTTTCCGGCGGCAACCAACAAAAAGTCGTAATTGCCCGGTGGACCAGTGTTGACAGAAAGGTTATCCTCGCCGATGATCCTACGAAGGGAATCGATGTAGCGGCAAGACGGGATGTGCATGAGATATTCCATCAAATGGCATGCAGCGGCGCTGCGGTAATATTTGTATCAAGCGACGACGAGGAACTTGTGACGATGGGGGAAAAGACAGAAAATTACAGCGTCGCAGTCATGTATAACGGCGCGATTGCCAAGCGTTTATACGGGAAAGACATCACCACAAACAACATTATATCCGCTTCCATCCCGGGCGGGAAAGTTGAGGGAAAAACAAATGGTTAGGAATTTAGACCAGATAAAAAAATGGACGCCATTACCAGCACTTCTGCTCATTTTTCTGGCCTTGGCAATAGGAGCAACCTTCACGGATTATTTTGCCACAGCGCCATATCTCAATTCAATATTCAGGAACTATATGCCGATCATTTTTGTGGCGCTTGGACACGCGGTGGTAATCATCGGGGGCGGTATCGACCTTTCGATCGGAACGTTGGCATCGCTTGTAAACTGCGTTATCGTATACTTTTATCTTGGAATGGGCATGAGCCCATATCTTGCGGTTGCAATCGGTATCGCCGTGGGAATCGCGTTCGGTGCGCTGAACGGCGTGCTGATATCCATATTCCGGCTTAACCCGCTGATTTCGACTTTTGCAATGTCATGGGTAACCGGCGGCATTGCCCTTTGGATCCTGCCCGAGCCCTCAAAGTATAATCTGGCGGTGGACTTTTCAAATTTTTATAAAGGATCGTTGGGTTTTATTCCCATGCCCTTTGTAATGCTTATCATAGCGCTTATTGTATGGTACTGCATCATGAGCTCTTCCACAGGGCCGCAGATCTATGCTACGGGCTCTGACCTGAAACGCGCGTTCATAACCGGCATTAATGTCACAAAAACACGCATTGTGAGCTATATGTATTCAGGCTTTATGGCATCTTTGGCGGGGATTGCGATCATAGGCACCATGGGCGGAGGTTTTGCAACAGTTGGCGGAGTCTACACCCTGCCGGGAATCGCAGCCTGTGTAATAGGCGGAGTATCGCTCATGGGCGGCAGCGGCACTGTAATGGGAGGCGTAATCGGCGGATTCTTCATGGCATTTCTTACATCGTTAGTATTGGCGATCAACGTCGATCCGTATTACCAGAGTCTTTTGACAAACGCGGCAATTTTGCTGAGCATACTGATTCCTTCGCTTATTCGCATGCTTCGGCACAAGCGGACATAAACTGAAAGGACACAGGATCAGGAGGTATAGAATGAATAGAAATAATAAAACTGCAGCTGCCGCCTCGTTAAACGAACCATTTTCAAAGACTGCTTGGCGGTATATAACCGAAACGGAAGTAAGGAACTATTTGACCCCGATCATTGGCACGATACTATTGTTTATTGTCGGACAATTCGTCGTGCCCGGATTTACATCTGTAACAAGCATATTCAACTATTTCGCGCTCGCAACCCTGACGATGTTTGCATGCATGGGACAGTCGCTCGTCATATTAAGCGGCAACGCCGGCATTGATCTGTCGATCGGCGCGCTGATGTCGATCGGTGCTGCATTGGGAGGAGTTCTCTCAGGCGGAACTACGATAGGCGTAGTCTGGTCTGTCGTATTGATCGGAGCGATCGGCGCGATGTGCGGTCTGCTGAGCGGCGTATCGGTACAATACCTTTGCATGCCTGCGATGGTTGTAACCATGAGCGTGGGCAATCTGATAAACGGCGCATACCTGGCGGTAACAAAAGGACAGCCCTCCGGAACCAGCGCGCCGATACTCAAAACCATTGGAACGGAAAACGCGTTTTGGCATATAAGATGGGTACTTATCATAGCGATCATCTGTATCATAATAATGGAGCTTGTATTAAGAAAGACAAAATACGGAAAAAGCCTGTACCTTGTTGGTACAAACCGGAACGCGTCGGGGTTAATAGGAATAAAGGCGCAGAAAACCGTGGTCATGACGTATGTATTCGCTGGCATAACCGCGGCCGTCGCGGGAATACTTCTCTTTGCTGTCGTAGGCTCGACGCAGGCTAACATGGGCAATGATTACACGATGCTTGCCGTCGCCTCGGTCGTAATAGGCGGCACGAGTATAGCAGGCGGCAAGGGAACTTACTTTGGTGCGATACTCGGAGCCATCATGATAACGGTATTGACCGGGTTCCTGACGGTAATACAGATACCAGAGGGCGCGAGGAACTGCATCAAGGGATTGATTCTGCTTTCAATACTTCTTGCATATGCAAGATCAGCAAAGCTTCGCCAGTAATGTCTGCCATCCATTTCACTGAAACGCCCACAAGGTGTTTCAGACTGCATATAAAACCCCGCTTTCATTTTCTGAAAGCGGGGTTTTATATGCTTTTTGTTTACAGAAACCAAAGGAATATGGTATCGTATAGGGAAGATAACGAAAAAAATTACGAAGAGAGGATTTGATGAGATGCAGCAGGAAATCAAGATATTGATTTCGGTACTGGCAAAGATGAATCAGGGTTATACGTATCATTCGCATGCACATCCCTACTATCAGCTGAATCACATTGTTAAGGGCAGCTACACATACACGGTTGATGGTCTCACGTTCACGGCAGGTGTTGGGGATACGATCCTGATCCCGGCGAACTGCGTCCATTCGTTCACCCAGACAGGCGATGAAACAGGCTACTATTTTGAAGTGAAGTTCTCGTCGCTTTCGAAGGGCGTGATGGAAATGTGCTCCGATGCCGGCATCTTCGTGCAGAATGACGATTTTTCGGGGAAACTTCTGAAAGAAATCTTTGACGAGAACAGCAATTCAACACCGGAATCCGAGGTGATCATGGTCACATATCTTTATGCGATTCTCTTTAAATTGACCGAAAAGAAAAGACGCGAGAAAAATACGCCGTCGAAATATATAGAGGTATCGGCATATTCTGCACCGGTAAGAGATATCATCCGATTTCTGGAGGACAATTATAAAAAAAAGCTGTCGCTGGATGATATCGTCGCCCAGACAACACTACAAAAAAGTTATCTCTGCGGTCTCTTTAAGAAAGAAACCACGGTCACTATTTTCGAATGCCTTATGATCATCCGGGTCAGAAAGGCGGTGGAACTTCTCACCTATAACCCTATGCCGCTGGAGCAGATAAGCAAAGAGACGGGTTTTGTAAATGTTACACATTTCAACAGAGTATTTACCAAGCACGTAATGATCCCGCCCGGCCAATTCAGGAAAAATCTAAAGTCGCAGGACTTCTATTGGAACGATGCCACCGCAGGCAGAAAAGCGAATCACATCACTGCTGCCACGCTGGAAGGAAAGAAAATAGATTTTCCGCAAATACGCTGAACAATTAATGTTCTTAAAAAAATGAGTGAATCAAAATCTGAGATTTCGATTCACTCATTCTTTTTCTCTAGGATGAAGGCTTTTATTCCTGTATCCGTATTACTCCTCTGCTGTTTTGACCATCTATTTTTATGATGAGAGGCTTTTGGAAACGGACAAGCTTCACATGTTCGGTCTGATGAACGACCTGTGCTTGTTTCAGGATATCCCAACTAATAAAATCTTCACTCCCGGTTTTATTGCCGATATGAAAATATCCCATTTTCAAGGAGGTAAGATTGTGATGAAAATGACTTCCCAGAGAAGGCTCCACAATGAGTCTGCCCTGATCCGCTTCCACAACGACCTTGGCCTGGGACATCTGCCACCATACGAGCGGGATGCCAAGCCACGGATCGGATGTGCCGATCCTCCCGAATCCCATGAGAATGCACTTGCGCCCTTCCTCCATCAGCAGCTTGTTCAGCTCCCCTATTTCCGACGCAATTCTGTTGGTTTTACTTTGCTCAAATCGATCCGGATCAACATAAATAATATCGGTAATATCCTTGTAAATTCCATTCCCAATAATGTGTGTGCTTTTACAGATCATATTTTCATCATCGAAGTCGTCAATTCTGACCTCACGCGATTCTCTTCCGACTACCATCGGGCGTATCTGTAAAAAATAAAATTCAGGCGGCTTGATTCCGTCAACCGGTATATTCACTGCAAATTCAATTTCCGCATCGGTACCAAACGCGCCTTTGCTAAGATCAAAAAGATCCTTGATGATATCAACCAGTGGGAAAGAATGATACTTCAGGATCGAAGCAAACGTAACGAGTTTTGGTCCATTTGCCGCAAACGAATCTATGATCACATCATCCTCTGAGGAATAAGTGCTTGCTACCAGCCGAAGCGTATGATCCTGTTCCGCACGCTTAAGGTCGATTTTTCGATAGGTGCATTCATCATCAATCGTGAGCTGCTTTGACGGATCGCTCAAATCAAGGGTGTAGAAGCTTGTTTGTGTGTTCTCCATCAGCTCGCCGGGTGATGAGAACGGAGGGTTCATCTTTGGAAATGCCGGTGAAAAAGTATATACCCGGCCGCCGTCGACAATCGCTTTCCCCAGGCCCAGTGCAAGGCTTACAATCCCTTGTTCCGGTTTCAGATAGGAGTAGGGATAATAATTATAGGTCTGTGCAACTCCCGAAATAACCGGATAAAAGATATCCCCATGATTTTCGCCAACCAGCTGCTGTATGAGAACCGACATCGATCCTTCTTCAATGCGTACATCCGCGTTCTTGGCGTAACCCTTCGGAGACTGGAAAAATGCCGAAGCATAGATGAGCTTTACCGCATCGATCAACTGCTTATAACGTGCTTCGGGATCCGGATCACAGTTGGGAAGGATATACGTTTTATAGATCCCTGCAAAAGGCAGTACTTGTGAATCTTCAAGAATACTGGAAGAGCGCACGGCCAGCGGATAATCAACTTCACGAATCAGAACCCGCAGGTTATCGGTTATTTCCTTCGGCAGCTCAGCCGCAAGAAACTTACCGGCAATTTCTTCCTCATCGGATGAATTGACCGCCATTTCCTGAAGATCATTCCTGGACATGAATGCCTCAAAAACTTCACTGCAAATGACAAAGGAGCTTGGTATTTTTAATTTTATGCCGGGATATTTTTTTTGCAGTCCCGAATTGGCAATGAGAGATCTGAAAAACGCAACGCTTCTTGCTTTTCCGCCAAGAGAACCGCTTCCGAGCCGGACAAAAGAATTTTCAAAATTCACCTTTGAGAATCCAAAATCAACGATGACCCCTCTTTGATACCTTCTGAAATACCGCTCCATGCAGTCAATGGTAAACGCACGGAACTCTTTACTGTTTTCATGAGCGCCCGCCTCTTTCTCCCTCAGTTCATCCGCCACTTCGAATTCTGTTCTGGCCCGGAACCAGCGGGAAAAGTGATGACGGCTGGCATGGTAAACAAGACTTTCATCCGGCAGATCCTTAATCGCCCGCTCAAATTCCGAGATATCTGATACCTTCGAAATCACTTCACCTTGGGCGCTTTTGAACACAAATTCTCCAAAACTGTAGCTGTCCAGTATATAATTTCGAAGCTCCTTCAACAAATTCGGTGAGTTCTTATCAAGGTAACTCATCTTCAGCTCTTCCGCTTTTCTTATATTATCCGGTTCTTCCGATTGCAGCAGTATGGGCAGATCCGGAGTATTCTCCCTGACCTTTACAGCCAGCTCCAAGCCGGCTTCCGCATAAACGGCGCCATCTTTCAGAAAACCGATATCGGAGACGATCCCAAGGAGATTGTTCCTATATTTTTGAATAATCTCCATCGCTTCTTCATAGGAAATAGCCAACAAAATTTTCGGTCTTGCACGCATCCGCAGCAGGCGATGAAGGTCATTCACAGCGTGAGAGATCAGATAACTCGTCTGCTTCATGATCTCTGTATAAATCAAGGGCAGAAACTGGGAATAATAATTCGGGGAATCATCGACAACCAAAATTACCTGAACGCCCTGCTGACTGTCTTCTTCCACGTTACCGCGGTCTTCGACATACTTGATAATTGCAAGCAAGATCTGACTGTTGCCGGACCAGACAAATACCCGGTCAATTGAGTTTGACTCTCTGATTTTCTTAAGCGTTTCACTGTCCAGTGCTTCATAAGTCAGCATAACCACAGGCTTTTCCGGATAGGCTTCCTTTACGAGCCGGCTGAATTCCAGCGGATTCATATCGCTGATTCGCGGCATGGTAATTACAAGATCATAGGTCCTGCTTTTCAACGCCTCAAAAGCCTCCGCTGCAGATGATGCATGTGCGATTCTCGGAACAAACTGAAGATTCAAGTCCAGATATTCACTGAAGATCTTGTCGGAAAGATGGCCGTCCTCCTCCAAAACAAATGAGTCATATGGGGTAGATACTAACAGTATTTCCCTTACACGAAATTTCATCAAATCATGAAACCTGGTAAATTTCGGATCGTATTCCTGTAAATTGTCCATGACCGCCTCCTTATTTTGCGTATGCTCCGTTTAATACTATAATTATTACACCATTTCGTCCATACCAAACCAAATATTTTTCACAATTCAAATATTCCCCTGAAACACCGTATTTGTATCTCTGCATAAATATTGAACTGCTTTTCGTCCTGTTTCCGCTGCCACGGGGAGTCCGCCGGGACTCATCAGGCGCTGACCGCCAAAATAAATGTTTTGAATGCTTTCCGGTTTGGACGGATAGCTTTCCATTTTGCTCCCCTTCCCAATGATAGACATCCACGAACCTTTATAGGAACCCAGATATCGTTCATAGGTGAGCGGAGTAGCAACATCCCAAACGCTTATTTTTCCGGCAGTCTGTGGATATTTTTTTGACAGAATTTCAATAAAGGCCGCCGCCAGCTTTTGCTTTTCGGCTTCATAGGTGCCGTTTTCCTTACAACTTTTCCAGTAATCATAGCTGTCTCCCGCTATTATGGATGTGACGGCAGTGCATCCCTCCGGCGCATAGCCTTTGTACCCCGCATAATTATTGATACCTATGATGGATTTCGGCACACCACCGCACAAAAGAGGCTCGTCGGTGAGGAAGGTCAAGCTTTCCGGCACATCGGACAAGTCTGCCTCTATGCCCAGGCTAATAAACGTATTGAGCATCGGTTTTGTGCTTTCGCGCATCTTTTGAGCCCACGGCTCTCGAATGGGAGCGTCAAATAAATTGTCAATGGCAACGAGGGTATCCTGGGTAACGATCACCGCATCGGCTTGTATGGGCTCACCATCGAGGATAACTCCGCATGCAATACCATTCTTAACGGAAACCTTGCTAACCTTTTTACCATAATTTATCGTTCCGCCCAGCTTCTCTAAATTCTTAGCCATGCGATTTGCCATGGCGAGAGAACCGCCCTCGGGATAACCGCCGTCACCGGAAGTAAGAGTTGCGATGGTAAAGGCCATTGCGGTGGCAACATAATCAGGTCCTGCAATATTTTCAAGCAGATGCTGTAATAGTGGGCTTTTAAACCGCTTGGAATATTCCTGTGCTGTTTGATTTTTATAAAAGGACAGTTTGGGCAGAGCTGGCAGCAAGCCAATCATCTCTGACAGGGACATGGAAGATTTTTTCTTGACTTTTAAACCCTTTATATCCAAAATAGGCATATTTATCTTTGTGAATTTCTTTATATCATTGCACAATCTGATAATTTCTTTTTTATCTTCCGGCGATATCTCCAAAAAATGCTGACGGAGCTTGTCAATATCGCGATAGAGATAGGCCGTCTGTCCTTCATATTCGAAGGATAAAAAAGGATCGCGGTTATAAATGGGAACACTGTCGTCCAAAGCGCCCACTTCACGCCAAAGCTTGTTAAGTGAGGTTTTCGGTGATGAACCGGTCAGCCAGTGCATACCGCCCTCGAAAAAGTAGCCCTTCCTTCGCCAGCTTGTGGATGCTCCTCCCGGGATGGTGTGGCTTTCATAAATCGTAACGTCAAACCCGCTTTGCAGTGCGTAAATGCCAGCTGTAAGCCCGGAAATTCCTGCACCGACAATAATTATTTTCTTCATTATACTTTCCTCCTTATAATATCAACAATCCAATCACTTTCAGGACAGGGTGTATCGGGCTTCATCGCCATTTGTTCCGCGATGCCCTGAATGGCACACCAGTAGGCGGTTGCCAATGCATAAGGGTCCCCTTCCCGAATTGTACCGTTTGCCTGGCCTTTTTGAATCAATGTCGCTGTCGGCGTGTACAGATCAAAGCCCTGTAACATATCCTTAACGGTTTGCGATGCTGCTTCAGCATAAAAAGCTTGACTCATCAGCACAAACATTTTCGCGGTAAACGATTCTGTTTGGATATAGTGAAATATTTTTTTGGCGGTACTCTCAAAAAAAACAAGCGGCTCCATCTCGGTTTGATCCATGATGCTCATTGGTCCTGCAATGCCGAGTGTTATCAACTCTTCGTACAGCTTTTCCTTAGACTCAAAATAGTGAAATAAAAGCCCTACACTCATACCGACATGCTCTGCAATATCGCTGATTTTTGTTGCGGCATAACCCTTACGGATAAATAAGTCAAGACCAGCCGAAAGTATTTCATTTCGCCTTTTTTCTTTTTGTTCCTCGCGAACACCCATAACGTTGAACCTCAATTCATTGAATTTATATTCAATATTATATATATTGCTTGATTGTCTGTCAAGCAAAAACAACCCACCGAGGAAATGTGGTATAATATCTTATCAAAATCAGTTTTCAGCAGGATGAAACAAGAAGATATGAAAGAAGCTGGAGGATGCAATGGATCATCAAGAGCAAAAACATCAGCGACGTATTCGATATAATGGCACTCACCCTAAAACTTATAAAGAAAAATATAAGGAACTGCAACCAGAGAAATATGCTGATACTGTGATAAAAGTTATTCAAAAGGGCAGTACTCCTGCCGGTATGCATCGTTCGATTTGCGTTGATGAAATATTAGAATTCTTACAAATTACTCCCGGACAAACCGGATTAGATGCAACACTAGGTTATGGCGGCCATACGGTAGAGATGCTTAAATGTTTAAATTCAAAGGGGCATTTGTATGCAATCGATGTAGATCCGATTGAATTGCCGCGCACCCAAGAGCGTTTAGAGAGCTTAGGTTATGGCCCCGAAATTTTAACGATCAGGCAAATGAACTTTTCTAGTTTCAATCAAATTGTTTCCGAATCGGGACCTTTGAATTTTATATTGGCGGATTTGGGTGTCTCATCAATGCAAATAGACAATCCCGAACGAGGATTTTCATTTAAAAGTGAAGGTCCATTAGACTTGCGGCTGAATCCGAAAAAGGGTAAATCTGCCGCAGCTCGATTAAAAACGATTTCACAAGTTGAATTACAAGGTATGTTGATAGAAAACGCAGATGAACCGAATGCGAAAGCAATCGCCCGTGCGATTATTTCTGAAATCAAAAAAGGAACCGAAATCTCTACCACAACACAGCTTCAGCAAATTATCAAAAATACTTTGAAAACGATTCCCGGAAGCAGCAGCGAAGAGATTAAAAAAGCCTGTCAGCGATGCTTCCAGGCGTTGCGAATTGATGTCAACAACGAATTTGAAGTCTTATCTGCATTTTTGGAAAAGATTCCAGCCGCCCTTACGGAGGGTGGTCGGGTTGCGATTCTTTCCTTTCATTCAGGAGAAGACCGTCTCGTCAAAAAATCTTTTCAGCATCTTTTTCGTGATGGTGTCTATCGTGAAATAGCTGACGAACCAATTCGGGCATCCGCAGAAGAACGCAATACCAATGGTCGTGCTCGTTCTGCTAAATTGCGTTGGGCTATAAAAGCATGATTTCACAAATGTATTACAAAAAAATTAGAGGCCGTGATCATAAAGAAACGTGCGATTTGAGATTTCGCACGTTAATATAGACTGGAAAGAATTGATCCAAATCAATTAAAAGTCAACCGCATCATCCATTGGTTGTGGCTCTTCCCGCAAATCGCCATGTTCGCGATCACAGTCCGGGGCCGGAGGGATACTCTGTATGAAGTTGAAAACATTATCCGGATCATATATCGCTTTAATTTTCCGAAGCCGGGCAAAATTTCCACCCCAGTATTCATGTCCGTAATCTTCTATA
Organism: uncultured Oscillospiraceae bacterium; assembly: GCA_964612345.1. Classification (GTDB taxonomy): domain Bacteria; phylum Bacillota; class Clostridia; order Peptostreptococcales; family Anaerovoracaceae; genus Anoxybacterium. Next base: position 1,121 of record CAZTEH010000026.1, on the reverse strand, counting down.
CTTAAATCAGGTACATTGACATAGGATCCGGTCACATAGGGCTGCAGCCGCAAGCGTGTCTTTTCAACGAGTTCATGATTCTCTCGTGTTTCAGATTTATCCGTCCACGAAGCATCCCATTCGATATAGTATTTCGTATTTCGCCAGAAGAAAGCGGTATCCTTGGGATCAACCCTGTTCATTGCACCTCCGGAATTCAGGAAAAAGAAATTGGATTCGCTTCCGGTTGCGTTTTCAAGGAAACGACGGATTGCTTTAATTCCTTCTGCGGGCAGGATTTGCTCTGCCCAGGCAGATGACCAAGTGGTATTTTGTGTGTCGAAAAACGGTTCCTCCGGAGCCCAGAATTCGATTGCCTCCGGCAAGGATACCTCATCAATGAAAACACTTGAGGGGCGCCCGGTATTGATCAGAGGTAAAATCAATTTCTTCAGCTCTGCTGCATGGCCAAGGAAGATTCCCTGGGAACGAAGCAGACCATTGGTTTTTGAATACGCCTCCAGTATTGTACCCAGTCTTACATCGACAGATGGCGCCCATTTTTGCCAAGCATCGATAACTTCATCTATTTGCTCCCACGGCCAGGTGATTTGAAATATCCCAACTTGAGTTGGTGCCGGGTGTATTGCAAATGTGTAGGACGTGATGATACCGAAGTTGCCCCCTCCGCCTCCGCGGATTGCCCAAAGCAAGTCTGGATTCTCCTTTTCACTGACGTGTAAAGTCTCTCCATTCGCATCAACGATGGTGGCAGCCAGAATATTGTCGGAAATCAGTCCGACGGTTCGCTGGATCGCCGTAATTCCTCCCCCGGTACTGATTCCACCGATACCAACTGTGGAGCTGTCTCCAAAAGGAGCAAGGAAACCTTTGCCCGCCAGCATCCTTACAAGCGCACCTACACGAATTCCCGGTTGAACAGTGGCAGTACCCTTTGAGGCATCCACCTTAACCCCTCTCATTTGACAGGTATCAATTACGATTCCGCAGTCTGTCTGAGAAAAATCTTTTGCCAGAGCATGCCTGCCGCTTCGTATCCGAATGGGAACATCATTTTCACGAGCCCATTTAACGGCATTTGATACGTCTTCGTTTGTCTCTGCAATAACAAACACTCTGGG
>CAZTEH010000025.1:0-41246 GCA_964612345.1 uncultured Oscillospiraceae bacterium | reverse complement strand
AACCTCTGACATCCTGCTTGTAAGGCAGGCGCTCTCCCAGCTGAGCTATGCGCCCAAATTGCCTAAAAATTCTATTTGCTAAAAAAAATGGTAGCGGCGAGTGGAGTCGAACCACCGACCTTCCGGGTATGAACCGGACGCTCTAGCCAACTAAGCTACACCGCCACATTTCAAGCCGACATACAATACGTCGCAAGAAAGATAGTACCATTTTCAAGCACCTATGTCAAGCAGTTTTTCAGGTTAAAATGGTCAGATTTTGTATTTCCAATTATTGGGCGGCGGATCTTATAAAACCCGATCTGTTTTTCACCGGTGACGCGATCACTCTTTCTGCATATATGGATAATGTACAAAATATGAATTTCTGCCGATGAGTCTGGCTTTATGCATTGCAGTATTGCTGTGCTTGATCAGCTTCTTCTTGTCTATTTTTTCATCTTCCGTATATTCTATACCAATGCTGGCACCGATGTCCACATGGACTTCATCAACGAACCGAATCCCTTCGATTTTTTTAATAATTTTCTCTGCGATCATCTCCGGGTATTTCGGCGCAGTCCAATTGGTAACAAATACCAGGAATTCAGCTCCACCAAGACGTGAAGGATAACAGACGTGCTGTGGAAGCTCACGAAGGATATCTCCGATCTCCATCAATATTCTGTCCCCCGTATCATAACCCAAATTATCATTCAAACCCTTAAAGCCTTCAAGATCGAGGAGAAGAAGCGCTTGATTCGGATGTTTGTACAGCAGGGTGTCCAGCACTTCATAAATCGCATTTCGGTTTGGCAAATGAGTAAGGTTGTCGATCCTGGAAGATATGCGCAGCTCCTTCTCATTTTTCTGGTAGCTGTCGGCTAAACTATTAATATTTCTGCATAGCTCCTCAAATTCATTATTTCCTTTGTACCGGCACCTTGCTGACATATCCCCGTTCGCTATCTTTCTAAGCGTACCACTCATCATCTTTAAGGGGGCAGCATGCAAATGACCGATCATATATCCGCATGCGACTATAATTGCAAATACCAGCAGCGCAACGACAGAAAGGATCGCTTTTATGCTTATCATATTTCCGTACATTTCATTTCGATTCATTGCAACAACTGCGATACAATCGATAGAATCAAGCTTTTCGTAGGCACCGACATACTCAATACCTTTATTATAGAACTCGATGGTACCTTTATCCTCTTTTAATTCACCTGTTTTGAAATCTGTAACAAGCTGTTCCAGAGAATTACTATTTTGATACTCATGATAAAGGATTACCTGGTTCTCTTTGCTCTTGTCAAAAATCATATGTCCAGATTTCCGGACGAGAAATGCATAGCCTGATTTACCAATACTTAAGCTGCCAAGGTATTCATTCAAGATCTCTATTTCGGCTTTCTGTTTCAATATGCCGATGATTTTACCCTGACCGTCACGTATCGGAACTGCTATCTCTGCAATATCTGTGATATTGCCATCTACTACCAATCCGGCATAGGAATCTTTCCCTTTCATGATGCTTTGGTAAAGCTCCGTTTTATCCAGCATCAAACCCTCTTCATTCGGCTGGCTCGATAAAACTATTTTACCGTCAGGATTAATTACTGCTCCTCCGATGACCGGAAACCCTATGGATTCCAGAAGAACCTTCTGTGCTTCGGCGTGGTCAGCGGGTATCATGGCGGAAGACCCATCTTGTACTTCGAGCACACTTCTCAGCTCATACTTATCCGCTTTCATCTGAATATCGGAAATAAGGTGGATATAGTATTTGTTAATATGATCATCCATCATCTGTGCGATACCAGCCATCGCATCCAGTTTTTCCGTTTTAATCGTGGTTTGGGCATAGTAATTTACCTCAAAACCAATCAATATGGTTGGTATGAGTGCTAACAGCACTACGACTACGATTATCACGCGTCTCATACTTATTATTTCCTTCCCCTATTGAAATAAGAAATGTGGATTCAATCCTTGGAGTTCATTTTATCATGCTATCCAGCTTTGAAGCATGATGCAATGATTCCTTCCTTGCGGCAAAGCCGTCTTAATCATTGGAATCATTATATCACAATCTCGACGCTTTGTTCATATATTACCATAGAGAGTTTGAATAAGGGCTGTGGTCCCGGAGCTTACCGCCATCGGTATTGAGAGACGAATAAAAGTCCCATTGAAGACCTGACAGCCTGTTTCATCATGGGTAATTCAAAAAAGCCTCTATCAAAGAGACTTTTTTATTTTATGGATCTACATTTTCAGAAAATGATTATTTACCCAGAAACTCCAGAATATCATAAGCATTGGTATCCGGTTTTGCTTTTTCAAACACCTTTATGATCATACCTTTTTCATCGATGATGTAGGTAGAGCGCATTACGCCCAAGGAAGTTTTGCCGTAAAGCTTCTTTTCCTTCCAGACGTCATATGCCTTGATAACCGTAAGCTCCGGATCCGATAACAGGATAAACGGCAGTTCATACTTTTCGGCAAATTTCTGGTGTGACTGGCTGCTGTCCTTGCTGATCCCGATAACCACGATGTCATCGGCTTTAAAACCGTCGTAGGCCTCTTTAAAAACACAGGCCTGCTTGGTGCATCCCGGAGTGTTATCCTTTGGGTAAAAATAGACTACAACCTTCTTGCCTTTGAAGTCCGAAAGTCTGACGGGTTTTCCGTCTTTGTCGTTCAAAACGAAATCAGGAGCTATTGTGCCTACTGTTAACATTGAAGTTTCCCCCCTTACAAAATATAGTACCAGACTAAAAAGATAACGGATAGATTAAAGAGCAATGCGATCGGCAAAAGAATACGGAATTTCCACTTTTTTGTCTTATGGCGAAAAACAACGGAGCCCAAAAAGCTCCCAATGCCTCCCATCGCAAAGGCTGCTGTGAGTAAAACCTGTTCACTGATCCTCCATTTTCCATGAGCTGCCTTATATTTGTCGAATGCCATTAAGAGAAAGGTGATCAGGTTCCAGCCAATCAGTACGTAAATCAAATCTTTCATTCCAATTCCTCGAATCTTACCTTGATAAAGCGAAACTCTTTGCTGATCCTATTGTACATTTCGGTTATTTCCCTTACGTTTTCCTGACTGCATTCCATGATTTCATCATAGCGTCGGATCGCTGCATCGATTACCTTTCCGCTAAGCTTTCCATTCTCCTTTTGTTTATACAATATGCCTACCACAGTATCTTTCGGGAAACCTTCCTTATAGCTTCTTTTCCCCGTCAAGGCACTCATAATATCCGCAACGGCTACGATTTTATCGCTTAGCGTCAGCTGATCTGCCGTTAAGCTGTTAGGATAACCGCTTCCGTCTGATTTTTCATGATGCCGGTATGCAATTTGAACAACATCATGATGGATGCGCTCCTTCAAAATATTCCCCGTCATATCGATATGCTGACGCATGATCAGCATTTCTTCGTGGGTGAGACTCCCGGGTTTTTCCAATATCTCCAGCGGAGTTGATATTTTTCCGATATCATGAAGGTATGCTCCCAACTGAATTTTTTTCATCTCTATTTCATTTAATTTGAATATTTTCCCCAACTCTACACCGATGCTGACCGTAGCAATCACGTGGCTGACCGTGGTTTCGCTTCGAAAGTCGATGGAGTAGGCAATCATCTTGATAAATTCCAGCAATGTATCATCGCTGTATTCCGCAGTCTTAACAAATGAATCCAGTTCCTTCAGGTACGATCCATTCATGATATTTCCCTTGATATCGTACTGCTCGTTGGCCTTCCGGAACAGATCGATGGTTGCTCTGCCAAACCGAATATCCTGCTGCGCGGTGATTTCTTCACAAGTCAGCCAGCGTTCTTTCAACTGGAGCATGACATCCATCCGGTCCGCCAGATGGATCATATCTGCAGCTTTCATATATTCATAATCAAGCTGATGATGCATCTCATAGTTCAAATGATGGTAAAGCACGATCTCCGCCCATTTGTGGAGTGGAGACATATACTTTAAAAAAAGATACCCATAAATGGAATGATCAAAAACATCTTCTGATTCAAACCGCATCATATGGTCGATCTCTTCCGTTTTGTAAGCACCGATATCGTGCAGTGCTGCAATGATGCAGATTTCCTGCATATCCTTTTCCTGATATGCGCCCTCTGCCTGCATCATTTTATATACGATATATGCAACTCTATGTCCATGGTCTACAAGCCTTACATCGATGTGATCCAATGCTCTTAATAGAATTGCCAGAACCTGATTGATATTAAGATTTAGATCTTTCATGAACCTTACTCCCAATAAATACGAATACAACTAAACTAATAATACCAATCATACCATAAAATTAAACGGCAGGCATAATAAATAATCACAAAATATCGAAACTTGTTGAATAAGCAATCAGGAGCAAACTCCGTTTTCACACAGGAAACTTTCCTGATACAGCTCCATCATGATCGCCATCATTGCAAAGCAGCAGCCTGCAGGATAGGAACCGGCATTTTCCGTTAGAAAGTTTAACTGCTTCAAACCCAGTTTATGGTATTCTTCCATACCGGTCAGCTTGCTCAATTTGATCAGTACATACCCGGCCGCCGAATTCCCGGAAGGAATCGCGCCATCGTATGTTTCCTTCGGCCGGTAGATCAATTGTTCCGAATCCTTATCCGTCAAGTAGAAGCCATTCCCCTCTTCATCCCAAAAACATGTCTGCATCATGCCGCAAAGCGCTCTTGCCTTTTCAAGGTAAGTGAGATCCATGGTTGTTTCATACAATTCCAGCAGTGCCCAGATAAAAAATGCATAATCGTCAAGGTTACCTGTTCCGGAGGCGCTTCCATCCCGATAGCTGATATGGAGCTTTCCGTTTTTTCCGGTCAATGTTTCCGAAAGAAAGGCGGCGGCTCTTTCCGCAGCCAGCAGGTATTTTTCTTCCTCCAATGCTTTGTATGCCTTGGCGAATGCAACGATCATCAGAGAGTTCCAGGAGGTCAGGAGCTTGTCATCCTTATGGAGCTCTGTTCTGGTCAGCCTGTAATCGTAAAGCGCGGGGATCCTTGTTCTTATGGCGTCCGGGATCGGATCAAAATCCCGTGTTTTGATCAGATTGGGGATATTGCTCTCTTCAAAATTTCCCATTTCGGTAATATCATAAAATTGATTGAATAATGTACCGTCAGTCTCTCCGAGAAGGTCAAGGATCTCCTTTTGAGAAAACATATAGTATTTCCCTTCCTCTCCCTCGCTGTCGGCATCCTGGGCCGAGTAAAATCCGCCATCCTTATCGGTCATTTCCCTGGTGATATAGCTCAGGGTTTTCACCGCTACTATCTTGTACAATTCATTGCCCGTGACCTGATATGCTTCCAGATAGATCATCGCAAGAAGGGCGTTATCGTAAAGCATCTTTTCAAAATGAGGAACCAGCCACTTGTCATCCGTCGAATATCGTGAGAAGCCGTAGCCGATATGGTCAAATATCCCTCCCCGATACATCTGATGCAGTGTTTTTTCAACGATTTCCAGTGCATGCTCATCTTTTTCAAATTTGGAGTAGCGGAGCAGGAACATCAAATTATGCGGAGTCGGAAATTTCGGACTGGTGCCGAAGCCTCCATACCAATTATCGAAGGCTCGAAAAAGTGTTTCTTTCGCCTCCTCAATGATCTCTTTTGTTAATTTGCTGCCGCCCTTTCCCGCTTCCTGGTTTTGATTTTGATTTTGCACTCTTGCAGCCAGGACGTTTACAATTTTATCTCCGGCTTTCACCAGAGAATCTCTGTTTTCCTTCCACTCCTTCGTTACTGCATCCAAAATCTCAAGGATCCCCGGGACATTGTATCGCTTCGTTCTCGGATAATAGGTCCCTGCAAAAAAGGGCTTTTGCTCCGGCGTCATAATGATGGTCAACGGCCATCCACCGCTTCCCGTGATCCCCTGACAGACGGACATATAGACGGAATCGATATCAGGGCGCTCCTCTTTGTCAACCTTTATGGAAATGAACTCCCGGTTTAAAACTTCGGCAACCTCTTCATCCTCAAAGGATTCATGAGCCATGACATGGCACCAGTGACAGGTCGAGTAGCCTATGGACAGGAAAATCGGCTTATCCTCGTCTTTTGCCTTTCGGAATGCCTCTTCCCCCCACGGATACCAGTTAACAGGATTATAAGCATGTTGTAGTAAGTAAGGAGAACTCTCATTTATCAATCTATTAGGTATTTTTGCAGTATTTACCATAATATCACCCCCTCATTTTTTCAATTTAGAGTTATTATACCCAAATAAAAAATGAATAACTTTTCTAACTGCAATCAGTACACTTAATCCCTATGGATTAAGATATGTTTGACTAAGCATTTGTATCGAGGTAGAATACATTATTACTTATACCTTGTAAGGAGAATAATTAATGAATACATTTTCAAGAATAATTTTTGCAAATGATGTGTTATGGACTGTCGTCTTTGCTTGGTTAACTGCTTCATTGTTAAAAGTAATATTTTACGCAATTCAAAAGAAGAAAATCAACTTTCGCCGTTTAATAGGAAATGGCGGTATGCCAAGTACTCATTCCGCGTCAGTAGTAAGTCTTGCGTTTGCAGTTGGCTTCAAGGAAGGCTGGAATAGTACTGCACTAGCTATATCTCTTGTTCTAGCGTTTATAGTAATGATTGATGCTTCAGGAGTTAGACTAGCAGCAAGTAAGCATGCAAAAGCTCTAAATGAAATTACTGAAGAAGTTTTCAAAGATGGACAATTTCATTATGAAAAATTTAATGAATTACTGGGGCATACACCTACTCAAGTTTTTGTAGGCGGACTAATAGGTGTACTTATTTCGGTGATTTTTTTCCATTTTATTTGGTTATAGTACGTGGATTGTCACCAATGACAGGTTGAGTAGCCTATGGACTAAAATCGGCTTATCCTCGTCTTTTGCCTTTCGGAATGACTCTTCCCCCCACGGACACAATGGCATAAAGAATAGCCAAATATGATTATTTTACGATTATGATAATATTATTTCCATAGAAAAAGGCGGGCAAACCCACCTTTAAAAATCCGAATAGCTTATCAAAAAACACCTGTAGTGACAATTCTTTGATATTTATTACAATAAGCCAGCCTGCTATTTTCACTTTCATAGTTAATAGGAAATTCCAACCGTTCCTGTTCAAGTTCTTCAATTGTGTCTATGTTCTTTTCCAAATAATCACTTAATCTTTGTTTGGCACTTTCCACCCTTGCAAGAAGACCACCGTAGCGAATATCCAGTACTTCCCACCCAAAAGGCTTATATGTTTCCATCCATTGATTTCTATGGGCTTTTCTAAGTTCTTCAATGTTATTGTAAAGACAATGCAGATCATTTTCCGCAATATGTTTTAATGTGGCTAAATCCTTTTTATCCCATGCCAGCTTAATTCTTATACCAATATCACCTTTTATTATTAATACTGAGCAAAGCTTTTCGGGAACTTCAAAAATAATACGATTTTCTTTATATTGCTCTTTGTAGCCTCTCATTTTTAATTCGAGCTTTTCATAATGTTGTGAAAGATCTAACCCGTCAATATGTTTATCAAATAGCCCCATTAAAATATCTTGCCATAGTAGATATTTTGATGGATTAAATGAATCAGGATTTTCAGGTGTACATCCTGGAATTTCATCCAAATATTTAAGATCAACAAATGCTTGCATTTCAATGCCTGTACAAAACTTTATCCTGTTTTCAAGTTTTGTATTATCAAATTCTCGGGAATAGCCATGTTCAGCAAATAGTTGCAAACCAAGGAGTGTATAGAAAAAATTATTTTCAGAACCATCATCTCCCCATATTGTTGCAAATATTTCCTTAACGCCTTCTTCTTTGCAGGCTTTTAACGCCGCATTTGTAGTTGAAAATGTCCTCCCATAGTTTACACCCATTCCGCACCATGTCCATATCCCCCCGGCGAAAATTGGCATATCACACATTTCCTGATGTTTCTTTATAAACTTATGATAAAATTCTTCATCTGAATGATAGTAATCCCAATAGACAAGCTGGACATCTTTGGCCATATCTTTCATGCTTTGCTCAGCCGTTGATACGTTTAAATCATAGTATTTGTTTTCTGTTGATCTCAACTGAAAGAACATGTCACTCCACATCATCGGTTTAAGGTTATGTTTGCGGGTTATTTCCAGAACTCTTTTTAAATGTCGATTCAAAATTTGTATTCTGTCTTGATATCCATTTCTTCGCATATACGTTCCAGAACCCAGCGTATCGGCTTCGTCCATTCCAATATGCACTCTCTTACTCCTTAAAGGAGATGTTGCCGATACGATCATCTTTTCAATAAACTCATAGGTCTTGTCATAGTCCACCAGAAGAACATCTGAAGTATCTCTTAAATCCTTCGTATTTTCCCACTTCAAGAATTGCTCCATATGTCCCAAGGTTTGTATGCAGGCAATCATTTCAATGCCAAAAACATCCGCATAATCATCCATTTCTTTTAATTCCTGGTATGTATATCGTCCACGCATATATCCAAAATAGGGCTCGCCATGAACTTCATATATGTCCTCAGTATATAACTTAAATGTATTGATACCCATAAGCGCCATCTTCTTCAATAGCATCTTTACGATTTCAGGTTTCATTACAGCATTTCTTGATACATCCAGAGTGATTCCAATCGCATCAAATTGTGGTTTTTCTATAATTGCAAAACTTTTTTTATTCCTAAGGGAATCTATAAATATTCCCAGTGCTCGAAAAAAATTATTTCTATTGGTATATCTGATGATTCCTTGACCTTCAGAAAAAAATACTTCTACAGCATCCTCGACCTTTTCAACTTTTACCTTTATTCCATCATCCGAAATGTTGAAATCAAGTTCATTCTGAAATATATCAATGCCTAACCTCAAGTCTTCCAGTTGCCCCTCAATATTTAGCTTCATTATTATTCTCCATTATTATTCTTGCCTATGTCCCTTTAATATTCATACATTAGGAACGTTATAAAAGCAAAGGATACTACCTTTCAAGGCAAATGTCAAATGAGAGAATCATTCATTTTGAGGTTTCATTGAAAATTTTAACTAACTTATACGATGTTTTCTGATTGATAAATCCATGCTTTTCATAAAACCTATGTGCGTCGCTCCGGTAAGAGCCTGATGTCAGCCTAATGCCTGTATAACCGTATTTTTTGCAGTTTTCTCAATTTCAGTGATCAACCTGTGCCCGATCCCGGCACCTCTCATTTCTTCTTTGACTACAAATCCCAATACATTTGATCCAAAAGTCACATCCCCCTTAATCTTTGAATTGATAACTCGTCGTATGCCGATAAACCTCACCGGGCATAAGAACGGGCTGCGGGAAGTCATGATGATTTACGGCATCTGGATAGAACTGTGTCTCCAGACAAAAGCCGCAGCGCCACCCATAGACCGCGCCGTCTTTTCCTTTGCTGCTCACATTCAATGAATTTCCGGAATAAAACTGAATACCGGGCATGGTCGTATAAACCTGCATTTGAATCGCGGTTTTGTCGTCATAAGCTTCTGCGGCAAGCCGAAGACTGCCGTCACCGCTTTGATCAAGATTATAGTTATGGTCATACCCTCCGGCATATTTTAACTGAACTTCATCACTACCGATGCGCTCACCGATTTTGTGAAAATCTTTGAAATCAAACGGCGTTTCGAAAACCGGTTTGACAATTCCGGTGGGCACACCCTCTTTATCATTCTCCAGGAAATCATCCGAATAGATCTTAATCCATTGGTTTTCAATCGTGCCCGAATCATGACCGGATAAATTAAAATAGGTATGATTCGTCAGATTTACAATGGTAGGAGCGTCTGTCTCTGCTTCATATTCTATTTTCAGTTCACATTCCTCGCTTAGGGAATAGGTTACCTTCGTCATGAGATTCCCGGGATATCCTTCCTCCCCGTCCTGGCTGAAATAGGAGAACCGAACGGAACAATCGTCCGTTGGCTGGGTGGGGTCTATGTCCCAAAGGACCTTATCAAATCCCTGGAATCCGCCATGAAGATGGTTATTGCCGAGATTTTTACCCACCATGTATTCCGATCCGTCCAATTTAAATCGGCCATCCTTGATCCGATTTGCGCATCTGCCTACCACAACGCCGAGATAGCAAGTTTGGTTTATGTATGCATCCAAATTATCAAATCCCAATGCGACATCGATTCCTCTATATTCAATGCCGATCACTGCGCATCCGAAATTGGTAAGCCTGACCTTCATCCCCTTTTTATTTTCCATAGTATAGAGAAATACATCATTTCCCATATACTCGCCCCATTTTTTATTACTGATCAAAATTACCACCACTCCCTTCAAACGATTTCATTAAAATCATCAATCCGAAATCATCATTTCTTTATGATTCTTGTTCAATACCTGGATTTTGACTACGCCTCCGAGATTTTCCGATACCAGACCTGCCAAATCGCTCAGGGCTGCTTCCAGATCATTAACCCTCGAGTCATCGGCAAGCTCAATACAGAGGAATGCGTTTTTCGTTTTCTCCGTCAGTATGGTTCTCAAGGCTTCCCGCCAATTCCAGCATCTGCAGACGGCGCCCGCTTCGTCTTTATATACGATCTCACCTTCATAGGGCGGCGAATTTTCCTCTTCACCTAGAGGGATAAACGGTTCATTTCCATTCGCCTTTGTCAGCCGCAGATCTCCGGAAAAAGCATCGATGTCCTCGCCGCCGCACGGGAGCCCATATCGTAACGAAATGGAATTGTAAATGTCTACAAGAGGATTGATGTTCCCGATTTGATTGCCGTTTTGCACCCTTTTCAGCAGGGCTTCGATGGAAGCTCTTGCTCCCTTCTTTGTTTTGAACTGCTTGAACGCCTCCCTCCAGACCGCTATGACCGGATTGCTGCTGAATTCTTCCTTTTCAAAGAACTTATGCGCCTCTTTCTCAGCCAGCCGCAGCATTTCTTCATACTTTTCCGTATTCTTAACCGAATTGTCGATACCATGACATACAATGGCTCCGATTCTTGCGTCGGGAAATACCGACCAAAATTCATCTTCCACGATAAACCTTCTCACTTGCACTCCTCCTCTTTCAATTCCTGTTAATAGAATTATAATATCATTGGACGGGAAGTGCAATCTCCGTGTCATTCAAGGTGATACTCTCTACCTGATTCACATTCAGGAGCTTCTTCATCTGCATATTCATCACATAATCAGTTCCTCTAACGGAACATCCCCATGAAGCTGCATCATCCTGTGTGAGCTCTGTCCCATCCTTCAAGGTGATTGCAGTAATTTGTATCAGGTCCCCTTCTCCCGGTTCTCTCGGAACGGAATCATATTCCTTGAGATAGCTTCCGCTTATTTGTACGTTTAACGCTATGGGCGAAATGGATATGGAATCAACATCAACGGTTTCCCCATTCACCGTCAACTCTTTCCCTATTTCATACTTTGTGGAAATATCCTCGTAATCCAGCTTCCATTCCAGCTCCCACTCCCCTGCAAAGTCGGAAGTGTAGTCTCCGTCTGCGATCACGTAATGTCTTAGATTTTCAAACTTGAGGTTTACTTTTTTGTTATTGATTTTTTCGTTCGCTTCCATGGCTAGTAAAAACGTTGCCTTATTGTCGTTTTCATTATCGTCATCAATCATATTGCAGCTGTAGCCCATACTCGTAGCGCCATCCACACGAAGATAGATCATATCAAAGCCTGAATCCGGATAAATTGTTTTCCCCTCCTGTGCCGTAACATCCAAAAGAATGTACATATTGTTCCCGTCTCCGATAGTCTGGACCGCTTCAATGGTTACTCCGTCATTCTCCGCACTTACTCCGACGTTCATGCCTCCCCTGGAAAGCTCCGCACTGTTTTGATCCTCAATTCCAAAATGGTTGGAAAACCTGGCGTCCCACTGGAATATCTCCGCTGCAAATGCTGTCGTTGCAAACGCAAACATTGCAATTAATACGGCTATTAGAATTCTGCGTTTTTTGCCTCTTGCCCGATCGGTCGGCATATAGAGCCTTTCATTTTCGATTTGTATTGGGCTCGTATCGATCTTTTTCAGAGCAAGGTTGAGAATTCTCGTCTTTTCCTCCTCCGTAAGCACTTCCTGCAGAAGTTCCGAGCCGTCCTCCATATTCATGGTTTCTGTTTCATAAATCTCGCTGAACATTTCATCTATTCTATATTCCCCTTTATTTTGATTGGTTTCATTCCTGCTATTCATACTGGATCCCCCTTTCCGTAAGCTCCCATTTCAGTTTGCTCTTCCCTCTGTACAGATGATTCTCAACCACTTTCCGGGAAATCCCCAGTCTCCCAGCAATATCGTTTACCTTTTCAAAGTAAAAATATCGAAGAATAAAAACCGATCGCATGGGCTCTCCCATGCTGTTTACTGAATGGTGAACGATGTTGTCGTTGAGCTTTCTCGCGAAATCAGATTCAAGGTCGATATCGGCTTTCATGACCACTTCTTCCACGGGAAGTGTTGAGGGCTCCTTCTTCAGGACTCTGCGCTTGTCAATGGCCGTATGTCTTGTGATTCCGTACAGAAAGCTTTTCAAGCTATAGCCTTCGTTGGCTTTGAACCGGTCTATGGATTCCCAAAGTCTCACGAAACTGTCAGCAACCGCTTCCTCAATGTCCTCCGGGCTGCAGTCAAATAATATATTTTTGCAGATCGTCTTAACCGGACCGCCATATGCATCCAGAGCCATACTGATTCCTTCACCCGGGGATTTCTTCAGTATAAGCAGGATGCGTTCTTCGTTGATTTCTTTCATTCTGTGTTCCTCGTATCCTTTTTGACTTTAGACTGTAATAATGTATTTGAAAAACGTCTTTCATAATCCTATTCGTAAAATCGAGTCAGTTTCACTCACTGTTTAGTAAAAAAGTATAATGAGTAAACCAATATTTCCTTCATAATGAAAACAAAGAGGATCCGTAGACCCTCTTCCAAGCTGTTCTTGTCTTATTTATGGCTGAATACGCCTCTGATTTTATAGTATCCTCCTACCATTCCGACGATGGGTTTGAAATAAAACGGCTCCATCTCCTTTGACACTTCCTTCAGATGCTTTCTGATGGGCAGGCTCTGCGGACAATGCCGTTCACATTTGCCGCAGTCCTTGCAGAGCGACGCATAGGATGGCTTTCCCCCATCCATTCCGCCAAGCATTCCAATATAGTGGGTGCTTACAGACTTATCTCCGTCGTAGACCGACTTGTCATTATAATAACTGAAGCAGACCGGAATATTCACGCCGGCAGGGCATGGCATGCAGTAACCGCAGCCTGTACAGCCCACCTTGATCTTTTCCTGCAGCGCCGTTTTTACCTTATCGATACATTCCGCTTCCGCATCCGCCAGTGAGTTCGTTCGGACAGACTCTGCGATCCGTATATTTTCCTCGAGCTGATCCTCCTGATTCATCCCCGACAGAACGACGGATACCTGCGGATGATTCCATACCCAACGAAGCGCCCACTCTGCAGGGGTTCCCCCGATACCGGCGTCACTCCAGATTTTTTCAATCTTCGGAGGCATGTTACCGGCCAGAAGACCGCCCCGCAGTGGTTCCATAACTGCGACACCCAGGCCTTTGGATGCGGCATAAAGAAGTCCTTCTTTGCCGGCCTGTGCGTTTTCGTCCATATAATTATACTGGATCTGGCAAAAATCCCACGGATAATCATCTACGATATCTTTAAAATCATGGCCTTCTCCGTGATAGGAAAAGCCGATTCGTCTGATCTTTCCGGCAGCCTTCGCCTTTTCCAGAAAATCCACTGCACCCAGCTGTTTCATTCTGTCCCAGCCTTCCTTGGTGGTTACTGAGTGAATCAGATAGTAGTCGATGTAGCTTGTTTTCAGCCGTTTCAGCTGCGTTTCAAGCACCGTATCCATATCCTTTCTTGAATGGACCATAAACGGAGGTATTTTCGATGCGATCATTACCTTTTCACGGTAACCTTCCGCCAGGATATTCCCGAGAACCGCCTCACTGTTTGGATACATATAAGCGGTGTCAAAATAATTGACTCCTCTTTCGATTGCAGAAATGATTTGTTTTCTTGTTCTGTCCTCATCGATTTTTCCATTAATTTTCGGAAATCTCATACATCCATAGCCTAGTATAGATACCTGATCCCCTGTTTTCCCCATCTCTCTGTATTGCATTTCAAATCTCCTCTTAATCTATTTTTTGATCATATCCCAAATTGCGGCCGTTTCTGCTGCCAAAATGTCATCTTGAATAGGAATACCTGCCGAAATATAAAGCTTTGCAAGAGAAAAAGCAGCGCCTGCCACCATCGTAAAGAGGATATCGTCCGGAAGTTCCTTCATCAGATTTTCCGCTCTGGCTCTCTGAAACAAATCCTCAATCGGTTCCATGATCTGAACGCCCTGCTCTTTTGTCGCCTGTGTAATCAGCGGCGAATTTGCATACTGCTCATGAAAGGATAATTCCGTCGGATGGGCGGCCATGTAGCAGATGATCTCATTCAATACTTCTTTAAAGCTTTCCTGCACGGGTTTGTCTTTTCCATAGTTTCTCAGGATCGTATCGGCCATCCGTTTTTTTATGAAAATGTACAATTCATTGATCAATTCTTCCTTGCCTGTAAAATACCGATAGATCGTTCCGACGCCAATATTGGCTTTTTGAGCGATCTGAGACATCGGCGTTCCGTGGAAGCCTTGCTCAGCAATGAGTTCAAGTGTCGCTTCCAAAGCAGCCTGCTTTTTATCCATGGTTTCCCCCTTTCCTTCCGCTTCAAATTTTTCTTATTCGGAATGAACGTTCATTCCTATATTGATAATAAGCTATCACTTCCTATTCCTTCTGTCAATTGTTTTTTATTGTTTCAATTGACAATCCGGAAAAGACAGGTTATATTAATAACTTAACAGTGTTCAATAATTTTACATAGTTTAATCAGAAGGGAACACTTCTATGACGATTGAAGACCGCCGAGACCGTGAGAAGCTACAAATGAAGGAATTGATCCTGCAGGCTGCAGCGCATATCATCGTCACCGAGGGATATGACAAGCTGTCTGTTCGAAAGATCGCAAACCAGATCGAATATTCCCCTGCGATCATCTACCATTATTTTAGCAATAAAGATGAAATCCTCAGCCAGATCCTGCGTCAGGGTTACCAAAATCTGATGTCCGCCCTGGCGGAGGGCCAAACACAAGTGGGGTCACCGCAAACTAGACTAAAGAACCTGACCAGAAAATACATCGACACTGCGCTGGTAAATCCGGACCAATTTCTGGCGGTTCAATTGAACAAGTCACCTGAAGTTCAAGACTTTACCGCTTATCTGTATGCGGGTGCTGCAGAGGAAAAGCCGGCACTCAAAATCCTGACAAAAGCAGTAGCGGAAATCTGCGCCGGGCAGAGTGTATCAGACGGTGAAATCGAAATGACCGCCCAGATCATAGCCGCTTCTACATTAGGACTCATAATCAAGCTTATTTTAGAAAAAGATATCGGTGAAAATCATAGAAAGCAATTGATCGACCGATTCACTGAAACCGTAGTGAGAATGGCTTTCCATCAGACGGAAGCCCAACCTTTAAAAAATGTAATGAAACGAAAGGGGACAATCGAATGAGTAAAGTATTAATTGCCTATGCCAGCAAACATGGCTGTGCGGAGGAATGCGCCAAAACCTTGGCCGATAAAATGAAAGATGGCGCCGACTTGTGGAATCTGAAAGAGAAAAAGCAAATCGACCTCGATTCCTACGACAAAATAGTCCTGGGCGGCTCGATCTATGCAGGACATATCCAAAAGGAAGTCAAGGACTTCTATTCTAAAAATGAAAGCATACTGAAAGGGAAAAAGCTTGGTCTTTTTATTTGCGGAACAAGTGAAGGTGAAGCAGCGAAAAAGCAGGTTGACGCTTCTTTCCCTCAGGAGCTTCTGAATTCAGCGCTTGTTAAGGAAAGCTTCGGAGGAAAAATCGTCTTAAGCAAAATGAACTTCATGGAGAAAAAGATCATCAAGATGGTTGCAAAGGTTGAATCGGATATGTCCAACGTATCGGAGAGCCGTATGGATCAATTTGCGCAAGTTATCAATGAGGCGTAAGCATTCGCTTAACGCCTCATTAATCTTGTAATATCCCAAAGTATAGTCCAATCGCGATCATCAGTCTTCTGGCGATCAGGAATATATTATCTCTGATCCATTGTGCATCCTCTTCATTTTTACTGTTGCCCAGATCTGCCAGTACGGACACCTCTCTCGTTCTCCTTAGTACTTGAGGCGCAATGGTAGGTATCATGGTAACGAAATCGGGCAGCGGATACCTTGTCTTGAGACTTCTGGCGATGTAAAAAGCGATCCGCTCCGCTTCCTCTCTGTAAGTAAAATAATAAATATTTTCGCCCCGCTGTTCCGGTGGTCTCGCGAATGCACGGAGTGACAGATGCAGATCGTAATTGCCGGCATTGGATTTGTCAATGGCCTGAGTTTCCGTATCGCCGGGATCATTTCTGGCCGTCATGATTCCCATAGCACTTAAGTACGGCACCAGTGCGTCCGCAATCAGGTTCATGTATTCTTCTTCCGTACCTCCCCCCTTCAAATTCATTGTTTTCATCGGTGGAAGGATCCAAGTAAACCGTAGGCATAAGATGATACCTCCTTCGGTTTATACTATGAACCTATGATTTTTGTGCATGCTGGCTAGAGTGTCGTAACCCCAAACCTTCTCGGGCATATCATTCTGCACTGATTGCAATCAACAGTATCAAATCCGCGCTTTGTCTTCCCATAAACATTCGGTCTGCATGCTTTTTGCTTAACGCTTTCTCCATTTAATGCCCCCACAGGGCAGCTATCAATACAGAGTCTGCAGCCTTCAATGCAGATGCTGTCTGCCAATTCATCCGACGCGATCGACAAATTTGTCAATACAACGCCGATCGTCAACCGGTTCCCATATTCCTTATTCATTAGCAGCGTATTCTTCCCCAATGTACCTAGCCCGGCCTGTACGGCAGCATGTTTCATCGACAGCAATCCTCTTCCTTCCATCTGTTCGGCATCCCAATATTCATAAGGACCATCACAGGGAAGAGGAACTGCAATTCCGCCGTATTGATTTTCAATCAGCTTCGCTGTATTTACTGCGACTCGGTCGACCTCAGGGCAGGTGAAATAATTATAATGTCCATAAATCAGTCTCGGTTCGACATATGCCAACCCCTTTGGAATCGATATGCCAAATACGATAACTGACCTGCAATCTTTGTATAAATCAGTTGGATGAAATCCATCGGGAGCATCCTTAAACCTGTCCTCAGCGGCAAATCCGCATAGATCAGCACCCATTTCCAAAACCATCTTCCGCAAATCATTTTTCATCGTATCCTACCCCCTATCTTTTCATGACAATAATAACATAAAATACTCGATCTGTATAATTGATTGCCTTAACCTGAGGAAAAAAATGGATGATGTGTAAGTTTAAAAAATGTAATTCAAGGGTACAAACTGGTAAGATTATAAAAGTACAGCCAATACTAATAATTAAGAAAATAAGAGGTTAAGAGTATGAGAATTCCCATAATATTAGGGCAGCCTCTCCATCTTTGGTTGGGGATAATATTGTTCCTTTTGGTTATTTTTCAGATTGTTGTAGCCAAAAGAATCTTGAAGGTTCCTTTTAAATGGCATCGCATCGGGGGATATGTGATCTTATTGCTGGCTATTCTCCACGGATTTATAGCCATCGGATTAAATAATAGTTTCTTAACATTATAATATTGACCATGTTTTTATCAATCTTTAACCGGTTTTACAGGAGGATGTGTATATGAACAAAACAAAGCAGTTATTGATCAGCTTGATTGTGATCGTGCTTATGATCGGCATCAGCGGATGCGGTGCGGCAAAGGATGAGGAGCCCTCCGTGCCGCCTGACGAATATACGGTAATCATTGAAGATTATCAGTATCAGCCTGCAGAGATAACGATAAAGAGCGGTGAAACGATTACTTGGATCAATAAGGATCGTGTTAAGCATACCGCAACAGGTGATTCCTTTGACAGCGGCCTTTTTGGCAAAGATGAAACCTTTCAACAGCAATTCGATGAAGCAGGTACTTATGACTATATTTGTACCCCGCATCCGTATATGAAAGGTAAAGTCATCGTCGAATAAGAATGGACTGAATAAATTAAGATAGCAAAGCTGAATGGTTTTGCTATCTTTTTCTATTACCATCACAGGTACTTTGAATCTTAACCCTTTACAGTTTGACTTCATATTATATGAAATGGAGTTAATATTTTAACGTCTACCCTCAACCCTGAAACTAATCAAAGAATACAGAAGAGAGCAAACCCATACGGGTTTGCTCTTGTATTATAGTATATAAAATGATAAAATATTACTAAATCAAACAAAATGTGAAAATAATGTAATCACTAATCCCGATACAAACTATAGAAATATTATCAAATATTTGAGGTTAAAATGGGGGGGGGGTTTTAATTGAGCAACTTTTACAGAAATAATAAGCAATATATTATCCTTCTGACCACCGCCTTATTCATGTCCCTCATGTTAACGTGTGCTCCTTTTTTTCAGAGCATCTTTATCAAATTATTAGATATAACCTCCTATAATGTTTGGCATAACCTTTTTGAACTTTCAAGTATAATTATCGCTATTTGCATCTTCTGTGTTTCCTATTATTCCTTTGAACAAAAACAAAATTTTCGATATTTAATCCTTGGCAGCATGCTTCTTCTTATGAGCTTTATAGACTTCTTTCACACATTAAGCTTTAAAGGAATGCCTGACTTCTTAATTCCCTATACAACCTCCAATCGGGCTACAACATTTTGGATCATTGCCAGATTAATTGGAGGCTTTGGATTATTAGCTGCCAGCTCCATACCTGCCAGAATAAATTTTAAGTTTAATAAAGTCATATGCTTTATTCTGCCAATAGTGATCAGCTTTTTTATTCTCGTCCTGGTTACCTATTACCCGGAATCGCTTCCGCAGATGTATATAGAGGGAAAAGGCTTGACCGATACGAAGATAATCCTTGAGGTTGTAGTAATGTTATTTATGCTGATCGCAATAATCGCATTGCTTAACGAGTATAGAAAAAGTCTTGATTCGCTTCTCATTGTGCTTTCTTGTGCACTTCTAATTGGTATTTTCAGCGAACTGTCTTTTACCCTATACATTGATGTATATGGTGTTTATAATTTCCTTGGTCATCTGCTCAAATTCGTGATGTATTTCATTATTTTCAGAGTTGTATTTATCCAAAATATTAAGCAGCCGTATTTAGATCTTTCAATAGCAAATGAAGAAGTTAAGAATTATGCTGACAACCTGGACAAGATCGTTGAGCAAAGAACGGAACAAATAAACGAAATACATCAAAAGCTGCTGGATGATCTGGAATATGCCAGGGATATCCAGATGTCGATGCTTCCTAAAAATCTGCCGGATTATCAAAGGGCAGCGTTTGAAGCATGCTATTTCCCAGCAGAACGGGTGGGCGGAGATTTTTATAATGTTTTCAAGATCGATGAAACAAAAGTAGGCATGTACATCGGAGATGTGTCGGGGCATGGTGTATCTGCTGCCATGCTGACCGTTTTTTTGAACCAAAGTATGAAGACGAGAAAGGAAAATGCTCAGGGCATAAAGGAGGCACTTCTTCCATCCGAGGCATTGGCAAATCTCTATTTTGACTTTAACCAGACTGATTTCAAAAGCGAGGTATATATCGTCATGCTTTATGGTATTTTCGACCTTTCAACATTGGAATTTACCTTTTCATCGGCAGGCCTGAACGTACCCCCTATGATCGTAAGTAATTCAGGTGAAGTGTCAGAATTGATCATTAAGGGCTTTCCTATCTGCAAATTTCCAGATAGTCATCCTGTTGAATATTACAACTCAACAGTCAAGCTGAATAAGGGGGACAAGGTATTATTCTATACAGATGGCTTGATAGAAGCTGAAAATCAGGATAAGAAAGTCTATTCCGATTTGAGATTGAAATCGCTGTTACAAAAGAACAGACATCTGAATGCTTTCCAGTTAACGAAAAGTATCTCTGAACATGTATTTCAATTCATTGAAAATAGTAAACTTCGGGACGACATTACATTTTTTGTCATGGAGGTTAAGTAATCAAAAGGGGCTGGACGATCCAGACCCCTATCTAACCCTATTATTCAAACATTTTAATATCATTCCCAATGCAGCTTCGGATACTGTTGTCCGCCACGTGATATAAAACATGTCGTACCTTTCAGCCACTGCAATAACATGATTATGCAGCTCATTAAAGCTCAAGGTTGTGTTGACGAGCCAAAGTGACGTTAATGGCCTTATGCTGTCACCCAGTTTGCTGATACGTTCCTTCATAATGTCATAGTTCTTCTTATCATGCGGTTCATAAGAAATTAAATAAACAGCCATTCGGTAATACCTCTCTTCCTAGGAGTTCAATATTTGCTTATAAAAGCATTCCTCCTTAAATCCATCATAAATTGATAAATTTTATTATACAACGAATTTAATTCGACATTATTAGACATTTAGCTTAATATTACACCAATGCGCGAATTTTCACTTTGTGACCCGCTATTGCATTGCGCCATAAAAAAGCAACAGATGTAAAAATCTGTTGCATATATTGTTTGGCTCCTTAAAAATGATTAATAATCCTCCGAATCGGAAGTACAAATGCCGGCGAAACGGATAACTCATCAATTCCCATTTTAATAAATGTTCGTGTCAACGTGGTATCCGCGCCCAATTCTCCGCAAATTCCAACCCAGCAGCCCTCTTTGTGTCCATTTTCAATCACCATTTGAATCATCTTTAAAACTGCCGGATGATGGGGATCATAAAAATCATCCAGCTTGTCGTTTTGCCGGTCAATCGCCAAAGTATATTGGGTTAAATCATTCGTTCCAATGCTTAAAAAATCCACTTCCTTTGCCAAATCATCGCTGATCATAACCGATGCCGGTGTTTCAATCATCACACCCTGTTCAATTTCTTTATAGGCTATCTCACATTTCATCAATTCAGCTTTTACGTCTTCGGTGATTTTCCGAATCTGCTTCACTTCCGAGACAGATATTATCATAGGATACATAATCGCCAAGTTGCCGAAGGCACTTGCTCTGTATATCGCTCGAAGCTGGGTTTTAAAAAGCTCCTGCCGGGTCAGGCAAATCCTGATAGCACGGTATCCCATCGCCGGATTTTCTTCCCTGCCCAGATTGAAATAAGGAACGTATTTGTCTGCTCCTATGTCCAGCGTTCGAATGATTACCTTCTTGCCTGCCATGGTCTCAGCTGCCTGCTTATAGGCCTGAAACTGCTCTTCTTCAGTGGGATAGGTATTCCTTCCTAAAAACAAAAACTCACTTCGAAAAAGTCCGATGCCATCGGCATCATTCTGAATTACAGCAGAAAGGTCTGTCACATTTCCTATGTTCGCATAAACATTGATCCTTCTCCCGTCCATCGTTATACTGTCTCTTCCAATATAGGCACGGCAGCTTTCCGTTTTCTGTTCCTCTTTAAGCTTAGCTTTTTTCATTTCGGAAAGAACCGCTTCATCAGGGTCGATGATCAATTCTCCTTTGTTCCCGTCAAGAATTGCTTCTCGATGATCCAATTCATCATTCAATGGAATATTTGGAATGACCAAGGCGGGTATGTTCATCATGCGCGCCAGAATTGCAGTATGGGAATTGGCCGATCCCTGTCGTGTGATAAACCCGAGAACCTTTTCCCTATCGAACTGTATGGTTTCACTCGGCGTTAAATCTTCCGCCAAAAGAATTGTCGGCTCTTCCAGTTCAAATCCCTCCGTCTCGCTTTTTTTCAGGCAGGACAATAACCTATCTGTTATATCTTTAATATCGATCGATCGCTCTCTTATATAATCATCTTCCATCCCGGAAAAAATAGAGGAAAAGTGATTGCCGGTAGCTAATACGGCATATTCTGCACTTGTCTTTTCTGTATTGATCATATTATAAACAGAATCCGAATAATCCAAATCCTCAAGCATGACTTCATGCATCTCAAAGATTGATGCACTGTCTTTTCCCACTGTATCCATAGCTTTTTCATACAGCTCCAGCAATTGTTTTTTTGCTTCTATTTTTGAATTCTCAAAACGATATATTTCATTTTCCGAATTGCAAACGTGCTCTTGCCTAACGGAATGCTCTTTTTTTCGATATAATTTTATTTTCCCGGCTACTATTCCTTGATTTATGGATTTTCCAGGATACTTTATCATAATCAAATCCCCTTGCTATTATAAATTGCGGCTGCAAAAATTCTCCAACGCTTTGACGGCGGCATCCTCGTCTTCACCTTCTATGAAAAAGGTTACCTTCTGGCCGCATTTTACTCCCAACGCCATTAAAGCCAACAGTCTTTTTACATCTGCTTTTTTTCCTTCGCTATCAATGGTAACTGTACTTGCAAACGAGGCGGCTTCTTTCACCAACAGACTGGCCGGCCTTGCATGGATCCCCACATTTTCTTTGATCACATATTTAAAACTTTTCAATACTTTTCCCCTCCCTTATCGCAAAAACAGTCTGTTAAAAGCTAATATCGGTGCAGGATCGCACATTGTCCTGCACCGATTAAAGTCTGGTCGTTTCGATTCCGTGATATTAGATTTAGATGATCAGTCTTGCAACGAGTCCTTCGATAATTCCCCAGAAAGAGAAGTCCTGTCCTCCGTAGACCAGCATCCAGTTGTTGATCGTATTACCAAAGAAATAAGATCCGAATCCTACAAGGAATATCATGATGACTCCGCTTAACGCGGCTCCCACGATAGAACCTCGTACCCCGCCGGTAGCATTACCGATTATGGATGCGGTTCCGATTTCAAAGAAACAGGTGACCGTCAGCGGAATAATAACCGATGGGAACATTCCTGCCGTAAGGATGATCGTAATGGTGGAAGTGATCATAGCCACAAGAAATCCGATGAGGAGCGCGTTCGGTGCATAGCTGAAGATAACCGGACAATCCAAAGCAGGAATTGCACCTGGCACAACCTTATCAGCAATACCCTTGAACGCCGGCACAATTTCCGCAATCATCATACGAACACCAAGAAGCATCACTGTAATACCGACACCGAAGAAGATGGCCTTTGTAAAGATATAGGTAAAAGCTCCTGTAGTGCCGCCGGCATAACCCCAAACCTCACCCGGAGTTAAATTTTTTGAAAGCAGTATGAAATACATAACGATGTATGTAATGCAGATAACAATAGAGCCTGTGATGGAAACCTCCCGCAGGAAGCCGAGACCTTTAGGGAATTTAAGATCTTCCGTCGAATGCGCTTTATTTCCGATCAATTTGCCCAAATAACCGGAAATGACGGAAAGAATTGTTGTCGGATGGCCGATTGTAAAGCTATCATCTCCGGTAACCTCTTTGACCAGAGGTCTCATTAGATTTGGAGAAATGACCATATAAGCCGCGGTAAAGACAGCAGCCAGAACAACCAGTTTAACCCCGCTAAGGCCTGCGTCCACGCCCGCCGCAATGAAAACATATGGGAACCAGTACAGCATGTGACCTGTCAGAAATATAGATTTCCATCTTGTAAAACGTGCAAATAACAAATTAAATGCAAAAGCAGCCAGCATTACAATACCGATCTGAGTCCCATAAACAGACATATCGATGTCTGCAGAAGCATTTGCAGCAGGCATCATCGTATTGAACGCACCTGATAAACCATCAATAGATCTCGTAACGATGATTCCGGTTCCCTGTGAAAGAATAAAGAAGCCAATGGCTGTCATCAATGTGCCGCGTACGATTTCATTGAAAGATTTTTTCTGAAGTATCAGGCCGATGAATGCTATTAATGCTAAGAAAATTGCACCCTGACCAAAAATTTCGTTAATAATAAAATTAAGCACTCCCATGGTTACCCTCCTTTAATATAATTTAATTTATTTTGTTAAAAATGATAGCGTTTTTTCCTGGATCTCTGCTTTATTCATAAAATTGGATATTGATATGACTGGAATGGTGGTCCGTTTCATAATTTGTTCTGCAAGCTCCGCTGATGTAAAGATGGCGTCGCACTGTAC
The DNA here is from genome assembly GCA_964612345.1 of uncultured Oscillospiraceae bacterium. Lineage (GTDB taxonomy): Bacteria > Bacillota > Clostridia > Peptostreptococcales > Anaerovoracaceae > Anoxybacterium. Next base: position 17,050 of record CAZTEH010000025.1, on the reverse strand, counting down.
CGAAGTACAGGTACCGATGTCTCCGCAGAAAACTTCTGCTTCCAGGTTTTGTTCTTTGAGAATGTCCTGCATTTTCATTCTCAAGAAAAGAGAGGAACCACAACCGAAACCGCATACTGCCTGAATTTTCTTAACTCCCATTTGAAACCTCCTTTCTTTTTTACAGCAATGTCATCGGTTATGTCAGTTGTTCAATACTTTGATGACATCGTCTACTGTTTCGGCATCAGCTAATTCACTGATACGTGATTCTTTTGACAGTAATTCTGCAATCCTGGTTAATCGATCCAGATGTGAATTCGGATCCGTACATCCAAAGCACAAAATAACAGAAACTGGATCATTTGCCGAACCAAAATTCACTGGTGAAGATAAAGTGATCAGTGACATATCATTGCGGAGAACTCCCTTGCCGGGTGCTGCATGAGCGATTGCCAGCTTTGGCGATATGACAACATAGGGGCCATATTCCTTTACCGATTCAATCATGTAGTCAACATATTCCGGCTTGATGCTCCCGGCGTCAATTAGAACATTGCCCGCCTTTCGGATTGCATCTTCCCAGGATTCCGCATATTCTCTTACTCGTATATGAGCCTTTTGGATTATTTCTTCCAAGAAAACAACCCTCCTTTGAAGTCTGAATTTTATAATTCATCCTATCATTTCAGGCAATCGGTTCATAGTACACTTTATTTCATACATTCTGGAAGCAAATTTAACTTTATAAGATCATAAAGACTAGTTAAAATAGTATTATGGATAAGAAGGATGTGTGATTTTAATGAATAAAAAAACGAGCGAATTAATAACCATATTGATCAATTCACCCGGGCAGAATTTTAAATATGAAGATCTCGCATGCCTTTTATCGGTAAGCACCCGGTCTATACGCAATTACATGCAGGATATCTCTCATTTTTTATCGGATCATTCCCTGACCCATCTGATAAAAATAACAAACAAAGGAATTGCATTTGCAGGTGATGACAGCGAGGGTGAATTTATCACTTCTCATCTGATCGATAAGGATTTCTATCTATATAAACTATCCTCCGAAGAACGCATCTGTATCATCACCTTGAAGCTCCTGCTTTCCGAAGAAGCCTGTACACTTTCTTCTCTGGAAAAGCAGTTTAATGCCAGCCGGGTGACCATTATCAAGGACATAGAGCAGGTACGTCTGTTTGTAACACGGTACAATATAACCTTCAAAACATCTACGAATCATGGCTACCTCCTGATCGCCGGGGAGAAGGACAGACGGGAATTAATATCAAAGATCGTTTTTAATTTGACCGACACCTTCCTTTTCAACACCAATAAGGTCAATATCTATGAGTTTTTTATCAACGAGACGTATTTCAAAGACTTGCTTTTCGAGGATTTTTCAGACATACTTCGCAGAGCAGAGGATTATTTCGGTATCTCTGTTTCCGATGCATCTTTTGAGGAAATTCTATTTAATCTGACCCTGATGGCAGCTCGTATTTCCAAGGGATTCGTCATCATTCCCGACGCATACGAATTGGAATCCGTGAAAAAGCTAAGCGTTTATAATATCGCAAGATATATATTGGAATCCATTAAAAATACGCAGGACTATTCCTTTCCGGAAAGCGAACTAGCATATTTCGCCCATAAGCTTTACGAATGCCATTTTTACAATATTAAATTTATTGAAGATAACTCTTGTATGCAGACGCATATTGTTTTAAATAATTTCTTGGATAAGATCGGGAGAGAACTTTCCATTCCGCTTTCCGATGACAGCCTGCTTATCGTACAGCTTAGCAATCATCTGAAAGACATGAGAAAGGCATATAAAAACGGGATCTTATTGCATAATGAATTTCGGGATCAGATTATAAACGAGTATCAGGCCTATTATCAATTGATATTAAAGAATTGCAGTTTTCTTGAGGATCACTTCGGCTATCGGTTCAGCGACGATGAGATCGCATATATTATCCTGTATATCGCAGTCAGTATAGAACGGCACTTCGAGGATGATACGATACCAAAAGCGATCGTTGTATGCCACAGTGGAATCGGCACGGCAAATTTCCTCGTGGAGCAATTGAAAGCTAATTTCAATCTCAAAATTCTGGCCTCAACCTCTTCCCATAAGCTTGCCGACACGATCAAACGTTTCGACTATGATTTAATTGTATCTACAATTAACCTTCCAAACACGACCGGTAATTGGATCAAAGTGTCCCCCATGCTGAAAGATAGCGATATCCTCGGCTTGCAGCGGATCCTTCTCAATATAAAAAAGGATAAGAAGAAAAATATTCTGTCAAAAATGCAGTACACCAGAAAAAGCGATTCCATTTCAACCAATCATATGAAACGTCTGGAGCAGGTCATGCCGGAAGCTAATATTTCCTTGGATATAAGCTGCTCAGATTGGAGAGAGGGGATCAGACTGGCGGCTGCTCCCCTGTTGGACAGCGGCAGCATAACAGAGCAATACATACAGGCAATCGAAAAATCAGCAATCGCCAACGGCGCTTACTTTGTCTTCTGCCCGGGAGTTGCCTTGGCGCACGCCGGGCCGGGAGACGGCGTCAAGCGGTTTGAAATATCAATCGTCCGTCTGCGTACTCCGGTATGCTTCGGCCACAAAACCAATGATCCGGTCAGATATATCATATGTTTCGGTTCGACGAACAGCCCGGAGGATGCCAATCTCATATTGAAGCTCATGAATATCATCAGCACCGAAGAAATGCTGCAGCAGCTGGATTCCTATCATGATAGAGCCATGTTTTATCAGCATATAAAGGGGGAGTAATAATAATGAACAAGAAAAGTAAATGCTTTGACTATGTAAATCATTTGATCACCATCATGAAGAAGGTTGAAGAAGCACAATGGGAGGAAATCGACCGAAGCGGCATGGAAATAGCAAATGCTGTTAAAGATAAACATTCTGTCTTTATATTTGGCGCTTCTCACGCAGGGATCCTCGCACAGGAAATGTTTTACCGTACAGGCGGATTGGCTGTCCTGAATGCCATCCTCCCTTCGGAATTTATGCTGAATACCCGGCCTGTTATACAGACCAGTGCAATGGAAAAGCTGGATGGGTACCCAGCTATCATTCTGAGCAATACGCCAATAAAAGAGGGCGATGTTCTGATTCTCCACTCCGTTTCGGGGCGAAATACCGCAGCCATAGAAATGGCCATGGAAGCGAAAAAACTTGGTATTTTCACCATCGGTATCACAAACATGACCTATACGAAAGCAGTCACCTCCCGTCACAAGAGCGGAAAAAAACTCTGTGATGTATGTGACATTGTCATTGATAACTGCGGAGATTTTGAAGATTCCAGTATGATGCTGGATGGGATGCAGCAGAAAATCGCGCCTACCTCCAGTGTGGTAGGCTGTACCATTGTTAATATGCTGCTGATCCGAACGGTGGAATATCTGTTGGAGATGGGAATCGAACCGCCTATCTTCCACAGTGCAAACGTGGACGGCGGTTCTGAATTTAATAATATTCTTTTTGAAAAATATAAAGATCAGATACATTATATGTAAACATCCTTGCGATGTCCGACACTTAAAACCAAGATTGTGATTGTTTCATCCGAAATATCAGCGATCAAGCGGTAATCGCCTATGCGATACCGCCATTGACCACTGCGATTCACTGTAAGTCCTTTCCCGAATGCACGTGGATTTGAGCATCCTTCTAAGTTTTTCCGTACCCATGCTATAATTAAAAGGGCCGTATGCCGATCCAGCTTCTTCAGTTCTTTTATCGCCACGTCTGTAAATACTACTCGATACATCACTTTAACCCTAATTCCTTCTCAACTTCATCAAGGGAATAAGTGACCGGATTTTTCTTGTATTCCTCCATCGCTTTTTCATATGCCTTAAGATCGTACTCGTCCTCGATCTGCTCCATTACCGCATTTCTGATAAGCTCGGATACGGATACCTTTTTTATCTTAGCGTAACTTTTAATCAAAGATGTTTCCTCATCGCTCAACCTTAAAGAGATCGTCATAAAACCCCTCCTTTCTTTGTAATACATTGTATTACAAATTTGTGCAGTTTGTCAATATTCTGCCCAAAAAAGTTTGACCTATTCTGTCAAACAGGCCGTTTCAACTTACCATAGAATATTTACTAAGCTAATATGGGCTAAATTTGTATCAATTGGGCACTGCGTTATCTTTCGACTGTATTGCCATGCCCATACGTTTCCACCGCAATCAGGGGCTTTCGGATTGTAATTTGGCGGATTCTGAGGACCGCTCTGTTCCAGTTCCGGCTGAGCACTCCATAATATATTATATATTTTTACATTTTCATTTTCTTTTACTGCATTACAAAACGCTTTATTAAAATTACCTGCCACCGGATCATTGTAAATCCCACTTTTATATCCACTTGTAACCAGCGCTTCCGTCCAGCCCTGAATCCACTCCTCATCAATTTGAAAAAATTGTTCTACATTTGCAAATAATGGGATTCCTTTTGGTATTCCAAGTTCTCGAGCATGAAATACCGCGTTATCTGCAGCTGCTCTTCCTTGCCAATATCCTTTTGCCTCTTGAAACGAATTATAAATAGGCAATAATTTTACACCTTTATTTCGAATAAAGGAGATCTCCTGTTTTGTTAACCCTTCCGAAATACCAGGAACTCTTACCAGGTATCTTCCCCAGAATCTTGGATATCCAAAACTGCGTATCACACATTGAAATAAGTCTTCCGTGACATTCTCAGCGGAGTCAATTCCCCATTCGTAAATTAACAATTTAAACACCTCACTATTACTTTAGACCGAGTGATTAATAGATTGGAATGCTTTGTTCGAAGTGGAATAAATTCTCGGGATCGTACCTTTGTTTGACCATCTTCAGTCGCGCTAAGTTTTCTCCGAAGTATGCAGTAGGCCAATCAGGAATCATGGAGTCGCAGTAGTTGCGATATGCACCGCGCGTATAGGGGAGCATGGATTTACGGAATCGTTCGATCCATTGGATATTTTTATCTGCTTCTTCATCCTTGGCCCAATACGATTGGTATTGAATCGCGAACAAGGCTTTGCGGTGTACAAATGCCGTTGCATTTGTGGGTACTAAACCTATTGAACCGCCATAGGCATCAAACGAGACCACATTCGCGGAGCCGGGAGCAGCTTGCAAGTTATGGATCAAAACGTCCAACGCCGCATCCGACAGAGGTTCATAGGCATAGACGGAAGAATTTTTAAATAATTCTTGTTTTACCGGTGGTCCTGCAAATAGGCGTACCGCTTCAATCCAAGTAGTGGAGTGGAACTCCGCAGTCTTGGGCTGAATCGCCTCTTGCAGAGGACTAAGAATCCATCGAAGTTCTTCTTCCGAGCCGATAAATACGCCGTTGGAACGGAGATCGCCCTGGTTTTGCGAAGGAAGTAACAGCGAAGAGGTCAGCCGGTCATCGGCATGAGGCGCCCACATCTGCCAATAGCGCACCACTTTTTTGAGATCGGCAAAGTCCCACGTGATTCTGTAGCGAGCAACATTCTCGATGGGATGCACACGAAAGGTATAAGATGTAAAGACACCAAAGCTGCCATCACCTCCGCCGCGGCAAGCCCAAAACAGATCGGGGTGCTGATCTTGATTCGACCGGATAATCTTTCCCTGCGCCGTAACCATTTCCACCTCGAGCAGGTTATCGCAGGTCATTCCCAATTGCCTGGACAAAAAACCGTATCCTCCTCCGAGCGTTAATCCGGATATACCGACGGTCGGACAAGTCCCGCCTGGGATGGTCACCCTTTGATTCCAGAGTGCTTCGTACAATGGCAGCAAACGGACTCCCGCACCGATCTGCACCGTTCCATCCTCCTTATTGATTTGCAGATTTTGCAGTCTGCTAACATCAATAACGAGACCGCCGTTGACCAGGGAAAAGGCTTCATAGCTATGCCCGCCGTCGCGTATGCGAAAAGGAAGCCGGTACTTACGTACCCATAGGATTGCGTTGACAACATCCTGCGCAACCTCACAGTAAACGATTATTTTGGGAAATTTGTTAAAGCGGCCGTTATAGTTTTGTCTTGCTTCGTCATATCCGAGTGAGCCTTGCAGGATCACTCGCCCGGTTAGTCCTTCTATACTTACCATAGGGTGACACCTCCTTCAAAACGTAAGACGCAGAGCGCCTTATACAATCCGTATGCAAAGCAGGAAGAAAAAGAACTGATGGATTAAAATAAGCCAAGGGGAGGAGGGTCCCTGGCTTATCTAGACTATGTTTTATATATTTCGCTTATGTTTCAACAACTAAATCATTTCCTTTAAATCAGTACTGATGATTAATTTGCATTCAGTAGCCTCTTGAACTTGTTCTACAGTATAGTCTGGGTGTAGCTCTTTTAGCGTGATTCCTTCTTTCGTTACTACCATAACTCCCATTTCAGTTACTATCATATCAACAACATTAACTGCAGTGTAAGGTAGTGTACACTGCCCAAGGATTTTGTGCTTACCCTTGTTTGTATGCTGCATTGCTATAATAACCTTCTTTGCACCTACTACCAGGTCCATCGCACCACCCATACCAGGGACCATTTTGCCAGGTACGATCCAGTTTGCTATATTACCATGACAATCCACCTCAAGGGCGCCTAGAACTGTAGCATCTACGTGACCGCCTCTAATGATGCCGAATGATGTTGCACTGTCAAAGAACATAGCTCCAGGTTTTACTGTTACATACTGTGCTCCTGCATTTACTAAATCTATCGCTTCGTTTCCTGGTTCTGGGGCAGGACCAAGTCCCAAAAATCCATTTTCAGATTGTAATGTAATATGCATACCTTCTGGTATGAAGTTTCCTACCATAGTAGGGAGCCCTATCCCGAGGTTTACTACATCTCCATCCTTAAGTTCCTTTGCAACTCTTGCTGCTATGATTTCTTTTATATCTGCCATGGGGTTTCACCTCCTACAATTGCATCTACGAAGATTCCAGAGGTTACTACAATATTTGGATAAATTTCCCCAACCGCTACGATTTCACAGGTTCCAACTATTACATGCCCTGCTGCTGTTGCCATCATCGGATTAAAATTTCTGGTTGCCTGGTTGTAAATTGTATTACCAAATTCGTCTGTTACAGATCCTCTTATAAATGCGTAATCTGCCTTGAGTGGCTTTTCTAAGAGATAATCTCTACCATCTACGTTGATTACAGTCTTTCCTTCCGCTACAATGGTTCCTACTCCTGTTGGTGTTAAGAATCCTCCAAGTCCAGCTCCGGCAGCTCTGATTCTCTCTACCAAGGTGCCTTGAGGTACCAAAATACATTCAAGCTTATCTTCTTTAACATCCGTATTCATTCGCTGAGCAACCTCAGGGTTTAAACCTACGTGAGATGCTATCAGGGTCTTAATTTGACCATTTGTGAGAAGCTTTCCAACTCCTCTTCCTGGTACTCCGGAATCATTGCATATGATAGTTAAATTCTTTACTCCCTTTTCAACCAGGGCATCGATGAGAATCTCTGGTGTCCCAGTAGCCATGAAGCCACCAACCATAATAGATGCTCCATCACTTATGCTTGCTACTGCTTCTTTTGCAGTTTTTATTTTGTCTATCATTTCATTTCACCCTATATACCTAATATTTCCCTTGCTTCTTCTGGCGTTGCTATTTTACGGCCTACAGATGATGCAATTCTATTAACACGATCGATAAGCATCGTATTGCTTGCGGGTACACCTTTCTCATATTCAACTACATCTTCAAGCCCTGTTCTGATATGACCACCTAGCACCATAGCCATAGTTATAAGTGGCACATGAGATTTACCTATGGCTGTAATAGTCCATGTTGATCCTTCCGGCAAACTTTCAACCATGAACATTAAATTTTTAGGAGTTCCCTGTATTGAACCCGGTACATTTAAGACTAGATTAAAATGTAAAGGCTTTTTTAAAATTCCTTTTTTCATTAAATAGGTTGCATTGGATATCATTGCTACATCAAATACTTCAATTTCTGGTTTTATCCGGTTATCAAACATCTTTGTGGCAAGAGCCTCTATTAAGTCCGGCGCATTCGCATTGATACCAACCGGGAAATTTGAAGACCCAGTCGCTAAGCTTGCCATTTGAACATTAAGATCAAGCATTTGACCTCTCCATTCCACTGAGTTTTCGCCGCCTCTTGCTCCTGTTGACAATTGTCTTATAATATTAACATTTTCTCTATCTAACCTATCAATAACTTCTTTAAATTTGTTTCTATCACTTGTAGGGTAACCCTTCTCATCTCTTACGTGAATATGAGCAACTGCAGCTCCAAGGCCTGCACATTTTTTAATATCTTGAACAATCTCATCTACTGTAATAGGGGTGTTTGAATTCATTTCCTTTGTTGGAATATTTCCTGTATGTGCGATCGTAATAATTAATTTTTCCATGTCCACACAGCTCCTCCTTTATTTAATATCATCACAAACTTTTTTTATTCCTTTTTCTAATGCATAACACATTTCATCAACTTCATCTTTCGTTATGTTCATTGGAGGAGCAATAAGTGTGTGGTCTCCACTAACTCCATCCACGGATCCACCGCCTGGATATAAAACAACTCCCGTTTCGAGGCAGGCATTCGTAAGTTTCATCTTGATGTTTTCACTAGAGTCAAAAGTTGTCTTTGTTTTTTGATCCTTTACAAACTCGATTCCTAGCAGCAGCCCTTCCCCTCTTACTTCTCCAATGATCGGATATTCATATAATTCCTGTAATTTACTCATCAGATATTCGCCTTGTATTGCTGCGTTTTCAATATATTTTTCTCTTTCTACGATTTGCATAACCTTGGCAGAAATACCACATGATAAAGGATTCCCTGCATATGTATGGCCATGAACGAAGCTGCCGCTCCCATTTATCATTATCGTTTCAAAAACTTTTTTGGATGCAACCGCAGCACCCATAGGGGTGTAACCACAGCTCATACCCTTTGCAACAGTTATAATATCTGGTATTACTCCATAATGCTCGCTGGCCATTTTTTTCCCTGTTCTACCGCATCCTGACATTACCTCATCCATAATAAATAAGATGTCATACTTATCACAGATTTCACGTACCATTTTAAAATAAATAGCTTCAGGATGAATCCCTGGTGCTGCTGCTCCAACAACTGGTTCAGATATAAAAGCCGAAATATTCTCTGCACCTTGTCTCAAAATTTCTCTTTCCAACTCCTGTGCTGCTCTTATACTTGTTTCGGTAAGCGTCTCGCAGCCCCATTGATTTCTATAATGATAAAATTGAGGTATCTTAGGAAACTGAATCAACATTGGGTCATATAGTCTTCTTCTTTCTGTAATTCCCGTCATAGATAAAGATCCTATCGTATTACCATGAAATGAATTCCATTTTGAAATAACCTTCCACTTTGATGTCTTTCCATCTCTTTCAATGAAATATTGTCTTGCCATTTTTAATGCTGTCTCTGTTGCTTCCGAACCACCTGAAACAAAATAAGCATAATCTAAATCTCCCGGGCACCAGGATGCAATCTTTTCTGCGCATAATTCAATGGAATCCACAGTCCATCTTGAAAGATGAGTGAAGGCAATTCTCTCGATTTGTTCTTTCGCAAAAGCTGCCACTTCCTTGTTTCCATGTCCTATATTAGCAACTGCCGAACCAGAGCATGCATCTATGTATTTTTTACCATTCGTATCATAGAGATAAATACCTTCCCCTTTTTCTATTTTAGGATAATTCCAATTCTGATTCCTATAAAAAACATTGTTTTTAGGTGCTTTGTTTAAACTCATGTTATTATTTCCTTTCCTGCTTTAACCAGTAAAAAAATCCAGCGCAAACAGAAATTTTCTGTTCAAGCTGGATTTTATCTGCTCTACCTGATAGTGTATCTACCAATTCACAAACAAAACAGTTCATCTTTTATAATTAAGAATACTCTTTTATTTATTTGCCTTTCTAAAATCTTCATATTTTTCATATATCAATCTTAAAGCAACACAGACAGCCTTTTGTGATGCCCCAAAATATCTGCTTTTTATCTTGTTAAGCAATGGGTCAATTGTATTGTCATTTATATTGTATCCTACTATAATCTGTTTTAGGAAGTTTACTGCTTCACTTGTAAGCAACGTTACCGATGCATCTTCAACTTCACCGGTCCTGTAATTAACAACTAATCCGATATCCAACGCCTTATACACTTCTCCGGACGGCATATCTGCAGGTAATTTTGCATATGCGCTAAGATAAATACTTCCGTCACTATACTTTTGCAATCAATTCACCTCCAAAGCTGTAGCAAGAAAATTAATCAACAAGGTTATCCGCTTGAAGCCTTCTCTTTCTGTATGTCTGGCTTAGCAGCACGAAGGAAAGACAAATTGCACCTGCAATTGTAGTCCCAAGTCTTGGGTCAATAAGTGCTACTGCACCCACGAATGCTAATATTCTTTCATACCAGTACATTTTAATTAAGAGAAAATTATATAATCCACTACTGAATAACATAACACCAATAATTGTTGCGGTCAATGTTACGATGAACATTGGTGTAAATGGCAATACTCCAATTAGGATTACAGGACTCAATGCGAAGAAGAAAGGTACAATATATGCAGTAAAACCTAACTTCGAGGCGTTTATAGCTGTTGGCCAGAAAGATGATCTAGCAATGCCTGATGCTGCTAATGATGCCAGAGCTACAGGTGGAGTTAAATCAGCTATTATGCCGAAATAGAAACAGAACAGGTGCGCTGCCATAGGTAGAATTCCCAATTCTACTAGAGCTGGAACGGTAATCATAGCCATCATTACATAATTAGCCGTTGTAGGAACTCCCATACCTAATATTAGTGAAGCTAAGGCGGTTAGTACGAGTGTTAATATTAGATTACCACCACCTATAGCTATTACAACTCCTGCAAGCTTTAATCCCATTCCGGTTAATGTAAATGAGCCAACGATATATCCTACTACTGCACAGGCTACAAGTACTTCAATAGCATTTTTTGCACCTTCAGCAAATGCTTCAAATAGTCTTTTAGGGCTAAGTCTTGACTCAGGGCGTAAAAAGCTAAGTAAAATTGCCATTACTACTGACACAAATCCAGCCATTGCAGGCGTATATCCCAACACAAGTGCTACCACAATTCCAATTAACGGCAATATTAGATATCCACCTCGAACGATTACATCTTTGAATTTTGGTATTTCTTCAGCAGGTAAACCTGATAGATTTTGTTTCACAGCCTCTTGATGAACACCAAAGAATATAGCTAAGAAATATAGAAACGCAGGGACCAAAGCTGCTAGGCATACTGTTAAATATGGTACACCTATAAATTCAGCCATAATAAATGCTGCCGCCCCCATAATAGGAGGCATTATCTGACCACCTATGGATGATGCCGCTTCAACTGAACCAGCAAAGTATGATTTATAACCTATTCTCTTCATTAGTGGAATTGTAAAGGAACCTACACAAGCAATGTTAGCAACGGAAGAACCACTAATCATTCCGAATAAAGCGCTTGCACACACTGCTGCTTTAGCAGGGCCGCCTCTTTGTTTACCAAAAGCACATAAAGCCATATCTATCAATAATTGCGCAGTTCCCATTTTAGTAAGAATTGTACCCATAAGAATAAATAGGAATATAAAGCTAGCTGATACTCCTAGAGGGACCCCATAAATACCTTCTGTGGTTAAGTACATGTGTCTTACAACACTTTCGATCGAGAAGCCTCTATGCGCAAAACCACCAGGGAAATAGTTTCCGAAAAGCGTATAAAATAGAAAAAATGTTGCAATTCCGGTAAGCACATTCCCAACTACGCGTCTTGCGGCTTCCAGAAGTATTAACATGGCCAAAATGCCCATTATCAAATCAGTAGTGGTGACATTACCGGCCCTAAAAGCTAATTCCTCTAAATTAACTACGAGATATAAGTTGACCGCCACCCCAACCGTGGCAAGGATGTAATCATACCATGGAATGCTTTTATGTAATGATCTCTTCGTCATTGGATAAAGTAAAAATACAATTGCCAATCCAAATGCAAGATGTACCGCACGTTGCTGAACTGCAATTAGCTGCCCAAAACCGGCTGTATAAAGCTGAAATAATACCATCATTACGCATATTATATTGACAATTAACAGCACTGGGCCAATTACTTTTCTAGTACGATCTTCACTTTCGAGCAATTCAGCCGCATCTGTTATTTGTTCTTTCTGTTGAATCTCTTTTTCTTCCATTTGCTGCCTCCAATCATTAAAGTATATTTTTATAATATAGTGAGATAAGCTTCTCCCATCTCACTATATTAATCTAATAAATCTTATTTTACTATTTAATTAAACCCGCTTCCTTGTAGTACTTCTCTGCTCCCGGATGCAAATCAACCGGCATTCCATCAATAGCAGTTTCGAGTGAGAATGTTGCCATTTGATTGTGACTATCCTGTAGCTTATCTACATTATCGAAAAGGGCTTTTGTCATTCTATAAACTACATCTTCAGAAAGACTTTCATCACAGAAAAGTAAAGTTCCAAGCTGTAGTAATTCCACTGGTTCCGTCTGGAATTGATATGTGTTTGCTGCCAGGGTAATTTTAACATTGAAAGGGAATTTTTCTATTACATTATCTCTTATTGTATCTTCAACAGGTAAAATTCTAATCTTTTCTTGAGATGCAGCATCAAGTATTACTGAAGTTGGAGCACCCGAAAGAACAAACATAGCATCGATTTGTTTGTCTTTAAAACTTGTAACTAACTCTGAATAGGATAACATCTTTTCATCTATATCATCGTATGTAATCCCAATCGCTTCCAACATTTGCCTAATTTGAACTTCGTCGCCGCTTCCAGGTTGACCGACACCAACACTTTTACCTTTTAAATCATATAAGCTTTTAATATCACTATCATCTCTTACAATCATTTGAGTTTGTATAGGCAGCATGATTGCTATTCCTCTTATATTGCTGACTGGTTCTCCTACAAATGCCTCTTCACCTGCTACAGCAGACGCTACTACCGAAGTATTTGAGATACCCATTTCAATCTCTCCATTTGAAAGAAGTCGAATATTTTCTACACTACCTGCAGAAGCCTGTGCTGTTGCTGTAACTCCTGCCGAGTTACTCAAGGCACTAGCTATTGCTCCACCTACCGGATACCATACACCAGAAATCCCTCCTGTTCCGATTACAATCATTTCTGGCTCTTGTGCAGCATCAACTTTCTCCTCAGTCCCTTTCTCTTCAGTACCACATGCGCCTAGCATTATGACAAGAGCGAGTATCAATAATACACATAGTTGTCTCTTAGTTGAAATTTTTTTAAACATCTTATTTCTCCTTTATAACTATAGTTTTACTTATTAATATTTTAATCATGACTTATTTACTTCGTTAAACTAGATTAAACCTCCTTCTTCCTATAATACAATAAAGGCGTTTATGTTTATTTAAGTTCAATAGCAATCAATATTAGTCCAGTAAATAAAAAAACAAACATAAACAGTTATGTTTGTTAGATTTCGCCTGTTATAATATTCATCGATGAAATGAATAACGCAAGCAAAGTAACAACTATCAACGATATCATCTATCGTTTTAATTGAATATTAAATTTCACGTTCAGAATAACACAAGCTGAGATTAATGTAAACATATTTTTAAATACTTATTAAAACTTGATCCCACAAATGTCTGATGCAATATTTGCAAAGATTTTTATTCCATATTTGAATGATTCTTCATCAATATTAAGTATTGAACTATGAAGTGAACCAGATTCATAATCTGGGCTGCCACATCCTAGCATAAACATTACTCCGGGTATTTCCTCTTGATAGTATGCAAAATCTTCTGAACCCATATGAGGTCTCTCTAATATAATTATATTGTCTTTTGATGGGAATACTTTTTCTGCGGCACAAATTGTAGTGTTTGTTAATGCCGGATCATTATTTACTGATGGAAATCCAGGAATAAACTCAATTTCTGCAGTTCCACCTAAAGCTGCTGCTGTATTCTCAATTATAAGTTTCATTCTATTACGAATTATTTCTTTGTTAGCCTCCTCGATGCATCGTATCATTCCCTTCATTTCAACAGTATCAGGGATGATGTTGATTGCTTCTCCACCGGCTATTTGACAAATTGAAAAAGTTGCAACATCAAAAGGGCTTACATTACAGCTTAGAATTGACATCAATGAATTGACGATCTGAGAGGAAATTACGATTGCATTTACACCGGCTTGCGGTTCTGACGAATGTGCTCCTCTGCCTTGTATACGAATAATGAATTCATCATCTGTAGCAGATAAATGTCCTGCTTTGATTCCAATCGTGCCTACTGGTAAATCAGGTATCAGATGTAACCCAAAAATGCACGCAACATCTGGTCTTTTTAATGTTCCGTCATTGATAACGCATTTAGCACCGCCATTGGCTTCTTCTCCTGGCTGGAAAATGAATTTAATGTTCCCACGAAGCTTATCTTTGATTTCCGAACTCAACAGTGCTGTACCAAGCAATATAGCCATATGTCCATCATGACCACATCCATGCATCAGACCCACTTTCTGCGACTCAAAAGGAAGTCCTGTTTCCTCTAAGATCGGAAGCGCATCCATATCTGCTCTGAATGCAATCGTTGGTCCGGATTTTCCTGTCTCGAGTATGGCCATTACTCCTGTACCGCCGATATTTCTTTTGATTTGATATCCCATATCAGTTAATTGTTCAGCAATATAATCCGAAGTATCAAATTCCTCAAAACTCAATTCCGGATGTTGATGTAAATGTCTTCTCCAGTGAACAACTGTTTCTATGTTTTTTTCAGCTATTTCATTAATTAATCCTTTTAAATCCTGCATAATATCTCTCTCTTTATTATGTTATAATCTTGCTAATAATTCTTCTGTTGTTTCACAGTTCGCATAAATGTGCTTGATCCCTTGTAATGCTTTTTCATGTCTTTCCTGACTCATTGCATTGATGGCATCTTCGATCATATCAACTTCATAACCTAAGTCCGATAAATCCCTGATGGATGTACTTACGCACTGATCTGTATAAAATCCAACAACGATGACCTTTTCAATATGTAAGTTTCTCAGAATGCGATCAATCGGTGTTCCGACACAGATCCCTGAGCAAGTTTTCTTTAGAACGATTTCGCCTTCTAGAGGTTTGACTTCATCACAGAATTCTGTAGCAAGTGATTCGGGTGGATAAAACATACCTGCGGACGAATGCAATCTGCCGGTATCTGCTGCATCTGGTAAATATGATTGGATGTGAATATGAATCGGTTTGATTCCTTTTTCTCTGCATTTCATTAAAATCTTTTCTATATTTTTTAATGTTTTATTTGTATTTTCATCAAGTTGATCAAGAACTGGCATGAAAGGATCTACATCGATACCCAATGCCTTAAATTCCTTAACAAAATACTCTTTCGTTAAACATTTTTGAATATCAATTAAGATCAATGCGGTATCTTTCGCGCTTACTGGTACTGGAGTCCCATATACTCCGGAAGCTAATTGACCATAATAATTGGCAGTGAATTCATTAAGAGCTTTATTATTATCCATTTTAAATTCTCCTTTGCACTTTGCGTTTTTTCTTTTCTTATTTAATAAAGCAATAAATGTGCCAAACCTAATTCGGCAATTTGGGGCTTCGCAGTAACACTTTTGCAAATAGTTGCTGCAAATAATTGCGATTCCGCAATCTCCTGCAAAACTATAAGTCCAGCTTTTTGCATTTATAATATAAAGTTCTCAAGGGAATCTCTAAATCAACAGCAGCTTTATTTTTATCGCCTGCGTTCTTTTTTAACGCCCTCTCAATGCATTTCCTTTCGGTATAAGCAACCGCTTCGTTTATGTTTAAAGGCAGCTCTTCCGTTTCAACGCTTTCAGATGCTTCTTGCATATCTTTTTTCTTCTTTGGTATTTTCTCACCGCCTAAAGCTATTTCAATATCAAGCTTTGTCAGAATTTCTTCATTTTCTGCCATATTAATTAAGGCTCTGGATAAAACATTTTCAAGTTCTCTGACATTACCATACCAGTTTTTTCCCTTTAACAGCTCAATAGCGTTGTCTTCAATATCCTGAACTGTCCGATTGTAAAATTCGTTATATTGACTTATTAAGTATCTTGCTATTAATCCAATATCATCTTTTCGTTTTCTAAGCGGCGGTATAAATAATGGGAATACATTCAAACGGTAATATAGATCTTCTCTAAATTCCTCTTTTTCAATCATTTCCTCTAAAGGCTTATTGGTAGCACATATGATTCTAACGTCAACAGGAATGGCCTCAGTAGATCCTATCGGCATTATTTCTTTTTCCTGCAAAACCCTCAGCAATTTAACCTGCATTCTGGAAGAAACATCTCCTATTTCATCCAAAAATAGGGTGCCCTTATTGGCCTCCTGGAAAAGCCCTTTTCTTCCGCCTCTTCTGGCTCCGGTAAAAGCACCTTCTTTATAGCCGAACAGTTCACTTTCCAGCAGTTCTTCTGGTAAGGAAGAACAATTTATCTTAACGATTTTTTCGTTTCGCCTAGGGCTATTGTTGTGGATAGCGTTAGCAAATATTTCTTTTCCAGTTCCGCTCTCTCCTCTGATCATAATTGTTGCCGGAGTCATAGCGGCAACTTTTGCCGTATTAATAACTTTCAAAAGCTCCTTATCATTTCCTATTATGTCCCTAAAAGTATATTTGACTTGGACCTTGCGCAGCTTTTGATTCAGTCTGTCGAGCTCTCGCTTAAGCCTGTTCACATCAGATATATCATGATACACAACAATTTTCGCGACCTTTTGATTATTCTTATATACATCCTCGGAATCAGCAACTAATTCTGTACTGCCTCTTTGAACCATTTTTTCATATGCATCATTTGAGTAAAATATATTGTCGTTTAAGTCCATAATGTTTTTGCTAAGCTGAACTGTCTCCGGGCAGCTCACTGACATTGTCCCGG
>CAZTEH010000024.1:9236-41298 GCA_964612345.1 uncultured Oscillospiraceae bacterium | reverse complement strand
AATATATTCCGGCAGACACATTTGACTGCGGCTTGCGCCTTTGATATATGCCATTAACAATGCCGCTATGAATGAGGTAAGTACGTATGGACCTGCCAAACTGGAACTTCAGTATGGTTATGTTAATGCTTATCAAGATGCATCAGTATATATCCCTGTAGAGGTTACTCCCCGTGCCGATTCAGGAGAAATAAACACCTGCTGCTGGGGAGAGCCGAAAGCTATTTTTCATGAAGATCGCGGCAGTGGCAAATGTTGTTTAACCATCATACAGCCTATTCGCGTGGAGATCCCACTTGAATTTGGGGCAGAGGCATTGATTGGCAGTCCCCACGTTAAGTGCGGGGAAGAAACGGACTCCGAATGTAGATCTGTTAGCGAAGAGGCCATCGGGGGCAGTCGTTCTGAATATGAAGAAAAACCGCTTGAACCGAGCCTGCCTATTAAAACGTATAAAACCTTTTATTAAACCAAACCTTATGTAAAATATTCTATTGAAAGAAGCCAATCTCTGATGAAATTGGCTTCTTCTCATAAAATTATAACAATCATTGTAGATATATGGTACTATAAGGTAAATTAAGGAATTTAGTTTCTTTATAAAGGGGGTATGATTTTCAGATGAAAAAGAGAATTATTATAACATGCATTCTTGCTGTTTCTATTTCGCTTGTACTCACGGGATGTATTCCGGGAGACGGCACTTATACATCAGATAAGCCTGCAGGATTCTTTTGGGGTATTTGGCACGGCTGGATCGCACCGATTTCACTTATCATTGGATTGTTCAAGGATGATATAAGAGTATATGAGATTATAAATTCAGGTTGGTGGTATGACTTTGGTTTTTATATAGCTATTATCAGCGGTTTTGGCGGTTTGTCACTAACTCGTAAAAAGAGATCAAAAGAGAAAAAGATAAGAAAAGATTCAATAAATTCATGACATAATTCATTGCAGAATTAAAGATATCGTCGTAAAATGTAAGTAATTGAAATATTTGAAAATCAACGGGGTAATGCTTAAAAAGTATTACCCTTTTTTGCGGGTAATACGGATATGCAGTAATTATGTCTATAATGCGAAGTTGATATTAATTAATATAGGGCTATCTTAGTTATAATCGAAAATTATTGAGGTAGGGGTATTTGAAATGGAAAATACAGTAGCGCAACTTAAAAAGATAAAAGTAATGTGTTTATTAGAAAAAAAGAAGCACTTTAATGCAGCAGCAAGAAAATCTAACTACAACTTATTAATTGGCATATTGCTAATTGCCTTAACTGTTATATCTAGTTCCGTTCTATTATATGAAGTAGCTAATAGCACGAGCGGTTTGACAAAGTATTTACCATTAATCTTTTCTGTGGCTTCTGCTTTTTTAAGTAGTATCCAAACATTCTTTAATTTTAATAAACAAGTTGAAGGAAATAAAAGTATTGGTAGCAGATATCTTGCAACCATGAAAGAATGTGAGCTATTCCTAGCCTTCTATCAAGATAATCAGATTTCAGAAAAAGAATTTAAAGATAAAGTTTTAGAACTTAACATCAAAGTACAACAAATCAATACGGATGCTGAAAGCTACTCTACCAATAATAAAGATTATGCCAAAGCAAATGAAGGTATACTTTCCGGCGAAGAAACTTATACCTCTGAAGAATTTAGTTTGTGAGGTAGTAAAAGATGGCAGATTTGAACCGATTACTTCAAAGGTTTATTAATAGTGAGTTAAGATTATCTCAAGACGATATTTCCGCTTCTGCAAGATCTCGGGAATGGTTATTAAATGGTATACGTAGCAAGATAGCTGAAAAACGTTGTCAACCAACTCTTTATCCAGATCAAAATTTCTTATTTTTTGGAAGTTACTTTAAAGGAACGAAGGTTCAAACTCTTGATGAATATGACATTTTAGTTATTCTTGACTCTTGTAGTGGATTATTTACTAAAGGAAATTATAGATTTGGGTATGGCTTAGGTTCAGCTTGCCCTAATTATAGATATGCCACACTGTTAAAGGAAGATGGTTCAGGTGTTAGTCCATCAAAATCATTGAATTGGCTTAAAGGTATCGTAGAAGAATTTATTCAGCCGTACGGTATGGAAGCTCCAATACGAAATGGACAGGCGGTAACAGTACATACTGCATCGACAAATACTACATTTGATCTTGTCCCTGCTGGTATATTTCGAAATCCATCAACAAATGAAATATTCTACAATATACCAGGAGGAGATAGAAATAACAGTTGGATTTTTACAAATCCTGTAAGGGACAGGGAATTACTGAATGAACATTCTGAAAGAAGGACTAATTATAAGAATATAATCCGCCTTATAAAATTCCTAAGGAGTAAATATAATTTTCTCGTTCCATCATTTGCTATAGAATGTAATTCCATAAGCTATTCAACCAATTATTCATGGTACAATTTACTGGGAAGGGATTTTTTAGGTGTTTTGGAGCATTTGAAGGCCAATTTTCAATCTGCCAGGATAGTTGATACCTTTGACGATGCATCAAATACTATTGAAGGTGTCGCAAGTCTGGCTTGGTATGTAGACAGGATTGATAGTATTATTACAAGAATAAATCGTGTAAGGCTTATACAAGATGAAAACCAAGCCTATCTGGTTCTTTACAATATAATGTATAACAGATAAAGAATCAAAGATGGAAATTCTGTTTTAATAATCTACAAAACCGGACAGGTTTCTGTAATGGAAATTTCACATTATAGCAATAATCAGCAGCTGAAACAAGAAAATTAACCTCTGATTATTCATATTACTAGGAGGACAATAACTGGTAATTCAATTATTTTTAATTGCAGAAAGGAAATCAATTATGAACAAAATAATAATTAGAAATATTAGATTTACTTCATTTATGAAGTTATTCTTTGTGTTTTCAATGTGCCTCGGTATTCTTATAGGTATTTTAGGATTTATAGCAGGGATATTTAACGGGCCTGTTTATGTAAATATTGGGGCAAATGTATATACAGGTTTCGTAGGTGGGCTTGTAGGTTTAATAGTTTTCCCACTATTAAGCGTTATATTTGGAACGATTTTAGGACTATTAACATTCTATCCTTTTAAATTCTTTCTAAAAATAAAAAAACGCTTACCACTTTATATTGAAGTTGAAAGTTATGAAATTCAGAATGAGGAAACAGTTGTAGATATAGGCAGCGAAAACTTGGGCTAATTGTAAAAATCAACTGCGCATTATCCATATTTTAGATATTTGATTGCAATTCAATATTAAATTATGTATTTTATAATAAGTATCATATATGGGAGGTAAAAGAATGAAACCTACTAATTCTAAAGAATTAAAAAGAAACTACATAATTCTGTTCGCCATTTTATTTTGTTTGGGGTTAATAATCGTATTACAAAGTTATAATATTGGTCAAAGCGTTTTATTCAGTTTTTTAAATAGTTTTGATATATACCAAGCAACGTTTACCTATATTTCTTGGATTGTTGTTGGAAGCATTATTTCATTAATTTCAGGCTTTGCATTAGTTAAACTTTTACTTAAAGATATTGAATAATACATTTTGCCCAACCAATATTGTTAATGGTTGGGTTCTTTTTACTTACATGATTAAATACATGGAGGACAGTAAAATGAATCAAGAGCTGCAGAATTTCCTTAAAGATTTAGTTACGATTTATCAGGAAAAATACGATGATTCTTTAGTGTGCAAAGACAATGAAGATGAAAAGAGTGCTGCATTCAGGAAGGGTTGTAATTTTGCGTATTATGACGCCCTGGATATTATTGCTTCACAAATCAAATCATTTGGGTTTCATAATACAGATTTAAAAGTTAATGGTTCTTCAGAAGCGGATAAGAAGCAGGAATGTATCGATGAGCAATGCCATAGTATAGGAATTGATGGATGCAAGGGGGGATGGATATGTGCTGTTCTTAAAGGATCAAAGCTTACAATACAGAGTTTTCCTTCCATTACAGATGTTATGAATGCATATTCAGATTTCCATTCGGTCTTAATTGATATGCCAGTTGGATTACAAAGTAATTCTGGACATATACGCCCTGACTCCTATGCCAGACAAATAATTCGTGAAAGAACATCAACTATTTTCCCGGCACCCTGCAGACAAGCGATATACGCGGAGACGGTTTCACAAGCATATGAAGAAAATGAACGAGTATTGGGCAAAAAATTCACACCTCTTACGGTTGGAATTATACCTAAGATCAGGGAGGTAGATCTTTTCTTGCAGAGTAACGCGCACTATAAGAACAGAATATTGGAAAGTCACCCAGAGGTCTGTTTTGCAATCCTCAATGGAAGGACACTACTTTCAAAAAAGAACAAGTTTGATGGTATCAATGAAAGAATATCCATTCTTCAGAAGTATTTGCCCACGCTTAATACAGATTATATTGTAGATGTTTCAAAACAATGTAAATGCATGGTGGATGACGTCGTAGATGCTATCTGTCTTGCAGTTGTTGGTACTTATGTTACTGAAAATAAATATTATTCCATTCCCAAACATCCGATGCCAGATGATACAGGGCTATTGATGCAGATGATCCTTCCTAAGTTGGAATAGTTAATAAAATTTTGCTTTCCATTATTCGAAAACAGTTTTAGCAGCAGTAGGAGATGCAGATCAATGAATCGATTAAAAATTATATTACTATTTACTTTATCTACTTTAGCCATTCTGTCAGCTTTTGGATATAATAACTGCGTATTTGCCGACACCAGTGATGTTGGAGTATATATTGACGGGACAGCGGTTGATTTTCCGGATGGAAAGCCATACATATCAAATAACAGGACATTTGTACCGGTAAGATATATTTCAGAGCAGCTTGGTGCTTCTGTTAACTGGAATAGCGACACTGGAACGGTTGTTATCACAAAGGACGCTGACAGCATCAAACTAGTCGTTGGAAGCACCGAAGTTGTCAAAAATGGGGTTCCCAGTTCGATGGATGTGGCCCCGGTGATCGCAGATGGTAGAACCATGGTTCCGCTGCGATTTGTTTCGAAACAGTTTGGCGCTGTGGTTAATTGGAATGTTTCAAATAACTCTGTGTCGATTATCACGGCAAAAACCAATACGGTTTATACCGTTAAAACGGGAGATACGCTGTGGCGTATTGCTTTGACATATGGTGTGAGTATTGAGGACCTGTTGAAGATAAATCCTGAATTGAATCCGGACAAGCTGATGATTGATCAGCAGCTTAATCTCCCTTTGGCATCGACAGCGAATGAACCGGATTCATCGTTGGCAGAGGAAGAAAACCCGGTAATCTCAAGAGGTGGAGGCAGAACGATTTCACTAAACTGTACGGCAGATGAATTTGTAGAATACGCGGAGGAGTATCTCGGTATTCCATATGCCTATGGCGGTGCAACACCAGACGGGTTTGACTGCTCAGGTTTCACACAATATGTAGCCGCAAATTTCGGTGGGCACCTGCCGCACTCATCGAGCGAACAGTATAACTACGGTATCAGCATAGAAAAGGAAAATCTGCTGACGGGAGATTTGGTCTTCTTTGAAGCTTCTGACGAGTCAAAGATGATTGGCCATGTTGGAATCTACATCGGCGAAGGGAAATTCATTCATGCTCCGCAGGCCGGCGGATATGTTGAAATCAGCAATCTTTCGAATGTCTATTTTGACAAATACTATTACGGAGCAATAAGAATGGGCACTGATGATGCGAAATAGTCCAAATGCGCCGCCTTTTATGGTTCGCGATACTAAGAAGAACAATGCAAAAGAAGGTAACCCCAAAAAGCAGGAAAGAGGTTCGATAACAATGGTTGTATCAAAGCAGTATCAATCTGATCTTGAGTCGATTTTGGCAAAGCGACATGACAACGCATGGGATTATTGGACAACTCCTGATAGGCGGTTATTGAAAGGAAGTCCATTTTCCACACTTGATTGCGCATATATGCTTCAAGAATTGGGAATGGACCATACCGAACCTGTCTTGGTTGAGACTGCCAATCTAATTCTGGATTCATGGCGCGAAGACGGACGATTTAAGTTGTCTCCGCAAGGCGCTATACCCTTGTCATACCATTAACGCTGCCAGAACTCTTTGTCATTTAGGATATGCTTCTGATAGAAGGCTCAAGAGAACCTTTGATCATCTGTTGGAAATTCAGCACAGTGACGGAGGCTGGCGTTGTAATAAGTTCAGCTTTGGGAGAGGACCGGAAACAGAATTATCCAATCCCGGCCCAACGTTGTTCGCTTTAGATGCTTTTCGATTCACAGATATTCTCAATAAAAATGAAGCTCTTGATAAAGCAGCAGAATTCTTGCTAGATCATTGGGAGACTCGTATACCTCTCGGACCTTGCCACTATGGAATCGGCTCACTATTCATGCAAGTGGCGTTTCCTTTCTCCAATTACAACCTTTTCTTCTACGTTTATGTTCTATCTTTCTGCGATAGGGCAAAAAAAGACAGAAGGTTTCTGGAAGCACTTGGGGTTTTAGAAACCAAGTTAGTGAATGGTAAGATTGTAGTGGAACGTCCTAATCAGAAGTTGGCAGGGTTTGCATTCTGTAAAAAAGGAGAGCCAAGCGATCTGGCGACTGAGCGGTACCATGAGATATTAAAGAATCTTGGAAGAAATTACTTATTATAAAGAACAAGATCGATTGACAAGAATTTGTAGAATATGTGAGAATCCATGTATTGGGCAATCGTCACTATTTCGACTGTGGGTTATGGGGAGGTTAGAAATGAAGATCAGAGATAGAAAAGTGGCAGTAAGCATAGGAATAATAAAGGGTTCGGAAGAACAAAAAAAACTTTGGGAAGTGAAGAAAGAAGTATGCAGAAAAAATGCGACTCCCAGAGAAAAAAAGGTTTCAGGAACAGAACTGAAGAATTATTTAATAGACCAACATGGAGCGGTAGAGATGGCATTCCCAGAGAGGCAGAAACAGGCATTTAAGGCAAGTGTATTGTGCAGTATACATCCGGAAGCTTTCCCGGAATTATGCTTTCCACCTAAGGAAAGCGGGAATAGGGCTTTAAAGAAATGGTTAAAACAAAATAAACCAGAGCCCATAATTCTTGCTACGGACATTCCTGACGAAATGTACGGCTTACAATTCTCCTGTTTAGTTATAGCGGATAAGGATATCAGAATATACCTTGAATTAACCACTGGACAAATGCAGATGTCCTCTACATGGTGTGATACGACAGAACTATTTAGAGAAATTGTCCTCTGGGAAGGTATAACGAAAGAAGATATTGAAAATGAGACACCTAAGTTTATGGTGTATACAGATGAATTTTACCACAGTCTACAAAATTAAATAGTTGTCATCTTAGTTAAAGTCAACTTGTCAATCCTAGAAAGGTAATGCTAAGTCAATGAAAATAAAAATAGGTATCAGTACGTTAATTCTTGGCTTGATTGTATTTTTGTTTCTTGTTTGGCCAAGGCAAGTAAATCTTGATTTAAAAGGAATTGAATTTACTCAAGACGACAAGACAAACGCCGAGAGTGTTTCAATAATAATAAACGGTCACATAAATAATAGATATTTTGGGGTTCGTAAATTCACCGGGCGAATTTATTGTGAAGCAATAGATTTGAATGGGGAAGTATTTAATCTGTTATTCGATAAAACTAATAAATCTTATTTGTCGATCAGAAAAGAAAATGGTGAGTCTTTTGACTATGGTGAGATTTTCGGCAACGAAACTATGGATGAACTCGTATTAGTAAGGGGCGATAATATTCTAGTTTTTCCTGCCAAGAACCGTGATGCCGCTGAAAAAACTGCAATTGAGTATTTTAAACTTGAATATAATTATCACTTTAATGGCCAATAAAAGGGAGGTGTAAAATGAATCAAAATTTAGTTACTTTATTCCCTTTGATTATGATTTTCTTGATATTTATTATTGTTATTGCAGTGATTAAAAGTAAATCATCGAGTAACAAAAATGGCAATTCGTATCATGCGAATAAGGGGCATAGAATGTTATGTAAAAGCCAAAACAATAGAGCTATAGCAGGTGTTTGTGGTGGCATTGCTGAATACTTTGGATGGAATTCTACCGTTGTTCGATTGTTTTTTTTATTTTCAGGAGTTGGTCTATTGGCATATATTATTTTAACTATCGTTATTCCAGACTCACATAGTCCCTTGTTATAAATTAGCACGAGGAGGGTAATATAATTGCAAAATAACTTGAAAAAAATAACATTTATCTTATTGTGCGGACTTTTGATCATTGTTTGTACCGCTTGTTCTCAGACAAAAAGTGAAACAACCGACTTATTGGCAAGCGCGATTGAGAATTATAAGGAAGCTGCAAGCTACAAAAGCAAATTAATCATCACCATGAATAATGATGTTTTTAAGCATCCCATGATCCCGACAGGAGATAGTGTTACCTCCGTTGAATACATCAAAGAACCATTTCAAATGCTTTTTCATCCCGTTCTCATTGACCACCAATTTGATAGTTTGATTTCGCAAAATAAAGATAAAATTATATCCCAAAACCGGTTTGATGATAAGATCGTTACCGAGGAAGTGAGTGAAACTGCGATTGAAGGAAATATAGCTTTTTATAGCTTTGTCATAGATCTAATCAGCCAGAACAAAAAGAGTTTCAAAGAGGATGAGAATTCGGGCAG
The DNA here is from genome assembly GCA_964612345.1 of uncultured Oscillospiraceae bacterium. Taxonomy (GTDB): domain Bacteria; phylum Bacillota; class Clostridia; order Peptostreptococcales; family Anaerovoracaceae; genus Anoxybacterium. Next base: position 32,605 of record CAZTEH010000024.1, on the reverse strand, counting down.
TCTCACCGGCATAACCATTCATAAGGGTGAAATCCTGCCGGAACAAGCTGAAAAGTTGTACCAACATCTCCAAAGCGTATATGGGGCATCGGAACGCGAAATACCTTATTTGGTGTTTTATATCAATAACTATAAAGACCTTTCAACCGGCAGTCAACCGCTTCCGACCGTTGTGACAATTTACAATAAAACGAGCCATATTACGAAAATTGAGGTGGATACAACAAGCGCTTTGAAGGAAGCTGAATTAAAATCCAATTTTTTAGAAATAAACAAAGAGAATTTAAAAAACACGATACTTTTGGACAGCGCTCTGACACAAGAATTTTCCGATTACAATCAGGAGAAGTCCATTCAGATGCCATAGCTACGATTCTTGAGGCATTTTTACTTCAAATATGATACAATAAAGATAAACCTATAGGTTTGAGTATCGAAAATAAGAAAGTGAGAATATATTATATGTTACAGAAATTTTGGTTTGATGAAAATGAAAGCTTTAATATGAAAGATGAATTTGACCGTGCGGAAGTAAAAAGAAGATCAGATCCTTTCTACTGTCAATTCGAGTACATCAAGTGTGAGTATGCTAGAAATATTGAAGGAAGAGAATTTGTTTGTGAAAAGATGCTTGACGGGACATATAAAGAGAAGCCTGATGCTATCTTGGGGCATGGTAAATGTAGGGCACATAAGGTTAAGAAATAGTCGAGAGAGAGCAGCTCTTCAGTGAGCAGCTCTCTTATTCCTTTTTAAATATTTATAGGACAAAAAGGAAAAACTTATCGATATTTCAGGTATTTGCACACAAATTGATATATAGTATAAGTATTAGCATGAGTTTTTAAGCACAAAGGAGCAAATAATATGGCAGATGGATTAATTTTAACACAAGAAGGCTATAACAAGATTGAAGCAGAGCATGAAGAACTTGTTTCAGTTAGAAGAGGAGAAATATCCGCAAGAATAAAAGAAGCACTTTCTTTTGGGGATATTTCTGAAAATGCAGAGTTTGATGTTGCAAAAAATGAACAGGCAGAAGTAGAAGGCAGAATAATAAAACTGGAAGGTATGATGCGTATAGCCAAGATTGTCGATGAGGGCTTAATGCCGAAAGATAGAGTCGGAATTGGTATGAGGACGAAAGTTAAGAATCTTAGCACGAAAGAAGAGATAGAGTTTCACATAGTCGGTGCTACAGAATCGGATCCATTCGAAAACAAGATATCGAATGAATCACTAGTAGGTGCAGGACTTATTGGAAAGAAAGTTGGCGAAATTGCTGATATTCAAGTTCCTGACGGATTGTCAAAGTATGAAATCTTGGAGATTTACAAATAAACAATGGCTTTAAAGGCTCTGTCTCAACAAACAATAAAAGATTAAACGCAACTATGTAATTCGTATGAATTCATAGTTGTTTTTTTGTTCCTCACTTGCTATGCTAATTTTCATTAGTCATGGAAATTTTATATTACTTATAGTATAATATTCCAAACAGAAAGGTTAGGAGCATCATGGAATTTAAAGAAATCAAGGTAGAAGAACTGCAGTTCAATCCATTTAACAAAATCGGAAAAGAATGGCTGCTGATTACTGCAGGCGATAAAGAGAAGTTTAATACAATGACAGCCAGCTGGGGAGGTGTCGGCGTACTATGGCAAGAAAATGTAGCTACAACATACATCCGTCCAGGCAGATACACAAAAGAATTTGTGGATGCGAATGATATATTTACGATTGCATTTTTTAATTCAGAATATCGAGGTGCATTAAACATTTGCGGTACTATTTCTGGTCGTGATGAGGATAAAGTTGAAAAAGCAGGTCTAACTCCTTATTTTATTGATGGTACCGTTGCTTTTCAGGAAGCGAGCATGATTTTAGTATGCAAAAAAATGTATCACGATACAATAAAACCAGACCTGTTCGATTCCACTGAAAATATCTCAAAGTGGTATCCTGATAAGGATTACCATACGATGTACATTTCTAAAATCTTAAAGATACTTGTAAAATAATGTAACGTAAATATGCGGCATGGATTTGTGAACAAAGGTTATTGAACCAATTGGAGTGATGGTATTACGAGATAGGATATAATCTGGTGCGAGATTGTTGGGGGAGAGGATTTGCAACAGAAGCAGCCAAGGACCTATTCCAGCTATGATGTTAGCAGAACCTTTCAATCGAAAGAATACATAATGTTAGTAAACAGAGAAAATGGAGGAAGTTTATGTTCAGGAAAATGAGGCTTGAAGCAAATATGATAACGAATGAAGAAGCTGAGGAAATGCTGAATGAAGCTACAAACGGTGTTTTAGCTGTGGACGGAGATGAGGGGTATCCATATGCTGTACCAGTGAGCTTTGCATGTAAAAACGGCAAAATATATTTCCATAGCACTTCAGAAAACAGTCACAAAATTGCATCCATAAAGAAAAATCCAAAAGTTTCTTTCTGTGTTATTACACAAGATAATATTATACCGGAGGCGTTCAACACTCTATATCGAAGCGTTATAATCTTCGGAAACGCCAGAGTATTAACGGATGCGAATGAAATTGAGCAGGGAATTATGACAATTGTAAAGAAATATGCCGGTGGCTATTTGGATGAAGGAAGATCTTACATGAATGCTGAAACCGGAAATTTTTGTGTTGTAGAAATAGAGATTGAGCACATGACTGGTAAGGCTGGCAGTTAAATAATGAAAGACGTCCTGGAATATAAGGATGTCTTTTTTATTCCGGAGGTTAAGTAAAAGCAGAAAAAAAATGCGTGGTTTAGAGAAGAGAGGTAATCATATGCTAAGAGATGCAGAAAAAACGATCGGAAATCTGATTGATAAACAAAGTGTTTCATTTATCAGTTCAGTTGATCAAGACGGCTTTCCGAACACTAAGGCCATGCTGCCGCCGAGAAAACGTGAGGATATCAAGGTCTTTTATTTCACCACCAATACCTCTTCCATGCGTGTGGCTCAATACCGTGCTAATTCAAATGCATGTATTTATTTTTGCGACAAGCGGTTTTTCCGGGGTGTCATGTTAAAGGGTACGATGAAAGTGCTGGAGGATGAAGAAAGCAAGGAAATGATTTGGCGGGATGGTGATACGATGTACTATCCGAAGGGAGTCACCGATCCCGACTATTGCGTTTTGAGGTTTACAGCGCAATGTGGCAGGTATTATACAAATTTTAGCTCGCAGGACTTTATCGTTGAATGACCGCGTAAGAGAATAGAACTCGGATTTGCTTCAGAAGGAGGTCCATTCACGGCAAGAACGGATACAAAGAAGAAGCAGAGCCGTTTGCCGCCATTGCTTGTCGAAAGGGATATCAGGTGCTGAGTTTTGATCTGCCGGAACATGGTGAACGCAGGAACGAAACAGAGACTTTTAAAAAACGAGAAAATCATCCCGACTGATTTTGGCGAAACGCTTTCGTGGGACTATTTGAGTTATGTTCGGAAACACAGAATTACTGAGTGGAATGTTCTGACGTCAATTTTATATGGAACGGCGGACAATCTAACAGAAAAGAAAACCGTTTTAGCCGGATTATCTAAAGGAATTAAGGAGGGTTAACTTTGAACACAGAAATCTATTATTTTTCGGGAACTGGCAATTCCCTGTTTATCGCAAAAGAAGTACAAAAAAGAATCCCTGAGTCAGAAATTCTTCCCATTGCCTGCTTGCTGAAAAAAGACAAAATAACAAGCAAAGGACAAATAATCGGCATCGTTTTCCCAGTACACGCACTAACAATACCTATAGCAGTGAAGAAGTTTCTCAAGAAAATAGATTTATCCGAGACAGAATACATTTTTGCCATCGCCGACAGGTATGGAACAGTTTTTCATGGTTTTAAAAAGATTGACCGGCTATTGAGGAAGAAAAGGAAGCGTTTAAATGCTCAATTCATAATAGATATGGGCAACAATGATTCAAGGCACGGGATATACCATGTCCCGTCTGGGGAAGAGATTGCAGCATATGAGCGGGGGGCTTTGAAAAAACTGGATGCAGCTGCCGAGATCATTCTAAGAAGAGGAAGTCACTATGAAGATATTAAGGAGCATAGATTCAAATCGGCATCAAATCCGGTATCGGCTTTTTTGATCGAAAGGTTGGTGTTGGCCTTGATGGATATTGCAGAGCATTCCAGAGGAGTCAACTATTTTTATCATGACGATAAATGCACAGGATGCGGGATATGTGAAAAAGTCTGCCTGTCCGGAAAAATTTCGATGGTTGACGGCAATCCTGTATGGGGGAAAAACACGTTTTGTTATATGTGTTTTGCCTGTCTGAATTTTTGCCCTGTTAAAGCGGTCCAAATCCATGATATCCCTGGTGTGAAGTCCCATTCAAAAGAAAACGGGAGATATCCCCACCCTTATGCTTCAATTGGTGACATGTTGAGACAAAAGGGAGAGTAAGCCGATTATCTAGGCAGAGTAATACCGTACCGTCGATGTATGGAACGGTTGTAGATTATCGGGGATTCTATAATCCAAGGGTGCACATCATCTTTATAACCATACAGAACAACCATGCAAATATATCCATAAACTCCTGGCTTTGGGATCTACTAGAACAAATGGCATATAAATGTAAATTATTAATCATCTATATTAAGCATAAATATGGAAACCTTTAGTTACTTTTAGACAATTAATTTAAAATATTATGTCAAATTTCAGCTGCGCATTATAGCAATGGGAACCTGGGCATCGGAATTTGCTTAACTTATCTTCACTATGCAGGGAATCGGAGGAAAATAAATGGCGAATTATATAATAAGACCAATTAAGATTGAAGAAATTCCTTTACTTGAAGATTTTTTATATGAGGCAATTTTTCAGAGAGATGAAAACAATTTGTTGCCACGGGATATTATTAAGCAACCTGAACTAAATGTATATATTGATGATTTTGGAAGAACGGATGATCATTGTCTTGTCGCAGAAAATGATGGGAAAATTGTCGGAGCTGTATGGACAAGAATACTGACAGGAAAAGTGAGAGGATTTGGGTATGTAGATGATTACACTCCTGAATTTGCTATTTCTTTATTTAAAGAATATCGTAACAAAGGGATTGGTACAAATCTTATGAAAAGTATGTTGCGATTCCTGAAAGATTTTGGTTATACACAAACTTCGTTGGCTGTACAAAAGGACAACTATGCGTCGAAATTGTATCAATCAGTTGGATTTAAAATTATTGCGGAGTCTGATCAGGATTATTTAATGTTATGCAAATGCTCTGAGTCATTATGAATGCTTGTCTTATATTTGCCAAACTAATTATTTTGAACCCTGCCTGAAAGGAGTAATGAGGCTTTAGATAATCCATATACCCGGTAGTCTGGCAATGAGTGGCTTAAGGAGGATAATTCATGAGAAAGAATTTCATACTGCTTTTTATTTTCATCGTTGCTTTTTCTGTTAGTGGCTGTTTAGATTACTCAAAAAGCAAGCCGGATAAGATCAATATCCCAAGCTTTATCGAGGTCGGTAAGAATGTGACTGTTGATTTAAATGGAGACGATAAAGATGAAACCGTTTATTATGGTTTAGACGATTTTAAGTTTAACGGTGTCAGTTACAAAGATCTGATTCAGTACAATGTCTATGAGAATAATCCCTTGAGCGACAATTACATTATAACAGACATAAATACTGCGGATTTTCAGCGGGAGATCGGACTGAGGGTTGACGGATCAAGCAGTGATCCCGAAACAATATTCTTTATATATGACGGCGGGAAATTGGTGGAAATAGGAAGCATACCTTCGGAAATCAATAATCTGTCGGAGGCTTTCGACGGAAAAGGCAACGTATCCGGTACCTTAAGATTAAGCGTACTGCAGACATGGTGGGCTCCTGCAGAGTGGGAGCTTTCATCAGATCATGTCATTCAACTGAAGGAACAGTCAGTGTATAATCCTATTCAATATGATACGGATTTACCAACTATACTTAATGTACCTCTTCTGATCTATGAAAACGCCGGTGATACAGAACCTGTCACAACACTGAATCCCCAGGAAGTTAAGCTGACTGCCACAGATAATAAAAACTGGTGTAGAGTAGAAGGTTCAGATGGAACCAAAGGCTGGTTCCGGATAGATAATTTCAATACCGTATCAGACCTAGGGATTGACGCAAACAGTGCATTCTCAAACTTATGCATGGCCGATTGAGATCGTAAAAAAGCTATACTAAGGATTGCTTCATTTTAAGACCGCATTCCTCTGATTGATAAGTGCAATACTTTGCATAAATGATCTGGTCCAGATAGCAAGATTTAGCCAAAGTGTTCTGAAATTAATGATTAAATTCATCTGCCCATATGGAATAGTAGCTTCCGATAGCTGCGCTTTATATATCATACTTGATCCCTCTCTTTGTTTTTAATATTATATGAGAGGTTATCTTGTTCTGTTTATTTTGAGGAAATATAATTAATTTTTATTTGTAGTTGAGATGCTTATTCCAATATGCTAATATTAATCAACAATATGATACTGCATCCCGGGACAAGACTGTTTTTAGCCATTAGTAATATTTACTTTCTAATGGATGAATTATATCAATTTTGGGCTATAATCGATTGAAAGGAGGTATATTTAATGGCAGATAAAACATTAGTTTGTAAGGATTGCGGTAAAGATTTCGTATTTACAGAAAGCGAACAGGCTTTTTATAAAGAAAAGGGATTTGAAAACGAACCGCAAAGATGTCCTGAGTGCAGAAAAGCAAGAAAACAGCAAAAGAACAGCAATAGAGGCTACAGATAAGATTTTTTAAAAACCGGTAGGACATTCATGCCTGCAGGTTTTTTTCATAATCCTTTAAATAATGAAGTGTTCCGGAAAACCGGATGATTCGGATTTCCATGTAATACTCATAGGGGAAGACTTAGGATTCTAAAAAGGAGAAACAATAGCATGAAAAAGTTTCTTGTAATTTTGCAGGCATTTGTTTTGATTATTGGTCTGAATGCCTGCAGTCAAGCAAAAGCTGATAATACTAGTACAATAGAAAAGCAAAACAGCAAGATAGAGGTTGCAATGGTAAGCGGGGGTGAAGTTTTGGCATGGCCGCTTGCTTATGACATTAAAGAAATACTCGGAGAGTAGCCATTTATGGCCGGCAATATTCCTGATACAATGGCAGTATATAAAAACAAATATGTGACAGATGGAGCAGGAGTACCTTTGGAACCTCTATCCAAGGATGAGATGATGGAGCTTGGAAGTCCGGTTGCCGATCTACTCGGTGAGCATGTGATTGAAGTAGATTACCGGGACGGTAATCATTTAGATATCAGTTGTGAGAAAATAAATATTTCTGTAAGCGGCGACGGACATGTACGAGTGGAATTCAATGAATCTTTTCAATTGCCAATGGAAATCGACGGCAGCAGAAAGTCGTATCTTGCAGCTTTAAATTATATCTCAAAAGAATTAAAACCACTTTTGGAGCTCTGTGGCATTGATGATCCTATGCCGATTATTCACCATGATTATACTTTTGATGGGGAAAGACATTACGACTGTAATCTGGCAGATGCTGACAACTCCAATTCGGTCAGCTTGTATCTTCCGGATGGTTTTTTAAACAGCATATCCTGGGATAGTTACATGTGGTCGTCGGGTGAAGTGTTGGGCGAATATCCTACAATTCCCTATGAGGAAGCGAAAGAATTACTACTTGCAGGACAGTGGTCCAGTTTTGTGCTCCTTAAGAATTTTGCAACCTTTATCGTCCCTGCAATTGAGAAGGAACATCTGAAAGACTTCCCGGAAATCGTGGTATATTTTAATTAATGATTTGAGAACCCATATGAAAAGAAAGCCAATCATTTGGCTTTCTTGATCTTTTTATAGAGATAAAACCCTAGCTGCGCGAGTAATCCAACTCCCAGGCCGATCAAAATCCAGATGAATAATGACAGAAGACCACTCAGATCCTCCCAGCCGCTCAGATCACTCATAAAGGTAACGTACATCGCAATATATCCCACCAGGATCCCCAGATTAAAAATCAGATAAGCTATTTTGGGTTTCAGGAGATACAAAGCAGTCGAAATCAGTCCCAAAATCATGGAAAAAGCAATATATCCCAATATATTTTGCGTGGTTACCGGATTATCTAAAACAAATCTTACTCCGATATAGATCAATACAAAAGAGAATAAAGCCACAAGCATTAAATTGATAAACAGTTTTCTATTCTTATCATTCATATCATTATCTCCAATCTTATATTTCTATTATGATACCTCATTTTATTTATTATAAAACAAAACAGATAATTTCATTATCACATAAAGAAGGAAAGAGCCATATTCTATTCTGAGGTGATATGTGCCATGACAAGTGAACCTGTAACAGTAAATAAAGTCGTCATTGAGAGCAGTATAAATTACAAAGATACACCGGTATTGCATTATAAGATTGAATATCCCCGGTTCTATCATCCATTTTACCAAAACGAACTGAATGATATCAACGAATGGTATCAAAAACAGGCGGAGGATCTTCAAAAAAAATATGAAACAGAATTGTACCGGGAGGCAGTTGAGCTGTATGAATACAGTAAGGCGAACCAGTTTCCCTTTCATATGTATGACGCAGTGTCCGTGTATGAAGTTACTTACAATCTGAATGATATGCTGAGCTTATACTATGACCATTACATTTATTCCGGCGGTGCTCATGGAAGCACGAAAAGAAAATCGGATACCTGGGATATTAAAAACGGATGCAGAGTTTTTCTGTTCAAATACACCAAGGATCCTGCTTTATTACGTGCGGACATACTCAATAAAATAAGAGTACAGATCGCGCTTCAGATGGAAAAAGGAGAGAATTGGTATTTTGAAGATTATCCTTTGCTGATCGCTGAGTATTTTGATCCGATGAGCTTTTATATAACACCCAATGGACTTGGGATTTATTATCAGCAGTATGAAATTGCACCCTATTCAAGCGGAATACCGGAGTTTACGATATCTTTATGATAAGGCACCCATTCTGACACTCCTGAGATAATTGTGATCGCATTCGCAACTTGTAAACTGAGCTTAAATTCATGGCAAAATTTCTGGAGTTTCCGGGACGGTTAAGTTATAATAGTTTAAGAATGATAGACTTGGTATTAAGAAAGCAGGAAGGACAGACGATGGCAAAGGTATTAATCGCCATGAGTGGCGGGGTTGACAGCTCGGTAGCGGCAGTTCTATTGATGGAACAGGGCTATGAAGTTGCTGGAGCAACCTTTAAGTTATTTGAAAACGAGGATATCGGTATCGAAAGAACGAGGACATGCTGTTCTCTTGAAGATGTGCTGGATGCAAAAAGCGTTGCGGAAAAATTGGGATTCCGTCATGATGTGTTCAATTTTGGGCTTCAATTCGAAACGGATGTCATGATACCATTTGCCGAAGCATATAAAAACGGAGAAACTCCAAACCCCTGCATCGAATGCAATCGCAGCATTAAATTTGAGAAGTTTCTTGAGCGTGCACTGCTGCTGGAGTATGATTATATCGCGACCGGCCACTATGCACGGATCGAAAAGGATCCGGAATCAGGCAGATACCTTCTGAAGAAAGGCTTGGACCAGTCAAAGGACCAGAGCTATGCTTTATATACCATGAACCAGGAGGAGCTGGCCAAAACCCTGTTCCCGCTGGGAAATCTGAAAAAGACGGAAATCAGGGCCATTGCAGAAGACAAGAGCTTTGTGAATGCAAAAAAACCGGACAGTCAGGATATCTGTTTTGTAAAAGATGGTGATTATGCCGGCTTCCTTAAGAGGACACTTGGCGTGAATCCGGTGGAAGGTGATTTTGTCGATAAAGAGGGAGCCGTACTGGGCAGACATCAGGGAATCATCCATTATACCATCGGTCAACGCAAGGGATTAGGCATAACCTTCGGAAAACCCATGTATGTCGTTCATATCGACAGTGAAAAGAACCGAGTGACCCTCGGACCAAATGAAGACTTATTCGTTGAAAGTTTTACGACAGGAAATATCAATCTGATTTCCATCGCTGAACTGAACGAACCGATGGAGGTCACGGTGAAGACGCGATACACGCAGGCAGAAGTCCCTGCGACCATTCATCCGGGCGAGCAGGGAAGAATCTTCGTGAAATTCAAGGAAAAGCAGCGTGCGGTCACACCGGGGCAAGCGGCTGTCTTTTATCACGGCGATGTGGTAGTAGGCGGCGGAAAAATATTAAAATAATAGAAAACCCTGCAGATATCCTGCAGGGTTTGTTGTATTTTTATGTCTTTATTCTTTGTTTTCTGATTCTTCAACTGATTCTACTGTGTCTACTGATTCTACTGATTCTACTGATTCTACAACGTCAACTGATTCTACTGCGTCTAATTCTGCTTCTGCGGGTTCCTCTGTCTGCATTTCATCAAGAGGAGCTTCATCCGCTCTCTTCATTCTCTTAGGTAAAATCTTCTTTTGAGCTTCCTTCGGAGTTTCCTCTACCGGTTCCTCTCTCTTGACTTTCTTGGAAGAAGCAGCCTCATCTGTAACAACCTTAGAAATTGCCCATCTCATGACTTCAAACTTCGTTTTATCTGCACCTACTTGGATGGTGAGGGTTTCATCTTTGGTCTTTACTATTTTACCGCAAATCCCTCCGATCGTAATAACTTCATCTCCGACCTTGATAGAATTTCTCATTGCTGTGACAGCTTTTTCTCTCTTTTTCTGAGGCCGAATCAGTAAGAAATACATGATCGCTATTAAAAGAACTAAAGGCATTAAGGTTACTAATTGTTGATTCATTATTCTTCCTCCTCTCAGGTAATAAAAAAATTATATAGTAAAAAAAATAAATTGTAAATGCTTTTTTCTTGATTTAAAATTTTATATATGTTAATATAACAAAGCGGGTCTTTTCAAGCCCCGCCTTGTTTAAACGCACAGAGGAAAGAAAATTTTCTACGTTCGAAATTTTTCTATGGATGCGTTATAATCTTTGCTACGCCGGCGTGATGGAATTGGCAGACGTGCGGGACTCAAAATCCCGTGGTGGCAACACCGTATCGGTTCGACCCCGATCGCCGGCACCAAAATTAGTAAGTTTCAGATACCTTCTGAAACTTATTTTTTTGCATAATTGTATAATTCTCCTGGCGAAAAATATAATGTAAAAGAATATATTTGGATAAGACTGTCTATAGCTAGTTTGAAAGGCAGATCTTGATAAGGAGGATATGATGGAAACAGTATGGAAGAACCTGAAAGGCTTTTTATATGCATTTATTCTATTTATTCTGCTGACACTATTAATAAGCGTCATCGTTAAGCTTACGCCTGCACCGGAAGGGTGGTCTCTCTACTATATGATCGGTGTGCTTTGCATAACCTGTTTGTTCCTTGGAACCTACAGCGGGAATTACATAAAGAAGAAGGGCTTCATTTATGGAGCTTTCTATTCAATCATTTTCCTGCTCATTCTGTCCGCATTTTATATGCTTGCATTTTCGACAGGAATTGAAATGGGAGCCGGTTTGATCAAATACCTGATTCCGATTCTTTTTGGAAGTGTCGGGGGAATGATCGGCGTTAATATGAGAAATTAAAAATTAAGAGAAAATCTTGGCATTTTCGGCGCTTTATCATGATTTCACTTGTAGGAAAACCAAAATAGTAGTAAAATATTCTGTAATATAAAATTATTAACATAATATATTACAATTTACATGCAGAGAAGAGAAGGTGAGAATTACTATGAAGAAGGCATTGGCAGTAATACTGTCTATCGTCATCCTCTTTGGCTGGTATGTTACTCTCATGGGCATAGGCTCCTTCGCACCGATCAAGGATCAGATGAAACTGGGACTCGATCTTTCCGGCGGAGTTTATGTTGTTATGGAGGCACAAACCAAAGCAACGGGTGATGAGCTGAAACAACTAATGTCACAGACGCAGGCAGTCATTGAAAAGAGAGTAAATCAACTCGGCCTGTCTGAACCAGTCGTTACAATAGAAGGGCAAAACCGTATCAGAGTCGAGCTCCCGGGAGCAGAGAATGCTACAGATGCCATCAATGCAATCGGTAAAACGGCACAATTACAATTCGTCACGGCGGATAATAAGATCGTTTTAGACGGAGGTCAGGTCAAGGATGCCGGAATTGAGCAGGATCAGGAAAATGGCGGTTATGCCATCGGACTGAAATTTACAAATGAGGGCTCCGCTGCATTTAAACAGGCGACCACCGATATCGTAAACGGAAAAATCCAGTCCACACAGGACGGCATTCCTGATAATGCCATCATGATTATACTGGATGAACAGGTTATCTCATCACCGGTGGTTACGGAAGTGATTCCAAACGGTGAAGCTATCATTACAGCCGGAGGAACCGGCGGTTTCGATGAAGATGAAGCTACCAATCTGGCTGCTCTGATTCGAGGCGGTGCACTTCCTGTGGCATTAAAAGAAGTACAAACCTCGGTAATTGGACCGACCATCGGTATGGATGCGCTTTGGATGAGCATTCTGGCAGGTATTATTGGTGTTGCTTTGATTTTTATTATCATGCTGGTCATGTACCGTATTATGGGTATGGCAGCCAATCTTGCACTGATGCTTTATATCTTGATTATTTTCTGGGTATTTGTCGGAATGGGCGGTGTCTTGACGCTGCCGGGCATCGCAGGTATCATCCTGTCCATCGGTATGGCGGTTGACGGCAATGTTATAATATTCTCCAGAGTCAGGGAGGAAATCAATAACGGCAAATCCGTCCGGGTTTCTGCTGTTTCTGGATTTAAAAGAGCTTTGGGGACCATCATCGATTCGCATATCACTACTATGATTGCCGGCATTGTGCTTTACCAGCTTGGGACAGGCTCTGTCAAAGGGTTTGCGATGACTCTGATGATTGGTATCCTTGCAAGCTTGTTTACCGCAGTAGTCGTTACTCAGGTATATGTGGATGTTATTGCAGAATCGAAAACCTTCTCCAGAAAGAAGTATTTTGGAATAAAGGAGGCGAATGGAAATGTTTGATATAAAACATCAGTATTCCTTTATGAAATACAAAAATATTTATTATATTGTTTCCGTTATTATCATCGTTCTGGGCCTGGGTATCGGTATGATCAGGGGCTTTAACTTCGGTATTGATTTTACCGGGGGAACCATGATGCAGCTTGACATGGGCAAGCAGGTTACTGCCGCCGATGTATCGGAACTGCATAAGATTCTGATCGGCGATGATATCGAAGCGGATATCGTACAAGCAGGAAAAGAGAACAACGAAGTAATTATTCGAACGGTGCAGGCACTGGATACGGCAGCTCGTGATAAAGTACTGGATGATATTTTTGCTAAATTTAATATTACTACGAAAAATGTACTCGAAATACAGCAGTTTGGACCTTCGGTAGGGGATATGCTGAAACAGAATGCCGCAAAAGCGGTGCTCATAGCCACCATCTGCATGCTGATCTACATCAGCATCCGGTTCGAGTGGAAATTCGGTATTGCCTCTATTTTAGCCGTTATGCATGATGTTTTGATATTGATCGCATTTTACGGAGCCTTCCATATGCCGATCAATAATCCGTTTATTGCTGCGGTGCTCACCATCGTTGGTTATTCCATCATGGATACCATCGTAATCTTCGACCGTGTGAGAGAAAATCTTGGACTGATGAAGAAGTCCAAGCTGGAAGAGCTAATTGACCACAGTATCAATCAGACGCTGGGACGTTCCTTAATGACCTCGGTCGGAACCATTTCTGCGATTATTCCGTTATGCATTTTAGGCGGTGAAACCATTCGCTACTTCACATTGCCATTGATCATCGGTATCATAGCAGGTACAGGATCCTCGATCTTTATTGCAAGCCCGCTCTATTATCAATTCTGCAAATTGGCAGGCGGATCAAGGTATAAAGCTAAGAGAAGTAAAAATAAGGAATAGTATTTATGGAATTAATGGAGAGATTCTTAAACGAGCTTCTGCAGATCAACCCCAACATCAATATTGAATTGATAAAAAAGGCGTACAAGAAAGCAGAAGGTTATCATGAAGGGCAATTGCGCAAATCGGGTGAACCATATTTGGTTCACCCTGTTGAAGTTGCCATAATACTGGCGGAACTCGGCATGGATGAGAATACGATTGTCGCCGGTCTGCTTCATGATACCGTTGAAGACACCTCCTATTCCGAAGCGGCTTTGAAAGCGGATTTTGGGGAAGAAGTCGCTCTGCTTGTCGACGGTGTAACAAAACTGGGAAGCCTTGTATATGAAAGCAAAGAAGAAAGACAAGCCGAAAACCTGAGAAAAATGTTTTTGGCCATGTCCAAGGATATCCGTGTTCTGATCATCAAACTGGCGGACAGGCTGCACAATCTCAGAACCATAAACTACATGAATGATGAACAGATTATAGAAAAATGCAAGGAAACCCTTGAAATTTATGCTCCGCTGGCCAGCAGGCTTGGTATCTATACCATGAAGTTCGAATTGGAGGATATTGCGCTGAAGCAACTGGATCCTGATGCATATTATGATCTGGTAAGTCAGGTAAAAATAAAAAAACAGCAGCGGGAAGAGAATATCAATCGGGTGATCACTGAAATCAAGGAAAGCCTGGATGAACTGGAGATCCATTATGATATTACCGGCCGCTCCAAGCATTTCTACAGCATCTACCGAAAGATGAAATACCAGAGCAAACAGCTGGAAGAGATTTTCGATCTGACTGCGATTCGAATTATTGTTGAAAGCGTGAAAGACTGCTACGCCGTACTCGGTATCGTTCACACCATGTGGAAGCCGATTCCGGGACGTTTCAAGGATTACATAGCAATGCCGAAGCCAAATCGATATCAGTCCCTGCATACCACGGTAATCGGAGACAGCGGGGAGCCGTTTGAAATCCAGATCCGTACCTACGAAATGCACCGGATTGCTGAATACGGTATTGCTGCGCATTGGAAGTATAAAGAGGGCGTTGCAGAAGACAGAGAAGAAGGCAAGCTGGCATGGCTGAGGCAAACACTGGAATGGCAAAAGGATCTGAACGATCCGAAAGAATTCATGGAAACCTTGAAGGTGGATCTGTTCTCCAACCAGGTTTTCGTCTTTACTCCAAAAGGAGATGTCATCGAGCTTCCTGCCGGATCCACGCCCCTGGACTTCGCGTTCAAGATTCACTCGGCAATCGGTGTTAAGTGTATCGGCGCCAAGGTGAACGGAAAGATGGTTCCCATTGATCATACCTTGAAAAATGGGAATATTGTTGAAATCGTAACCTCTTCGAATTCCAAAGGGCCGAGCATCGACTGGCTGAAAATAGCACAAAGCAGTAATGCAAGAAATAAAATCAGAGGCTGGCTGAAGAGAGAAAACAAATCCGATAATACGGATAAAGGAAAGGAAATGCTGGAGAAGTATGCCAAGAGAAAGGGATATGAAAGCCAGCAGATCCTGAAGAACCAATATATCAACAAATGTGCAAAAGCCTTCAACTTAGCATCGGCGGATGATCTGTATACGGCGATCGGTTCGGGTGGGGTACTCCTGAGCAAGGTTGTGACCTTGCTCCTCAGTTATTATCATGATGATAAGCAGGCGGAACTCAGAAGCAAAGAGAAGAAAGAGCAGGCTGAGGAAGGGAAGAAGAAAGTAAAAAAGAAAGAGCAGACAGGAGTTTCCGTTAAGGGAGTGGACAACCTCCTCATTCGTTTCTCCAAATGCTGCAATCCGGTTCCGGGTGATGAAATCATCGGATTTATCACCAAAGGGCGAGGAATATCCGTGCATCGAAAAGACTGCATCAATGTTTTGTCGCTGCCGGAAGACGAAAGACAACGATTTATTGACGTTGAGTGGGATAAACAGAAAGAAAACATGTCCTATGATACGGATATCAATATCCTGGCGGAAGACAGGAAAGGTCTTTTTTCAGACCTGTCAAGAGTCTGTGAGGATATGGACGTCCATATCGCCGGAGTCAATGCAAAAAGCGCCAGGGACGGCATTGTAAACATCACGATGACCTTATCCATTTCCAATACGGGGCAGATCGAAAAGATATTGCGATCTCTTCGCAGTGTGCAGGGTGTAGCGGATGTTTACCGGGCAATCATATAATAAAGAGCCGGACAGAATGTTAAGGGAGATTTGAATGCGGGCAGTAGTGCAAAGAGTCCTGAAAGCGGATGTAACCGTAGAGGAAAAGGTCACCGGATCCATCGAAAAGGGCTTGATGGTTCTTTTGGGTGTTGAGGATGAAGATGAAGAAGGGGATGCTGCTTATCTTGCGGAAAAGATAGCCGGACTGCGCATCTTTGAAGACGAAGACGGTAAAATGAATCTTTCCGTAAAGGATGTTGGCGGAGATCTGCTGGCGGTGTCGCAGTTTACCTTATACGGTGATTGCAGAAAAGGGAAGCGTCCGAGCTTTATCAAAGCCGCAAGACCGGATCAGGCCAATGCGCTTTATCGGAAGTTTGTAGCCTTATGTCAGGAACAGGGGCTCCATGTTGAAGAAGGAATATTTCAGGCTGAGATGTTGGTAAGAATACACAACGATGGGCCTGTTACTATATTAATCGACAGTAAAAAAGTATTTTAGTAGAAAGGGTACCAGATGATTTTAAAGAGCTTTTATACCGGACCTTTAGCTGTAAACTGTTATGTTGCAACAGATGAAGCATCAAGAAAGACATTTATAGTAGATCCGGGTGGACATAATAAAGATATGGCAAACTATATCAAGGAGAATCATTTAGAGATCGAATATATAATATTAACCCATGGCCATGGAGATCATATGGGCGGAGTGTCTGGCCTAATGACCGAATTCCCAAGCGCAAAGCTGGTGGCCTGTATTCATGATAAAGCATTGCTCGAGGATCCAAACTTAAATATGTCGTCCATGGTTTACGGGTATCCGGTATCCCTTTCGGCGGATCGGTATGTAGCCGATGGAGAAACGTTGAAAGTCGGTGACTTAGAACTGAAATTTCTTCATACACCGGGACATACGCCCGGAGGGATGTGTATCGTAGTGGATGACGTCGTTTTCACCGGAGACACGCTATTTGAGCAGTCAATTGGAAGAACGGACTTCCCGGGATCCTCCTATCAGGCAATTGTAAATTCCATCAGAGAGAGGCTCTTCGTGCTTCCGGATACTACTACGGTACTGCCGGGACATATGGGACCTACGACCATCGGTTTTGAAAAGGAGAATAATCCTTTTGTTTAAAATCTATCTAGCTCAGGTAATAAATAAATATGAGTTTGAAGAACTGGTCAAGGTATTTCTGAAATCCGGCGAGTATCGGCTCATCGGACCGGATGATCCGGATACGGACCATCAGATTGATCAGGATAACGCAGAGGATGAACACATCCAAGAGATCTGCGTCCCGGTCTTTCCAACGGATTCCGAATCCGGAAAAAAAGAAAAAGAGATCAAAAATCAAATCAAACGATTTTTGTTTCAGGAACTGCAGCGGTATATGGGGGAAACACCCGACTGGGGGATTTTAACCGGTGTACGACCGGTTAAGCTGGCCGGTGAACTTCTTCATAGAGCAGGCACGGCACAAAAGGCAGAAGAGATACTGATTCATGATTATTATCTGACTGCGGAGAAAGCTCAGCTGCTTTTGGATATCGTAGAATATCAGGGAAAGTTTTTAGAGGCCAGTCCTGGAGAAGCAGTGGGACTGTATATCGGTATCCCGTTCTGTCCTACAAGATGTGTCTACTGTTCCTTCCCTTCCAATCAAGGGAGAACAGAAGACATTGCAGCATATTTAGGCGCTTTGCATCGCGAGATCTCCTTTGCTGCGGAAAACATGAAACAGAAGGGTTGGTATCCGGAATCCGTCTATATCGGAGGAGGAACCCCCACGACCTTGTCGGCAGATCAGCTGGATCAACTGCTGAAGCATGTCACGGAAGAGTTTGATTTAAGCAATCTGAGAGAGTTTACCGTGGAGGCCGGACGACCGGATACCATTACCGCGGAAAAGCTCGAAGTGATAAAAAAATACAACGCACAGCGCATCAGCATCAATCCTCAGTCCATGAATGTACCGACGCTGGAACGGATCGGACGAGCCCATCGGCCGGAGGACATCGTGGAGGCATTCCGTTTGGCAAGAGAAGCAAAAATCCAGATGATCAACACCGATGTGATCGCCGGACTGCCGGAGGAGAGTGTTGAGGATTTTGTCTATACGCTGGAACAGGTTCTCGCGCTTGCACCGGAGAACATCACCGTTCATACTCTGGCGTTGAAACGGGCCTCAAAACTAAAAGAAATCGATAAGGAATTTAACTATAAACAGGGGAAAAGGGTGAGAGCCATGCTGGATCGGGCAAAGGAAATGCTGGACCGGGCCGGCTATGAACCGTATTATTTATACCGTCAGAAGCAGATGACCGGAAATTTTGAGAATGTTGGCTACGCCAAGGGCGATACGGCAGGCATCTATAATATTCGAATTATGGAGGAAGCCCAGACCATCATCGCGCTGGGCGCCGGTGGGATAACAAAAGTATATTATCCCGGGGAAAACAGGCTGGAACGGGTCGCCAACGTATCAAATTACGAGATTTATATGGAGCGGCTGGATGAAATGCTGCAAAGAAAAGAAGATAATTTATTTAAATAGAGGAGGCTAAGAATGTTAACGAACGCGCCAAAAGGAACAAAAGACATCCTTCCCAATCAGGTTTACAAATGGCATTATGTAGAAAAAGCATTCCGGGAAGCATGCAGCAGATATGTTTTTAAAGAAATGAGGACTCCGGTCTTTGAACATACGGAATTATTTGCCAGAGGAGTCGGCGATACGACCGATATCGTTGAAAAGCAAATGTATACCTTCGAAGATTATGGCAAAAGAAGCATTACATTGAAACCGGAAGGCACCTCACCGGTGGTTCGCGCCTTTGTGGAGCATAAGCTTTATGCCGATGTGCAGCCTTCCAAGTATTATTATATCATTCCTTGCTTCCGCTACGAGAAGCCGCAGTCGGGAAGATTGAGAGAATTCCACCAGCTGGGAATCGAGATTTTCGGAACGGATAACATGATGGCGGATGCGGAGGTTATCGGCTTTGCTTCCGATTTTCTCAATTCACTGGGGATCAATGACCTGGAGCTTCGCATCAACAGCATCGGATGTCCTGAATGCAGGGAAACCTATCGAAATGCTTTGCGGGATTTTCTGAAAGACAAATACAACGATTTATGCGATACCTGTAAAAACCGCTATGACAGAAATCCAATGCGAATTCTGGACTGTAAATCGCCTGCATGCCAGGAGCTGGTGAAGGGTGCGCCGGTTATGCTTGATTATCTCTGCGACGACTGCAAGACTTCTTTTGACGACCTGAAAAAGAATCTGGACGCCATGGAGATCGAGTACATCGTAGATTCCGGTATCGTCCGGGGTCTGGATTACTATACAAAGACTGCATTTGAATTCGTATCCAACCGGATCGGAGCGCAGGGAACCGTCTGCGGAGGCGGCAGGTACGACCACCTGATCGAACTGATCGGAGGCCCGCCGATACCGGGAGTAGGATTCGGACTTGGAATTGAAAGGCTGCTGATGATTCTTGAAGCAACAGGTAATGAAATACCGGAACCGGAAAATCTTGACGTATTTATCGCAGTAATGGGGGACCGGGCGAAGATGTTCGGTTTAAAGCTGATGCGGGATCTAAGAAACCAGGGCGTCAAAGTCGAAATGGACAGTCTTGGGAGAAATATAAAAGGTCAGTTCAAGTACTCTGACCGGCTTGAATCAAAATATACGATCATTATCGGTGACAATGAATTGGATCAGAACATGGTTTCCATCAAAAATATGGAAACGTCGGAACAGAAACAAGTGCCGCTGCAGGATATACGAAAAGAAATAGTCGAATAGGAGAGTGTCAGGATGGAAAACGTAATAATGAAGAGAACCCATATGTGTGGTGTTCTAACAGAAAAAAATATTGATGAAAGAGTTGTTCTTAATGGCTGGATTCAAAAGAGAAGAAACCTTGGCGGTTTGATTTTCTGCGATCTGAGAGATAAAACAGGGATTGTGCAGATCGTCTTTGACGATACTATTCCCGAAGAGCTGTTCCAGAAAGCAGACAGCCTCAGGAGCGAGTATGTTGTAGGAATCAAAGGAATCGTTAAGGAAAGACAGGCCAAGAACAAAGATCTTGCCACTGGGGATATCGAAATATTTGCCGACGAGCTGATGATCTACTCGGAAGCGGAAACTCCGCCGATTTACATTAAGGATGACGATGATGTTTCCGAAAATCTCAGATTAAAATACCGCTATCTGGATTTAAGAAAAGGGAAGATGCAGAGAAACCTGACCTTTCGTCACCAAATCGCAAAGGTTGCGAGAGAGTATTTTGATAGCGAAGGCTTTACGGATGTTGAAACTCCGATTTTATGCAAACCGACACCGGAAGGAGCAAGGGACTATCTGGTGCCAAGCAGAGTCAACAAGGGCCAATTTTATGCGCTTCCACAGTCACCGCAGCTGTTCAAGCAGTTGTTGATGGTCAGCGGAACGGATCGCTACTATCAGATCGCGAAGTGCTTCCGTGATGAAGATCTAAGAGCTGACCGGCAGCCGGAGTTCACACAGATCGACCTGGAGATGTCCTTTGTCGATGTGGATGATGTCATCGAGGTCCAGGAACGGTTTCTGAAGAAGCTCTTTCACGAACTTATGAACACGGAAATTCAGCTCCCATTGCCCAGATATTCGTACAAGGAAGCAATGGAGCGATTCGGCAGTGACAAGCCGGATACCCGTTTTGGATTTGAATTGAAATCGCTCAACGAAACGGTGAAAGACAGCGAATTCCCGGTTTTTGCCAACGCATTGGCCGCAGGCGGCGATGTGAGAGGAATCAATATTGAAGGAGCAGCTGAAAAATTCAGCAGAAAAGATATTGATAAACTTCAGGATGCCATCAAGCATTTCGGAGCAAAGGGACTTGTCTGGATCAAGATGGGAGAAACCGAAACAACTTCTTCCGTAAGCAAGTTCTTCACACCGGACAAGATGAAAGAACTCACGGATGTATTCAACGGAAAAGCCGGAGATTTGATCCTCGTCGTTGCGGACAAGGCAAAGGTCGTATTTGACAGCCTTGGCTTCCTGCGCAGAGATATCGCCGGAAAACTGGGACTTCTGGACGACAGCCAGTTTCATTTATTGTGGGTAGTGGACTTCCCGCTCTTTGAATATGACGAGGAGACCGGATCCTACTCTGCGATGCATCATCCATTTACATCCCCGAGACTGGAGGATGTACCGATGCTGGATACGAAGCCGGGAGAGGTTCGGGCGAAGGCCTATGATATCGTACTAAACGGCGTTGAACTGGGCGGCGGAAGCATCCGAATCCACGATAGTAATCTGCAGAAGAAGATGTTTAAGGTGCTCGGATTGTCCGATGAAACCGTTCAGAGTAAATTTGGCTTCCTGCTGGAGGCATTCAAATATGGAACTCCACCCCACGGCGGACTGGCTTATGGACTGGACCGTCTGGTGATGCTCCTTGTTGGTGAGCACAGCATCCGGGAAGTGATGGCTTTCCCGAAGAATCAGGCGGCAGTGGATATGGTCAGCGAAGCGCCTTCCGTTGCAACCGAAGAACAGCTTGAAGAGCTTGGAATTCGTGTCGTGGTAGAATAAAATCGTTCAAACTGGGAGTCAGCATGAAAAAGATAGGAATCATTGGGGGAACCTTTGACCCGGTTCATTACGGTCATCTGATCCTGGCGGAGCAGGCCAGAGTGGAAGCATTCCTTGATCAGGTGATCTTTATGCCGGCTATGGTTCAGCCCTTCAAAATGAATGTAAAAATCGCCGAGGGTGATCACCGGTATGCCATGCTTCAGGAAGCAGTCGCCGGAAACCCCCATTTTTCGGTTTCCAGAAGAGAGCTGGATTCCCCGGAGATTTCCTATACCATTAACACATTGAGGGAATGCAAAAAAGAATTGGGCACAGATTCGGAACTCTATTTCATAATCGGAACCGACGCTTTTTTAAATCTGGAAAAATGGTATGCGGCAGAGGATCTGCTGGAAGGCTTTTCCTTTGTCATCGGCACAAGACCGGGATATAAGGAGCAGGAATTGAAAGCTATGGTCAGCCGTCTCCGGGATCAATACAATTCAAAGATTCTTGAAATCAACAATTCCGAGGTGGAAATCTCGTCCACAGACATCAAGAACCGAATCCGTGAAGGAAAGAGCATCAAATACCTGCTTCCGGAAGGTGTGGAGAAATATATTTACAAAAACAAGCTATATTCGGAGCTGCCTGAATGATGTTCGGACAGCGTATTGAAATGCCCTGCGGACCATCTTTGTTTTAAAACTTGAATAACCAGGGTATAAATGGTAATATGAGTTAGTATGCAATGTGCGGATAAGAAAAGAATAATAGAATATATCCAGCGTAACATGACGGAAAAACGGCAGATTCATACCTATGCAGTTGCGGAGGAAGCAAAAAAGCTTTCGCAGCGGTACGGAGAGGTTGAGGAAAAAGCCGAACTTGCCGCTCTTTTTCATGATTTTTTTCGAGGGGTGTCGGAAAAGGCACTCAACGGATATGTCAGGCAGCTTGGAATGAACCCGAGATACCTGAACAATGCCAATCTTGCTCATAGTAAAATTGCCGCCTTAATTATGGAAAGGGACTATCATATTCAGGATCGGGACATCATCAATGCTGTGAGTTTCCATACCACAGGCAGAGCGAACATGTCAAAATTGGAAAAGATTATCTATCTGGCAGACGCAATCGAGCCGAACAGGTCTTATCCCGGAATCGAGGAGATTCGCGAATCGGCTTATCAGGATCTGGACAAAGCCTGCATGATGTCACTGGAGCATTCCATCGACTATGTAAACTGCAGAGGTCTCTATTTGGATCAGGATACGGTAACGGCCAGAGATAGTTTATCATATGAAATTAGTAGAAAGGAGAATGAGAATGAATAACAAAGATATCGCGTTAAAAGCAGCAGCTGTTTTGATTAACAAAAAGGCTCTGGATGTAGTGATTATTGATATCGCGGAAAAGTCTTCTTTTGCGGATTATTTCGTTATCGCTTCCGGCGGTTCGGAAAGACAGGTCGGTACTCTGGCGGATGAAATTGAAGATCAATTTGCAAAAGAAGGAATCTTGACAAGAAGCGTGGAAGGAAAGAAGACTTCCGGCTGGATTCTGATGGATTTCGGTGATGTTATTGTAAATATATTTACAGTGGAACAGCGTGAAAGATACAAAAT
>CAZTEH010000024.1:0-9136 GCA_964612345.1 uncultured Oscillospiraceae bacterium | reverse complement strand
TAGTATACGGAGGTTAACTTAAATGATTGAGCGCTATGATTTCGGTGAAATCGAAGCCAAATGGCAAAAATATTGGGAAGACAATAAGCTTTTCAAAACAACGGAGGAGGAAGGCAAGAAGAAATATTACCTGCTGGAAATGTTTCCTTATCCGTCGGGAAAGCTTCACATGGGTCATGTGAGAAATTATTCCATCGGCGACGTTGCAACCAGATACCTGAGAATGAACGGATATAACGTGCTGCATCCGATGGGATGGGACTCCTTCGGTCTGCCTGCGGAAAATGCGGCGATCAAGCACGGCATTCATCCCAATGTCTGGACCTGGGACAATATAGCGGAAATGAGAAGTCAGCTCAAGGTGCTGGGGTTATCCTATGACTGGGACAGGGAAATTGCAACTTGCCATCCGGATACCTACAAATGGATGCAATGGATTTTCATCCAATTCTTCAACGAAGGGTTTGCATACAAGAAAAAGAATCCGGTCAATTGGTGTCCGTCCTGCCAGACCGTGCTCGCCAATGAGCAGGTGGTCGACGGTGCCTGTGAGCGCTGCGCCACACCGGTTGGGAAAAAGGATCTGGACCAGTGGTATCTGAAGATCACCGACTATGCAGATCGTTTGCTTGCCGACCTCGACAAGCTGGATGGTTGGCCGAATAAAGTAAAAACTATGCAGAAAAACTGGATCGGGAAAAGCGTCGGCGCGGAAGTTGATTTCCAAATAGAAGGCTTTGACAAGGATTTAAGGATCTTTACAACGAGACCGGACACCCTATACGGCGTGACCTATATGGTTCTTGCGCCGGAGCATCCTTATGTGACGGAACTGATAGCCGGTACGCAACTTGAACTTAAGGTGAATACATTCCGGCTTAAGCTTCAGCATATGACGGAAATTGAACGAACGGCAACGACCCTCGAGAAGGAAGGAACCTTCATTGGAAGGTATGCCATCAATCCGCTCAATGGAAAAAAAGTGCCGATCTATATCGCAAATTATGTTCTGATGGATTACGGAACAGGCGCTATCATGGCGGTTCCTGCCCACGATCAGAGGGACTTTGATTTTGCTATGAAATACAAACTGGATATTATTCCGGTAGTCGACCCGAAAAACCCGAACATCGACCTTTATAACCTGAAAGAAGCCTTTGAAGCGGAAGGAGTTCTGATCAATTCCGACCAGTTCAACGGTATGGATAATACCACTGCCATCACGAAAATCATCAACTATCTGGAAGAGAAGAAAATCGGTAACGAATCCATTAATTTCAGATTGAGAGACTGGCTGATCTCCAGACAGAGATACTGGGGGACACCGATCCCGATGATCTATTGCGAGGAATGCGGTTGGGTGCCTGAAAAGCTTGAAAACCTGCCGGTTCTGCTTCCTACGGATGTTGTATTTACCGGGAAAGGCGAATCTCCGCTGACCACCAGTAAGACCTTCATGGATACCACCTGCCCGAAATGCGGCGGGAAAGCAACCAGAGAAACGGATACCATGGATACATTCCTGGATTCCTCCTGGTACTTCCTGAGATACACCGACGCAAAGAACAGCGAACGGATCTGGGATCAGAAGAATGTGGAGTACTGGATGCCGGTGGATCAATATATCGGCGGTGTGGAGCATGCGATCCTGCATCTGCTCTATTCCAGATTCTTTACGAAATTCCTTTTTGATATTGGATATTCTCCGGCTGACGAACCGTTTACCAATCTGCTGACGCAGGGCATGGTTCTCAAGGATGGCACGAAAATGTCCAAATCCAAAGGAAACGTGGTAAGTCCGGAAGAAATTATCAATAAATTCGGTGCCGATACGGCACGCTTGTTCATCCTGTTTGCATCTCCTCCGGAAAAAGAACTGGAATGGTCCGATGCCGGTGTGGAAGGAAGCTATCGTTTCCTGAACAGAGTCCATCGACTGGTATATGAACTTACCGATAAGTTTCAGGATGTCATTTCGACGGATCAGGCAGTCGGCGCAGAAGACAAGAAACTTTCCTATGCAATGAATGCTACGATTAAAAAAGTAACGGAAGATGTTGGCGGCAGATTCAACTTTAAGACAGCCATCAGTGCCATTATGGAGCTTGTTAATGAAATTTATCGCTACAAAGAAATCGAGCAGCCAAATCTTGGATTACTGAAATTGGCAACCGAGAATTTGATTTTGATTTTATCTCCGTTCACACCACATATTTGTGAAGAAATGTGGCAGTATACTGGTCATAAAAGTACCGTTTACTTGGAAAAATGGCCAACCTATGAAGAAGCAGCGCTGGTGAAAGATACCGTGGAAATTGTGATTCAGCTGAATGGAAAACTGAAGGATAAAATCGAAGTTGCCAATGGATTGAGCAAAGAGCAGCTCGAAGAAGCCGTTATGGGCAATGAGAAGGTAAAAGCATTATTGGCAGGGAAAGAAATCGTGAAAATCATCCCTGTTCCAAATAAATTATTTAATATTGTCGTACACTAAGACTCAGCGAAGAAGAATCTATGTTCCACTGAGCGCGAAGTCGTGTGATCCGGCAGCGGTCTGCTGTCGGATACACAAAGAACGGAAATAAATATTTAAAGAAAAGAAAGGATTGAAAATATTTGAAAATTTTAGAAAATAATAAAGGAGCTAGCCCTGTAAAGGTGATTCCAATTGGCGGTCTGAACGAAATCGGCAAGAATATGACCGTATTGGAGTACAAAAATGACATTATGATTATCGACTGCGGGCTATCGTTTCCTGATGATGAAATGTTCGGAATTGACATCGTAATCCCCGATTTCAGCTATTTGATAAAAAATCGGGATAAGGTTAAGGGTATGATACTTACCCATGGACATGAAGACCACATCGGAGCCATCCCTTATCTGTTAAAGGAATTGAATATTCCAATTTACGGAACAAGACTAACGCTCGGTTTAGTGGAAAATAAGCTGAAAGAGCATGGGATCAAGGGAAAACTCAATACGATAAAAGCGGGACAGACCGTGAAAATCGGTGAATTTAAGATTGAAACAATCAGAACGACCCATTCCATTGCCGATGCGATTTGTCTGGCAATCGATACTCCGGCTGGAATGATTTTTCATACGGGCGACTTTAAAATCGACTATACACCGGTCGATGGAGAACCAATCGATTTCCAAAGACTTGCGGATCTTGGAAACAAGGGGGTTCTGCTGATGATGGCAGACAGTACCAACGCGGAAAGAAAAGGGTATACCGCTTCGGAAAAAACCGTTGGTATTGCACTGGAAAATATATTCCGAACCTCAGAAACAAGAATTTTAATTGCGACCTTCTCTTCCAATGTGCATCGTGTGCAGCGTATCATTGACACTGCCGTTATGTTTGGAAGAAAGGTTGCCATATCCGGAAGAAGCATGGTGAATGTCGCGAATCTTGCCGTCGAGCTTGGATATCTCAAGATTCCGGAAAACGTTCTGGTGGACATCAATAAGACCAAAAATATTCCTGATAAGGAACTTGTGATCATTACCACCGGAAGCCAGGGCGAACCGATGTCTGCTTTGGCGAGAATGGCTTCGTCCGATCATAAGGCAATACAGATTAAAAAAGGGGATATAGTAATCCTCTCATCCAGCCCGGTGCCGGGAAACGAGAAGACTGTTTCCAATGTTGTAAACAAGCTTTTTGAAAAGGGAGCGGATGTGATTTATTCCGATATTGCGGATATCCACGTTTCCGGTCATGCCTGCGCGGAAGAGCTGAAGCTGATTCATTCCTTGATCAAGCCGAAGAACTTTATGCCGGTTCATGGGGAATACCGACATCTGAGACAGCATGCATTGATATCAGAGCATTTAGGGCTGCCGACGGATCATATCTTTATTTTGAATAACGGACAGGTACTCAATTTGACGAAGGATCGAGTCGTCAAAACCAAGGAGGAAGTAGCCGCATCGGCGGTTCTTGTTGATGGTCTTGGAGTTGGTGACGTTGGAAATATAGTATTGAGAGACAGAAAACTCTTGTCCGAATCGGGATTGATCATCGTTGTCGCTGCCATCGATAAGAGCACCGGCATGATTTGTTCCGGACCGGATATCATATCGAGAGGATTCGTTTATGTAAGAGAAAACGAAGACCTGATGAATCAAGCAAAAATGGCAGTCAGCGCAAGACTGGACAAATGCTCTGCGGATGGATTGAGAGACTGGGCCGGCCTGAAGAATGCAGTGAAGGACGAACTGAAGAATTTCATTTATGAAAAGACGAAGAGAAGTCCGGTCATCCTGCCGATATTCCTGGAAGTATAGAAAAATTAGAAAACAAGATTGCGTAGATAATTTTGTGCAAGACAAGGCGCGATGAGTGAATGCGACGCGCGCGTAAACAGATGTACGTAAGCAAGCATGAGCGAATCAGTAACGAAGTATTGCGCAAAATTAGCAAGCAAAGGAGGAACAACATGAACGTACATGACGAGGCTCACAATCTGGCGAGAGCGATCAAAGAATCTGCGGAATACAAACAATACGCGGAATTAAAAGAAGCGGCTTCCCAGAATGACGAACTATCCGCCATGCTCAATGATTTTCAGGCCAAGCAGTTTGAAATTCAGGCAAAACAGATGATGGGGGAAGAACTTGGCTCCGATCTGATGGAACAAATTCAGTCGCTTTATCAGATTTTAATGAGAGACCCATTAGCTGCCCAATATGTGCAGGCAGAAATGAGATTTTCCCTGCTTGTGAATGACGTTTACACAATTTTGGGGGAAGTGATTAAATTTGACAAGTAATATGATAAAAAACGATCAGGAAATACTCAGCATATCCAAGGCTGCGGCCCTGGGCGACCGTTGCTTTTCCTATATCCTGGGCTTTATCAAGCCGGGTATGAGCGAAAAGCAGGTTGCTGATGAGATCAAATGGTATCTTTATACCAATGGAGCGGAAGGACTTGCCTTTGATACCATCAGTGTATCCGGGGAAAGGTCCTGCCTTCCCCATGGGGAACCTTCCGACAAGCTCATCAAGAAGGGAGAATTTCTTACTCTTGACTTCGGAGCGGTCATTGACGGTTATTGCGGAGATATGACGCGTACCATCGCCATCGGCTCCGTTACTCCTGAGATGAGAACGGTTTACGACATCGTGCTGGAAGCTCAACTGGCCGCCATCGACTTTATCAAAGCCGGAGTAAGCTGCTTTGACGCGGACAAGGTGGCAAGAGATATCATTTCTAATGCCGGTTACGGTGAATATTATCCTCATGGATTGGGCCACGGCGTTGGAACGCTGGTTCATGAGGCGCCGACCCTCAATGCAAAAAGTGAAGAAATCCTGGAGAAAAATATGGTCATCACCATAGAACCGGGTATCTACATACCAGATAAATTTGGTGTACGGATTGAAGACTTGGCAATTGTGACGGATTTTGGTATAATAAATAAAGTCGAGTCAAAAAAGGAACTGATTATTATATAACGAGGCAAATTAGTGAAATATTTTGGAGGGATATAAATATGATTTATGCAAGTGATTTTAGAAAGGGTATTACCTTTGAAATCAATGGAGAACCGCATGTAATCCTTGATTTTCAGCACGTAAAGCCTGGAAAAGGTGCCGCATTCGTAAGAACCAAGTATAGAAACATTCTGACCGGTGCTACCAGAGAAGAAGCGTTCAATCCAAATGACAAATTCGAGAATGCGCGTATTGAGACAAAGACGATGCAATACCTGTACAATGACGGGGAACTCTATTATTTCATGGATCTGGAAACCTTCGATCAGGTTCCTTTGATGAAAGAGCAGGTCGAAGATGCGATCCTCTATCTCAGGGAAAACGACATGGCTACCATCAAGTTCTTTAAGGATGCAGCATTCCTGGTAGAACCGCCGAACTTCGTAAATCTGAAGGTCATCGAGACGGAACCGGGAGTGAAGGGTGATACCGCAACAAACGTAACAAAGGCTGCAACAGTTGAAACCGGAGCAGTTATACAGGTTCCAATCTTCATAGAAGAGGGCGAAATAATTCAGATAGACACCAGAACAGGTGATTATTTATCAAGAGCAAAATAACGTCCCTTTCAGGGACGTTGAAACGCACATATGTAAGAAAATTTTCTACAATCAAAAATTTTCTACTGAAGCGTTAAAACAAGGCTTATCATTTCGCAGGATGTCCTATTCTGCGAATTTTTTTTGAATAGGCATTTGCCATATAACGGTGGGGGTAAGGTATGGGAAAGAGACGCAACAAGATTAAGAATAGAAGACGTTTATTGATCAGTAGTGTGATCATTCTGGCGATTATCATGATCGCTTTATCAGTGATTTATTCCTTGTATATCGCGAAAGAGAGCAGGCCGGTGGATCCGGACAGCGTGGAAAATATCTCGGTTACCATCCCATCGGGGACCGGAACGGAGGGAATTGCCAGACTCCTTGAGGAGAACAATCTGATCGACAACACGGGAGTTTTCAAACTTCAATCAAAGAGCAAAGGCTATGACGGAAAATTTAAGGCCGGGCAGTATTCTCTGTCTCCAAGCATGTCTATGGAGGACATCATGAAGATACTTATGGTTGGAAGTGATGAAACGACCAGGTTTACCATTCCGGAAGGCTATGATATCAAGCGGACTACGGCAAAGCTATCCGAGGAAGGCTTGGTCAATGCAGAGTCTTTTGCAAAGGAAATAGAAACAGGACAGTTTGATTACGAGTTTCTAACCGATGCTCCTGCGGGGGCAAGCCGACTGGAGGGTTTCCTGTTTCCGGAAACCTATGATATTTTTACCACCGCCAACGAGCACGATATTATCGATAAAATGCTGTATCAATTCAATAAAGTGTTTACCGATGAGTATTATGCAAGGGCGGAAGAGCTTGGCATGAGCGTGCGAGAGGTCATTACTCTTGCATCGATCATCGAACGGGAGGCTCGGGTTCCTGAGGACAGGCCGGTCATAGCAAGCGTATTTTATAACCGGTTAAAAATCGATATGCCTCTTCAGTCCTGTGCAACCGTCCAGTATATTCTGGGTGAGCAGAAGTCCGTATTAAGCATCAAGGATACGCAGATCGAATCTCCGTATAACACATATCAAAATCCCGGCCTGCCGCCGGGACCAATTGCATCTCCGGGAGCGGATTCCATTAAGGCAGCCTTGTACCCGGCAGATACGGATTACTTATTCTTCTTGGCAAAGGGAGACGGTTCCCATGCCTTCTCCGCAACATATGACCAGTTTTTAAAGGACAAGGCGAAGTACATTAACTGATTCACGAAGGAGTTTCATGAATATTACAAATGACAGAGTAACCGAATATCTGGATGGACTGTATCAGCCTTTGAACGACGATCTTAAGCTGCTGCGGTCAGATGCGGAAGAGCACCATGTCCCAATTATTTTAAGAGAAACGGAAGCGTGTATTTTAAATATCATCCGAATGAAAAAGCCCCGCCGCATACTGGAAATCGGAACCGCAGTCGGATATTCCGCCCTTTGTTTTGCAGCTGCCTCTGCCGAAACGGAAATCGTAAGCCTGGAGGTCAGCGAGGAAATGTTCCGGACGGCGTCTGCGAATGTGGATCGCTACGGTCTTGACCGCCGGATTCAAATCAAGCTGGGGGATGCGGTTGAAAGCCTGAAGGAACTGAGCGGCTCCATGACCGATGTTGATACCTCGGGGTTTGATCTGGTATTTATCGATGCGGCAAAAGGCCACTACAGGGAATTTTGGGATGGCAGTATCCCTCTTTGCAGGAAGGGAGCAGTGATCCTCTCGGATAACGTGCTTTTAAAGGCCCGGACGGCATCCGATGAATATGTTACGGAAAAAAGACACAAAACCAGTGTCAAACGGATGAGAGAATATATAGAATATATCACGAAATTGGATTATGCGGATACCGCGGTCCTATCCGTGGGAGACGGCGTTGCAGTCAGCGTTTTGCGAGGATAAAATGAAAAAAATTGAATTACTGGCTCCTGCGGGAGATTTGGAGAAATTAAAGATCGCAATCGATTATGGAGCCGATGCCGTGTATTTCGGAGGAGAAATGTTCGGCCTCCGGGCGGGTGCGAAAAATTTCAGCATCGACGAGATCAAAGAGGGCGTAGAATACGCTCACGCCAGGGACAAAAAGGTCCACATGACCATCAATATATTTGCCCACAATGAGGATATCGGCGAACTGGAGCTCTATTTGAACCAACTGAAGGATATTCCCATCGATGCCTTTATCGTGTCGGATCCGGGTATTATCATGATGATCTGGGAGGCGATCCCCGATGCGGAAATCCATCTGAGCACCCAGGCCAACATGACAAACTATAAAACGGCGGAATTCTGGCATAAGCAGGGCGTAAAAAGAATTGTGCTTGCCAGGGAACTTACCTTTGACGAGATCAGAGAATTGAGAGAAAGGCTGCCGGAAACGCTGGAACTGGAATCCTTTATTCAGGGAGCCATGTGCATTTCCTATTCCGGACGCTGTCTATTGAGCAACTTCATGATCGAACGGGACGCGAACCGCGGACAATGCGCCCATCCATGCCGTTGGAAATACCATCTGGTTGAAGAGCAGAGACCGGGAGAATACTTTCCCATCGAAGAAGATGAACGGGGTACCTATATCCTGAATTCCAGAGATCTATGTATGATCGAGCATATCCCGGACCTGATACATGCCGGCCTGTCCTCTGCAAAGATCGAAGGCAGAATGAAGAGTATCTTCTATGTTGCGACCATCGTGGGAGCTTATCGCAGAGCCATCGATGCGTATTATAAAGACCCGGAAGGATATGTGTTCGATCCGGAATGGCTGAATGAGCTGAAAAAGGTCAGTCACAGGGAGTTCACAACCGGCTTTTATTATAATAAATCGACGAACAAGGATCAGAATTATCAGACCAGCGCCTATACACGGGAGTATTCTTTCGTGGGACTGGTTAAAAAATACGATGAGAAAACCGGCATTGCTGTGATCGAACAGAGAAACAAGATGAATCTGGGAGATGAAATCGAAGTTTTTGGTCCGGGTAAGGATTTCTTCACACAGAAGATTGAGATACTATTGGATGAAGAAGACCAGCCCATCGAGTCAGCGCCTCATCCGCAGCAGATCGTCAAAATAAAGA
>CAZTEH010000023.1:15578-42615 GCA_964612345.1 uncultured Oscillospiraceae bacterium | reverse complement strand
CGGGAAACTTGCATTTACCAACGCATTTATTATTTCTGTTCTTTAATTGCATTAATTTTTTCATTCAACAAACTTCAACGATAAAGTTGGTATTCATTCCGAACTTCCACCATAGACTCTTAATAAGAGTTGTTTTACCAAATAAGCATTCCCTATTCTTTCCGAAAGTGAATAAAAATAAAACAGCTTGTCTACAATCAGAATATCAAATTAATTCACCAATTAGCAGCAATGAATCCTTCTGTCATTATACCAGAATCCTTAAGCAAATGGTGAAGTTTGGGGGTAATAAAAATGACAAAAGAAAAAAAGAGAACCGATTTCGCCACATCGGTGTTATGGATTCTGACCGCACTGGCATTTGGCGCTTATTTAGGTTCACCGGCCCCGAAGGTATGGGCACACCCGGCATCCGAAGTGATGGCTGTGGTATCGGAGCAGGTAACCGAAATAGGAAACTTACATAATGAACCAGATGATAAAGCCAACGAAGAAATCGTTGCAAGTGACCAACCGAAAAATACCGACAGCCCGGCAGCCGGCACCGGTATTGAGGTGATCGTATCGGAACCACCGGCAGAAGAGCAGCCGGACTACATATGCCTCAGCGCCAATCGGGGCGGAGCCGCAGACAGAAAAGAGAAGGATGTATTGATCCATCTGATCAATGCAGAAGCATATGGACTTTCCTACAAAGCCAAGGTAGCTGTGGGGCAGGTCGTAATGAATCGTTGGACAGGTCCCTATTATGGAGACGATCTGCTGGCCATCATGACAGCGCCACACCAATTTACTCCGATCTATAACGGTTCCGCCTATCAAAAGGAAATCGAGCCGGATTCCATAGAGGCAGCCAATGCAGTTTTAAGCGGAACAGGTGTGAAAGAACTGACCGGCGACACCTATTATTTCGTCAATCCGGATTTCACGGAAGACAAGACCATTGAGACAAAAATGGATTTTGTTTGCGAGATCGAAGGGATCCACTTTTACAAACCGCCAACCAGATAGCTTCTAACATGCAAATAGATTATTTCCTCCTTATCAGTTCAACCCTATGGAAAAGCAGTCTTTCATGCTGATGAAAGACTGCTTTATTCATTTTGACGTATGTCCAATCTGATTTATTTAAGCTTGGGGATATAAAAAACCAGGCGAGATGAAATCTCACCTGGTTAAATAATGTTTACTCTACGTGTTCCGTGTATGCATCTCCGGAGAATCCCGCTCCTGCTCCCGGCCACTGATTGTAGATGCGCAGTGTCGGAGGTGTCCCCGCTTTTGGTTCTGAAGTCCCGCCCACAGAATATGGTCGAAGGTCCTTGTAAGCCGGTTCAGCCCAATATGAATCAGCCCCTCTGTATGATATCGTTATCGTCCCGTTAAAGGTATTTGTTGAAATATCAAGGGCACCGGATATTTTATTGCCTTCAGTCATCGGATTTATCCCGTTGTCTTTTACCAATATCTGCCCGCACCAGTTTCCCGTGATCGTATTCTTATTCAGTTCAATCGTATCCAATGCGGAACCTGACGTTGTACCGGTGTTATAGGTGACGATACCCAGGGTCCAATTGCCTGTAATCGTATTGTTTTCGATCACCGCGTTGCTGCAGTTGCCGCAGAAGTTGATCCCTGTTCTGTTGTCTTTAATATCATTGTTTGTTATGATCGCCTTATTGCCGGCGCCATTAACTGTATTCATGTAAACGCCGTTTCTGCCCTGGGTAATGATGCAGTTGTCCAGTGTCGTATTGGCAGTTAAGCTCTGCGTAAAGGATATGAGACTATTATTGTAGTTAGTTGACCAATCACCCGAGTTATCTCGTTTAACAGTTACACTCGTTAACGTTGCACCTCCGCCTAAGATTATCGTGGAACCAGGGATGGCACTGGTAAAACGAGCGACTCCCCTCAGTATTGTGTTTTCTTTATCCGCACCTTCAACCGTAATCGCATTATTAATCGTTAAGGTAGAATTCAAATCATATGTACCATTTGCGATCTTTACGATTGCTCCCGGCGATGCTGCATCGACCGCGGCCTGGATGCTCGGATAAATAACTCCGTTTATGGATGCTGCATTGGTCAGCTTATTTGTCCATATGAAATATTTCGAGTTACCCGAAAAACTGTGTTTGTCATATCCAAAAGCTGTAACAGTTACCGTTGCAGTTGCGCTAATATGATCGCCATCAGACCAGATTTGTTTCTCTTCGGCCAATGTTCCGTTCCCCGTCAGTTCAAATATGCTCGGAGTCGAAACTCCGCCGCCCGGATCCACATTGACAGCGCCCCATGCGTTATTGTCTGTGTCAAGGTTATCTGCTTTGATCGTTGAACCGTTGACTGTCAAGCCTGCGCCCTTGCTGTTCTTGAGTATAACATCTTTTAAAACACCATAGGCATTGTTATAAGTATTTAGACCATAGGCTATCCCGTCGGAATCAAGTATCAGGTTTTCCAATGTTACAGGATCGAATGCCGTACCGCCGATTATTTTAATAAGATGTTTATTTGAGTTATCGGTTCCCCAGATTGCTGACGCGGAAGTCCTTATCGTCACATTTCCTTTGCCTAGCAATGTAACCGGCTTGCTGATCACAAGCAGTTCTGTTAATTCGTAGGTGCCGGCAGAAAGGCTTATTGTATCACCGGCTGATGCATTGTTAATCGCTGCCTTTAATCCCGCCGTATTGGAAACCGTTGTTCCTTCATAATTCACAACCACAGTACACACAGGATAATTAGCTTTTGTCGCAGTAATATTGTTTATTCCTTCCTTAAGTGAGCTGCCAGAAGGAATCGTGATTGTATAAATATAAGGATTTGTGCCCGACACACCCGCAGTCAAATTAACAGCTCCTATTTTGAAGGTCCAGCCATCGAGTAAGCTTGTTACTGTAAAATTCGTTGCATTTATAACAACTCCTGCGGTCGGCCTGTAATCCCTGACTTTCGCTTCCGCGCCGACTGTATAACTGAAAGTATTTTGAGATTCCAAATAGCTTGCGTAAGATCCTGCAGATGCACCGTTTACACCGACACCGCCGCCCAGTCCGATTCCTTCTCCCCCGGCTTTAACAGAAACAAATGTATTGCCCGTTATCGTTACATCGGTTTTTTCGGTACCGCCGATGCCTGCCAATACATTCGTAAAGGTATTGCCGGTAGCGGTGAAGGTGTTTTGTGCACCCATCATATATCCACTATGGGCAAATACACCTGTGGTCAATCCGGATAAATTGGAATTTTTAACGGTAAACTGTGCCCCGTTAAATCCGATGATTCCAATGGATACAGGAGATTCAGACGTCGGAACATAAGTGCTTCCATTTACCGTTACACCATCCAGGACAATACCGGAACCCGTAAGATAAAATGCCGTTGCGCTGCCGATTCCGGAAAGACCATGAGCGGATCTTGTATTGATTTTACCTTCCAGATTTTTAATCGTTACATTATTTGCAGTAACTGCAACCGTCTTGTCGACTGAAAATCCGTTTCCATCAATCGTTACCGTTCTTTTTATTGCCATGGTACTGGTCGTCAATGCTAAATCAGCACCCAACTTAATCAAAGGAACATTCGATGCAAGGGCAGCCGTCAGCTCCGCATTATCTTTCACCATATTCCTGTAAACTGTATTATTTGAATAAGATGTGTAACCACTCCTGATTACCTCAAGCGTGTTCGTTGTTCCCATTGCTGCAGGTGATATCGTTATGGTATTTGCTCCGACCACAGTCGTAACACCAGCAAGTAAAGCCCCATTCCAACTTACTGTTCCTCCGGCAACATTACAGTTAAATGTAACTGTCGTCTCGCTTGTTATATTGATATCAGTGGCGCTTACCGATGGCGTTCCTCCTCCTCCGCCGCCGCCACCGCCGCCGCCGCTTGGCGGAGGTGCTGTCGGAGGTGTCGTGCCTGTTCCGGACTGATTATTGTTTACCGTTGAACCGGGTTGGATTTGCGAATTACCGCCGCCTGTTACACCGGATACTCCCGCTCCTACCGAGATTTGTGTATTCGGTGTTTCGATCTTGGCTCCGGTTGCTCCGGCTTGAGCCTCAACCTTCGTTACCGTTCCGGTTCCGGAGATCTGTGTGCTCGGTGCCTGAGTCGTAATCGAAGTTACTTTTCCGGAAACCTCGACCTTTGCACTTGTCGCCTCTTTCGCAACGGTTACCGTTTCAATGGTAGATTTGGCATCGACTACGATCTTGGATCCTTCTCCCGCAACCTTGAGGTTGGTAATGGTTGCCCCGATTGCTTTCACTACGATTTCCGGTGCTGCAATCTCAATATTACCGAAGATTCCTTCTACGTTAACATCGTCGGAACCGTCATCGATATAAATTACCTCCACGTCTGCATCGCCCTGGACTTTGACGCTTACCACTCCGTCAACCCTGGCCACGACCACATTGGATACGCTGGAAGTTCCTTTGATAATGATAGAGTTCTCTCCGCCTCCTCGAATGACCATTCTGCCGGTTACCGCAACGCTGTCAAGAACCATCTCTCCGTCACCGACTCCGTCACCGATGATCAGATCTCCGTTTACTTTCAGGTTCTTCAGCGTAACACCCGGCGCATTGACCATAATGTTACCGGCTGCAACCTGTGTAAACTCACCGGCCGTATTGATATACTGCTTTAAAATATTGTCAAAAATCTGGGCAAATTCCGCTCTGGTGATCAGGTTTTTCGGATTCAGTTTGCCGTTGGATCCCTGAATATATCCGGCATTGACAAATGCATAAACTTCGCCTTTTGCCCAATCGGCGATTTGATTCCCGTCACTGAACGTTTTGTCGAATTTTTCTGCAGGCTGGAGCTTGAATGCTCTTGCAAGGATTACAAAAACCTCCTGCCTTGTTATGGCGCTGTTCGGGTTCATTAAACTGCCCGAGCCTTGGATCACACCCATCTGATAAGCCTTCGATATCCCGTCAGAGAACCAGTCCGTAGACTTGACATCGGTAAAACCACTCAGGTTTCCTTTGACGGTCGCGCCAAACGCACGTGTTATCACCGTCGCCATTTGTGCTCTCGTCAGATTCTGATCCGGCATGATCTTGCCGTCTGCACCGCTGAGCAGTCCATTTGCCACAGCGCTCTGCAATGCTTTCGTCGACCAGTTTTCAGGCATGTCCGAGAATTGTGAAACACTGCTCGTCCCAGTGTCTCCATCCGTGCCGAAAACCGTTGCCGGCATCATGCTGAAAACCATTACCATGGCTAAGAGCACAGGAAATAACCTTTTTCTAACCTTCATAACCATTTTTTTCTCTCCTATCAAACTTTCATCGTCTCACTCGTCTGTCTTCATAGATTTACACTCCTTTTTAGCAATATTTTTCTAATTAATTCATGATACCTCAACAAAATATCGAATTTTGTCATAATATCGCATAACATACGAACTATTTAATATTTTTTTGAAGTTTGATGCCTTTTTAGGGACTTCCGGCGTGAAAACTGACGAAAAAAATACCGGAGGGATTATTTTTCTTTCCATTTCTCTTGTAATATTTTTCTTTGTTAATCGTATCCAAATATAGTACAATATAGACATATTGCGACATTTAAGAACGTTCAATTTTAAGGTTTAAAGGAGGATTCTATTTATGGCAGTTACAGACAGAAAAGAAATCGAACAGCTGGTGAGAAATGAAATCAGCAGGCTGACAAAAAAGGACGGAAATGGGGTAGACCCTGATTTGCATCTCGGCGAGGGACTGGGCATGGATTCCCTGTACATGCTGGAAATGTATGCCATGATCGAAACCGCCTTCGGCGTCATGATTCCAACAGACAGACTTCCGTTCATGAACACCATCAATAAAATCGTAAACACAATCGTTGAATTCCAAGAGAAAGAAGAGCTGTAGATTACAGTGGATAACAAGGGAGAATACTATGACCACAGCAATCGTAACCGGCGGAAGCCGCGGCATCGGCAGAGCCATTGTCACTGCTCTGGCTGAGAAAGGTGTGTTTACTACATTTACCTATCGCAGCGGTGTGGACGAGGCCAATGCCCTTCAGAAACAGCTGAGTGAAAAAGGCTGCTCTGCCAACGGAGTATATCTTGACATAACGGATATGGACGCCTGTCGGAACTTTATCAACGATTTCTATAAGGCAAACGGTGCCCCTGACATTCTGGTGAACAATGCAGGGGTTACGGATGACAGTCTCCTTTTTGCAATGAAAAGAGAGCAGTGGGATAAGGTGATCGATACCGATCTGAACGGAATATTCAACATGACTCAGACCACTGTTTTTCATATGATGAAAGCCCGCAAGGGCCGAATTATCAATATCGCGTCAACTAGCGGCCTGAATGGCATCAAGGGACAGTGCAACTACTCTGCCGCCAAAGGAGCTGTAATTGGCTTTACAAAAGCCCTGGCAAAGGAAGCTTCTCCTCTGGGCATCGCAGTAAACGCAATCGCTCCGGGCGGTGTGGAAACAGACATGACCGGTGCTCTTTCAAAGGAAGCCTTGGACGACATGCTGAAGGATGTTCCCATGAAACGTCTCTGTGCTCCTGAGGAGGTTGCAAATGTTGCGGCTTATCTCGCTTTAGAGAGTCCCCTCTACCTGACAGGAACGACCATCGTTCTTGACGGAGGAATCGGGTTATGAAAAATAGAGAAAATATAAGAGTAGCGATAACCGGTCTCGGCGTGATCGCCCCCGGCAGTATCGGGAAAAACAACTTTTGGGAGAATATGTCCCAAGGTCTTGTTATAACCGGAGAGCTGACCGCTTTTGACAAGAAAGGCCTCCGGTGCGCCGTATCCGGCGAAGTGGTGCCGGATGAAAAATATCAAGAACTTGCAGACAGGATCTATTCCCGCTGCCCTGAAGTAAGAAGCTCCAGAGCACAGCTTTTTGCTCTGATCGGCACATCGCTGGCCATGGAAGACAGCATGCTGAACCAGCAGTCCATCCAAGCGGAAAGAATCCATATTGCCGTCGGCACAACCATGGGAATCGAGGATTCCTACTATGGCTTGGAATCTCTTGACACGCTGGCAAACCCTGATCGAAATACGCTCAAAAAATATTCGGCAGGCAGGATTGTCGATGCCCTTAAAAATTATTGGCAGCTTGAAAATGCAACTTCCCGTATGTATATGAACGCTTGTGCTGCCGGCAATTACGCGCTGTCCAGCGGTTTTAACGAGATAAAAAGCGGACGGTGTTCTCTGGCCATAACCGGCGGAGTGGAAGCGCTGTCCTATATTGCACTAATGGGTTTTAACCGCCTTCTTTCCGTAACGCCGGATGTCTGCAGGCCATTCGATAAGAATCGCCGCGGGATGATCGTCGGGGAAGGTTCCGCCTTTCTGATCCTGGAATCCTGGGAGCATGCCGCAGCAAGAGGGGCTCATATCTATGCCGAGCTTGCAGGATATGGTTTGGGTGTAGATGGTTACCATATCACAACACCGCGTCCCGACGGGCACGGAGCGATCACATCGATGAACAGAGCCCTCAAATGTGCTTCGTTAGACGCTTCCGACATCAACTATGTATCCGCCCACGGCACCGGTACTGCTGCGAATGATGCCTCAGAATCAAGAGCGATTCATGAGGTGTTCGGTAACAATCCTCCACCAATGAGCTCCATAAAGTCTATGATTGGGCATACTCTGGGAGCAGCCAGCGCCATTGAAGCGGTTGCCTGCTGTCTTATGATAGAGAATCAGGAGATTCTTCCGACAGCCAACTTCATGACACCCGATGAGAATTGTCCGATCGACTGTGTCCCAAACCAAAGCAGAAAAGCCAAGCTTGATCATGTGGTATCCAATGCCCTGGCCTTTGGCGGCAACAATTCAAGTGTAATCTTTTCCAGACCTGATCTTGCAGAATCCTCTCCGGAGAGAAACAAGAATCCGGATCTGGATTCTCCGACGAAACGCGCCAGGATATTGGCAGTACACAGCTTTACTTGTGATGACCCGGACAAATATTATGCGGATCATTTACCGGATATCGACGTCCGAACCGCGGACATCCAATCAAAACTTCTTACGGCGGCGATCTATGAGACCATGAAGGCGAATGCCCCATCAACCGGGCTGACCCTCGCTGATCTGCCGAAAGAATCCACGACCATCGTAAGCGGCAGCAATTCTGCAGCGTTGGCTCCGTGCATGAATTACCTGCATACCGCCAAAGTGACCGGTGCCCTTTCCGTAAGCCCGATGGCATTCCCGAATACCGTGGCAAATGCATCTGCAAGCAGGGCTTCCATATGGCTCGGTTTCTGCGACAAGGTCATTGCCCTGTCCGACGGTCCGTTACTTTCGGGGCTTGATGCTCTGCTCACCGCGTTGGAAGAGGTCAATGCAGACAGCGATTACGCGTTTGCCTGTGCGGTGGAAAACGACAGCGCAACGGTAGCCCTGGTGGGCAAATTGTAAACAGCGGCAGTTCAGTTAAAACAGCTGACTAATATTTAAACAAATTAAAAAAATACGGTTTTACCACAACCGTATTTTTTATGTACTTTCTTTCTACCGTTTTTTATTGATCCATCCGTCTTAGTCTCCCGAATATTATTTCCAATTTTTTTGTTTCTTTATTTCAACAGTCCATAGTATAATGAATTAGAATTTGGACAGTTTTTTCCATTTAAGTTTATAATATTGGAGTAAAAGTATGAACGATATTTTTTTTAACAGAGACAGCCTGCAGGATCTGATTCCCCATCGAAGTCCCATGCTCCTCGTAGACAATGTAACTATTGTTAACTCCGATGAGGCACGGGGTACCTACCATGTGAACGGTGATGAATTTTTCCTTCAAGGTCATTACCCCGATCATCCGATCGTACCCGGAAATATCTTGACGGAAATGCTGGCACAGTTAGGCGCCGCTCTGGTAAGCTATAAAAACAGCTTGCCCGATGCCCCTCATGCAAATCTGCGCAGAGGGAAAACACCAATGCTGGCAGGGTTAAATAATTTCCGCTTTAAAAGCCCGGTTACGCCAGGCAATACCGTTGATCTTCATATCACCTTAATAAAAGATGCCGGGTTGATCGTCATAGGCCAAGCGGAGGCTTTTGTCGGCGGACAGCCTGCTGTTTCCGGAGAAATCACTGTCGTTTTCATTTGATCTCAGGACCCTCCGGCAGCTTGATTCCACCGGCGGCAGCATCCAGCTCGTCGTCAGACAATTCGATGCTCCCGGATTTTTCGCCCCGTTGTTCCCTAATCTTGTTTAAAAGCTCTGCCTTGGCCGAGTCTTTTTTTTTATGATTCATACTGCCCGGATTGCAGCTGGCGAGTTTCGCTGCCAGTTCCAGCAGCTCATCGTCACAGCCTTCCAGTTCAAACTGATCTTGCAGTTTTTTATTGCTGATTGACTTAAAATCCAGCACGTTGTTTTTTCCCATTTCTATTCCTCCTGTCCACTTCAAATCATGGTCCCAGAATCTATTATGATTTCCCCTGCCACAAATTATAGCGAAATATTTTTCTCATCGATCATTGATTTCAGCTTTTTTAATGCCCGAAAAACGATCACATTGATATTGCCTGCTTTGATCCCCATCTGCTCCGCTATTTCAATGTTTTTCAGCCCGCCCCAAAATTTCAGGATGAGAATTTCGCGATCCTGCTCCGGGATATTTTGCAGCAGCTCTGCTATGATTTCCTGTCGTTCCTTTTCAATTACGGCCTCATCCGCTCCCGGTGTAATGGTGTCCTGGATACGGATTTCCTCCCCTTCTTCAAAGTGTGACTCATTGCTGCTTTTTAATCGATAGTAATCGATCATACTGTTTCTTGCGATCGTAAAGATCCAACTGTTTAAGCTGCTTTTTGTCTCGTCAAATTTTTGAAGATTTCGTAGCGCCTTTTCCACCACAATACAGGACAAATCTTCCGCGAGGAAAGCATCGCCTGTTTTGAAGTAAACAAAGTTATAAATCTTCTTATAATATTCATCATAGAATTCATTAAAGGACTGTTCCTCGAAGGCACTGCCTCTAAAATCCAATTCTTTCAATAAGTATTCTCCCATGTTTCTTCCTCTGCTTTAAATAAACTGTTTCATGTCCAGTGAGACATTATTTATAACGCTTCGTTCAAATCATTCCGTTTTGCAAGTTTATCCAATAAAGCCAGCTTTCCGGCTTCATCTTTTCTATACTCCGGATTGCTCTTTAAAAATGCTTCCAGAGCAATCGCTGCCGAATATGCAGTATCCTGCATCTCTTTAAATTCTTCTTCCGTGGCCTGTCTGTCTTTCGGCAGATAGTTCTGCAGCCTTCCTCCGTCCCTGTAGTCCGGATAGTATTCCAGACCGATGAAACGCAGGAAAACATCTGCTCTGTATTCTCCAAACGCTTCAATAATCCCCATGGCATCGGCTATGAGCTCATCCTTTAAGGCATTATTCATAAACCCATAGGCCCGCAGCGTATAGTAATGCGCGCATTCATGGGTGCGTCTGAGCACAAATGACTTCTTGATCCATTCCGATGCTT
Organism: uncultured Oscillospiraceae bacterium; assembly: GCA_964612345.1. Taxonomy (GTDB): domain Bacteria; phylum Bacillota; class Clostridia; order Peptostreptococcales; family Anaerovoracaceae; genus Anoxybacterium. The sequence goes on along the minus strand of CAZTEH010000023.1, from coordinate 32,093 downwards.
CCAGCCCGATATCCTCCGGAGCAACCGCACTGTAATAACCGTCGCTGAGCAGTATCGCTCTGTGGGACTTCCCGAACAAGTCTTTCCACCCTTTTATGGCCATGGCGCCCATGGATTTCGGGATCTCCCGCTTTTCTCCTTTATAGAAGATTGCGCAGATCAACTTTTCAAACTCTTCCCGATCCTTCATGTGCATGACCGGTATCCGTCCACCATAGCTCTGGAACAGAACCGTCTCAAGGCTGGAATAATCCTCTAGCCTGACATTGGGAAATATCGGGTACTTGCCTTGTTCCGCATTTTCCCATGCGGATACGAAGGCTTCATCCTCCATATATAACAACATGGCGTTACTATCCTGCAACAAACGGCTGTTGACCAATGCAAGGACCCAGGATGCTCCAGGCTGTTACCAACGGGCCAGCACCAGAAGATTTTCCTCCGGCAACCGCTTCCAGATCTTCGTCATTCAGCGGTTTGTCGGGAGTCTCTGAAAGCGACGTGAAAAATTCGGTGATTTCTTCCATCGTAACGTCATAGCCTTCTTCTTTTGCAAATTCCACAAGCTTCGCGCCTGCAGCATCTGCATCCTCACCGGCATCCTTAAAAATATTGCTTACCTTTTCCTGTAGAACCTCATCTGCAGCTACTTTTAAATATAAGTCTTTCATTGCATTCATTGTTTTTCCCTCCACTATAGTGCGGCTCCAACAAGGAGCCGCACCGCCATAATTAAGCAGCCTGTCTGCGCTTATCGCCTCAAACAACCGAAAAGGCTAAAAGAGGTGAGGCCGCCGCCGCAACCGCCTATCATTGCAACTCCGATGGATATACCCGGTCTGCCTCCGCCGCCGCCAAACGGGCTTTTTCCGCCGGCCACTGCATCCAGCTCTTCTTCGGACAACTGGCCACCGGATGATTCCGACTTGGACACGAAGAACTCTCTGATTTCCTCAACTGTAATCTCATATCCCAGCTCCTTGGCAAAGGCGATCAGTTTTTCGCCTAGAGCAGCTTCGTCACCGGCTTCTTCAATGATTTTTCCGAATTTTTCCTGCAGTGCACTGTCAGCCGCAACCTTAGCATATAGCTCGTTCATTTTTGTCATTTTGGTTTCCTCCGTTAAATACTTTAGTTATAAAAAATATTCCGGCAATATTCACAGTACATGTCGCCATGCAAATGACCACGCTTTAATATCAGTGATATTAGAAAAGGAATTTGCATTGAATGGAAGCAGAGGTCATAGGAAGACCGCAACCACTAAATACAAAAGGGTTTGAAAAGGAAGTTGTAATCATTCCGCCGCCGCCACCCGGTCTGACTTTTCCACCGGCTACTGCTTCCAGATCCTCATCCTCCAGTTCTCCACCGGACTTTTCCGACTGCGACTTGAAAAATTCCTTAACTTCATCAACGGTTACTTCATAGCCTTGTTCCTTGGCAAATTCCACAAGCTTTGCAGCAGTGGCCTCACCGTCTTCCGTTGCCACAAAAATCTTGTTTGCCTTTTCCTGCAACCCAGCGTCTGCAGCAACCTTTAGATATAATTCTTTCATTTTACTCATGTTCTTTTCCTCCTTTTAAATTAAAAAATCTCATTTATTTACATGCACCTGCGTTAATCAGAGAAGAATCTCTTATTAAGCCTTCGGGGGTTCCTCCTTTTCCTCCCGCCACAGCCTCCAACTCTTCTTCCGATAGTTGCTCATTGGATTTTTCCGCCATTGATCCGAAAAATTCATCAATTTCCGCTACCGTCACCTCATAGCCCTGTTCCTTGGCAAACGCCACAAGATTTTTACCTGCAGCATCTGCATCTTCGCCTACTGCTTCAAAGATCTTGTTGACCTTCTCCTGCAGCGCAGCATCTGCAGCAACCTTAGAATATAGTTCTTTCATTGCACTCATTTTTTCTTCCTCCAATTTTTCATATTATTAGAAATAACATCTCCCATTGCATTATTTAAAAAAATATTGTGCCAATACTTCATAACTGATATGGTCATAGGTACCCCGGAAGAACAGCTCATTGAACCTCATGGATCTCTCATTGTCAATGGGGACCGAAGACAAGACCTTCCGGCCCGGATACAGGGTTAAATGTTTTCTTACTGCTTCTGAAAATATATGAAATCCGATGGGGGTATCTCTGTATTCCTCTCTGGTAAAGAACGTTCGATACAAAATATAGGTATGCTGATTTACATCCATTGCTGTGATCCATGCTGCCACTTTTCCATTCTGACTGTCGATTGCAAATACGGTGCAATCCTCATTGAAGCTGTCCCATCCGATAAAGGGGCTTACGAATTCCGGATACCAGCCTCCTTTATTTTCTCGGAGCTCAGTAAGGGCTTCCCCCGAAAGCTCCTTTGGTGAAACAAATCGAAACCGTTCCTCCTGTTTGAAGGTCTCGTCGAGACTCGCTTTCACAAAGGGGCTTTCCATGATTTTGTCACAGGAATAGTGAAAGATCTTAGCGATTTTGTTTGGCGCTTCGAATCCCATATTTAACAAGTAGGAGCACAACTCCCGTTCAGGAGCTTCTCGAAGCACCGCTTGGAATAACAGTCGTTCGGCTCCGCGAAGTTTCAACTCATCGGCTAATAACTTCCAAAGTTCTCGACCGATTCCCTGCTTTCGATAGCCATCCTTCACATAAACGCTGCATAGGACCCATTCCTTGATCGCTTTGCCTAATCCTTCGGATCCTTCCTCTCCCGGGACACCATATGCAAGGGCCAGTCCGAAAGGTCCCTCCTGAGAAGAGAAAGCTCCAACCGCAATCACGTTTTCTTTATTGCAGTGAAAAAGGCAGCCCCGGTACTTTTTTAAGGTGAGGTTTTTATATTCCAATGCCTCTGACGGTGTCAGCAATTTTACTTCAACCATATCCATTTATCCTGCCTATGACCCTTTCATCCTTTAAATAAGTACCGATTTGATGATTCCGGGGGCTGCGATCCTCAGCATTTCATAGCCGATTCCGGCGGTACCCTGAAATAAGGTCGGATTCTTTACATATCGGCCGTCGGAGTTCATAAGGCTGTAATGTCCGCGTTCCCGCTTTTCGGAAAGCAGTGTAGAGATCAATTCTTTTGCACACTCCATCGCCTCCGCATCATCGAGTCTCATTGCTTTTTCAATAAGAAAGTCGATTCCGCCTGTTCTGCCGCAGCAAAGATGATCTCTGATCTCTGTAGATACCTCTTTCATAAAATGATCGGTCCGTTTTATATCCCGATCCAATGCTTTTTTCAGCTCAGGGTTTGCTTCCGCAGTTCTTAACAACCCCAGACGGGCAAGCCCGATTCCCGGTGCACCCGCGCAATATCCGGACATAAACTTTTTTTGATTCACTAAATCCATCGGTATATTTATCGATTCCGGTTTCCTCTTATCGATTCGGTAATCAGGCCAGTTTGAGCGATCTTCCTCGTATACGGCATTCTCATATGCAATGGCTTCCACCGCGGCATCGAAATATTCCCGGCCTCCGATGGTTTCATAGATTTTCACAAGTGCCAACGCGATTCCGGAGACACCATGTCCCAATCCGGTCAGCGGCTGCGAGCCCTCTTTACTGTTCCATACCTGGTGGCTTTCCGTTGTCTTGGAACGTTCTGCCAAAAGGTGTTTGCCGCACCATTTCAAAAGCTGCCTTGTATCTTCTGCACTGCGCGGGTCCCTCCGCAGCTCTTCTTCCTGAGTCAGTGCAAAAACAAGTCCCGAGATCCCTCCCAACAGGTCAAGTACGGTATCCCTGAAAATGGCCTTCTCGCTGATTGCCTGGAGCAGTTTTATTGCTGCATCTGCCGCCTCGGCGCTTCCTGTATATCGGCCTGCTGTCCAAAGTCCTGCGATATATCCGCCCACACCATTGCTGTATCCCAAAGGGATTTGATAGCGTTCCATGACCGGAATCATACTTTCGATTTGTTTTACCGTCTTTCCGATACAATAATCCGCTGTTTCCCTGCAGTCTGAATTCCCGGTCAGCCGGTAGAGAGCTCCTGCAAAGACCGCCATTCCAAGCAATCCGTCATAAAGGGTCGGACCCATAAGTCCCAGTGTTACCCCGCCACTTTTCATATCGTACTGCTGGGTCAGCCAGGAATACTCACCATCGGATGCAAGAAAGCGGTCCTCCATGATATCCTTGTAGATCTCCTCTGCTTCCCGAATCAGTTCTTCCTTGGTCACGATGCTGTTGCCGCAGTTTCTCGGGGAAGCGGGACCGGCAGTCGTGGGTCCATGCACGGCACCCATCTCAACGGTTAGACTTTTTTCTATGATCTGGAGCTGAATCGCAAGATCCGCTTCATTCATATTTCTAAGGTGCTCCGCTGCATTTTGCACCGGATTTTTTTCAAAGTAATGTTCAAAAAGCAGTTCTTTATGATCCAGGATCCCTTCGTTATGGGGTTCCCCGTAAAAAATCGGAATACAGCCGTTTTCCAACGCATTTTTCTCTGATTTGAAGACCCGGATCAGTCCCGGGATAATTTCATCCGTGGCAGTAAAGAGAAATGCTTTGACCATTCGTTCTGTCTGAAGAGAATATTCAAATCCGTCCTTCAGGTTTGCAGATTTTGAAATGTGTTTTATTACATTCGCATACGCCTGACTTTGCCGGATCAGCATTCGAAATTTGCAGTCGGAAAATAAATGGATGCCGTTTTCCCCCTCCAGAAGCTCCTGACCGTTTTCCAGAATCTGAAGGTACATAAATTGAAAACCGGCAGCTACCTGTTCCGGATATTCCATGGCACGATACTGTCTTCCGTTGTATACCGGCAAATTGCTGCAGCCGTCAGCAGATCCGCTCAGTCCGCCCAGATCTTCTCTGTTGTTATTTTCATCCGCCTTTGTCAAAGGCAGCATGCCCATCATGGTAACGGAAGTATCCATTGCTTCCGCAAGAGAGCGGCTTATCGGGCCCTGGCAGACTTTATCTTTTCCACCCTGATCAAAGGGTCTGGCTACCGGAATCATCAGTGTTTCCGTGTCAATAATCACCGGATGCGTTCCAAAAGAAATGATATTTTCCCGATGAAAATCATTGCCGCCAAAGGCATAGAGCAAAGCCATCAAAGCACCGCAATGATAAAAATAGGTTTTTATTTCTTCAATGCTTTGGCATGGCTCATGATCAATAAATTCCACAAAACCATATTCCCCAAAATCAATTGCATGAGGTGCTTTTATGATACCGTTTGCCGCCGCAAATTCGTTCACAAACCGTTCCCACCGATGATCGATTTCAAGGGATCGGGGCTTGTAAACCAGCTTCCTGTTCTTGTCGAAGGTGAGAATCAGTACGCTTCTTCCGTTTTGGTGCAGGTCCGATATTTCACCTGTTACATGTATGATTTGATCGATGGGTTCCCCGTGGAAAAATTCCTTTTCAATCGCTTCCTTATTGGTATCAAAACGTTGTAAAAATTCCTCTATGAAACCAAGAAACTGTTCGATGACGGTTCCCATCCTTCTTGCGAGGACGGGGTATTTCGTAAAGAGTTCCTTCCATCCGCCAGCCAGCAATTCTTTTTCGATTTTTTCCCAAAGCCCTTCCTCAAATTTATGTCCCATGAACATTTGGAACCTAGCTTTGGTATTGAATGTTTGATAGACCGTCTGATAAAGACGTTTCAATACCATCCCGGACAGGTCCGCCATAGGAAGCGCGCTGTGATCCGATTTCAGCTTCTTCTCACAGTACATCGCAAACGGGAACAGGGACAAAACCGGCCCCGTGAGATCCAAATCCTGCCTGCATAGAGAGGTGCTCTGTTCCGCCTCTTCCATCGTCATGGGCAAACGGTCCATAATATCCGTTATGATCCCTGCCCACCGGGGAAGCTCCATCCCTTCCGGAAAGTCGTATTCCCCGCAAATAGCAAGTGCTTCTTCTTCGGTGATTCCGTCATGCTTCAACCGCTTCAAAAATATGCTGTCGTCCTCTGCCACGTTGAGAAGCTGTTCCCAATCCTTCAGGCGTTCGGCTGATTGTGCAGAAGCTTCGCCTGCAACCCTGAGCCGTTCGTCTATAAATTCTGCTTTTGCTACTATATTTTTAATATCCATGACCACTTTCACCGTCTCCGGGCCTTTCTGCAAAATCTCTCATCGTTGTATACGGCGGGCATCGGTTTTCATTACATATAAAAATCACTTAAGCGATCTGGCGTTTGGCCATCTCTGCAAATACGCCTCCGCGAGCCATCAGTTCCTCATAAGTGCCTTCCTCAACAATGACTCCCTTATCCAGAACGATGATCCGGTCACAATTGATAATGGTTGATAAGCGGTGAGCAATGACGATCCTGGTGGAATTCAATCCGTCCAGGCTTTGCTGAACGACCTTCTGCGTCTTGTTATCCAGCGCACTGGTTGCTTCATCAAAATATAAGATCTTCGGGTTGTTCACGATGGCTCTGGCGATCAGAAGCCGCTGCCGCTGCCCGCCGGACAGGGTGCTTGCCCCTTCCGATACCACCGTATGCAGTCCCATTGGCATCTGCTGGAGGTCATCCTCCATCCCTGCCATCTTGATCGCTCTCATGGCGTCCTCCATTGTGAGCCTGGTATTGGCTCCGATGATATTGCTGAAAATATCTCCGGACATGAGCTGGGCATTTTGCATGACTACGCCGAGCTGCCGTCTTACCTCCTTGACATTAACGGTGGCAAGGTCCTTACTGTCATAATAAACCTGCCCTGCTTCCGGCGTTTCAAATCCCAGCAGCATTCGGAACAGCGTGGATTTCCCGCTTCCCGAAGGTCCTACCAGTGCCACATATTCGCCGGGTTTGATTTCCAGACTGACATTTTTCAGGATGAGAGGCCCGTCCGCTTCATAACGGAAGTTGACGGCGGAAACCTTAATGTGTCCCTGAAGCTCTCCCGGATCATCCTGCATATCGTCGTATTCCGGCAGAGTTTCCAGGATCGGTTTGCTCATTTCATACATCGGCCGGATGGAGTTGATCTGTATTACCGTATTGATGACGGAAATCATTCCGCCAGCCAGAGCTCCGAAGGCTGTATTAAATGCAATAAACTCACCTGCCTGCAATTCGATATCTTTTTTAACCATGACTACATAAAACACGAGGCTGAATACCAGCGTTGCCATTGTTGTGATGGTGGTAATGATGGTCGTGATGGTCTCTTTTCGGTAATTGATCTTTCTTGACTGGGTGAACAGATCGGCCCATTGTTTAAATGCTCGGTTCTCGGCTCCCGCCACACGGAATTTTGCCACCGCATTGAAAAGCTGGAGCACAAGGCCGCTGGTCTTATTGGTGATCTCCAGGAATTGCCGTTCATACTTCATCTGTGCTTTTCCAAACAGGTAGGAAATCACCATGAGGATCAAGATCATAACAACGGCATATACTCCCAGCTTCTTTCCGTATTGAAACACCTGAAATATGTAAAGCACAGAGAATAAGCCGGTCATGATGGTGCTGGACATGGCACCGGAAATCATCTGCCGTATCTGCGAAATACCAAAGGTTCTCATTGCAAGTTCGCCGGCTGTATAGTCCCTGAAAAATCCCACCGGAAGGGCGAGAAGCCGATCCCATACCGCCGATTGAACCGAAGCCTCCATCTTGCCTTCGATACGAAGCATGGCAAGGCCTCTGCACAATTCAAACAGGGATTTGCCGATCAGAAAGCCTACCAGAAGGAAACCCACCTGGACCAGCTGCGGCACTTCTCCACCCGGGATGTAAACATCAAAGATCTGTTGCGTTACCTTCGGAACCACCAGTCCGATCAGTGCTCCGACAAGCGCAATGACGAGCGCGGTGACCGCATCTCTCTTCCAGCAGCCCTCGATGGCAAATTTCATCAAATCAAGAATTCCCATCTTCTTGGCCGGGAACGGTCTGTAAAACACTGCTCCGTGGGGTTTGAGGAGCATGGAGTTTTCTTCCGTGGCGCGCATCTCTTTTTTGTTTACCACATCATGGATGATATAGGAGGAGGGTCCCTTTGGAATCAATGCTGCAGGACGTCCGTCCTCTTCAAAGTAAGCCAGGATCGGACCGTTGTCCTGCTTCCACCAGCCGTCGGTCAGAATCACTTCCCTGGCGTTGATCTGGGATACCCGCGCAAGAAAATCCGCATCGAGGTCCTCTATCTTCTTTTCACTTAATTGATTGATCGAAATGATCTTTATCTTCGCGGCTTCGCACACCAGTTTAAACGCATAATAGATCCCTTCGACGGTGACATCTTCAAATAGCACCTTCTGCGTCTTCGGATGTACGATCCGGACGAAATCGCTTAACGTATCATGCAGCTGCCAGCTGTCGTTGCGGAGGCGCTGTTTTGAAAGTTCCATCAAGCGTTCTTTCTCATTTATCGCTGTATCTGCTTTTCTATTACTCATTTCAAAAGCCTCCTCCCTTAAATATTCTTGATGAGCTCGGCATAATAGCCTTCCTGATCCTTAAGCTCATCATGGGTGCCGCGCTGAACGACCTTGCCTCTGTTCAGAACGATGATCTCATCACAGTCTCTTATGGTGCTGAGTCTGTGTGCAACGATGATACACGTGATTCCCTTTTCCTTGATGTTGTCCGCTATTTTCTTTTCCGTCACAGGGTCCAGCGCACTGGTTGCTTCGTCCATGATAAGAATGGACGGTTTATTCAGAAGCGCCCGGGCGATTTCCACGCGCTGACGCTGACCGCCGCTCATATTGCGTCCGCCTTCATTAAACATGTATTCAAATCCGCCGGTCTTCTCAATGATGGATTCGTAGATCTCCGCGTCCTTGACCGCCTCCAGAACCATATCCTCCGGAATGGTTTCATCCCAAAGTGTAATATTGTTCATGATGGTATCGGCAAACATGCAGATATCCTGATCCACCACGGCCAGAGAATTGGTCAGCACCCTCCGGTAAATATCGTCCTTATTGACTCCGTCGAACTTGATTTCGCCGCTCCACGGCTCAAAAATTCCCGAAATCAGTTTGCTTATGGTGGATTTTCCGCTGCCGGAGCCTCCGACCAGGGCAGCTCTTTGGCCCGGCTTCAGGTGGAGCTCGAAGTTTTCGATGAGAGGCGGCTCCAAAGGGCTGTATCCGAAATTGAGCCCCTCGATATCTACGTAGCCATCCAGCTTGCGGTGATACTCGTCCTTGTACATTTCATCCTCGGGGATCTCCTTCTGGAACACTTTATCTTGTCCGTAATTGAGCACATCATCCAGTCTGCTGATATCCGCGCGCATTTCCTGATACTGGGTACCGATCTGCATCAGCATGGTGATCGGGCTCATGAAGCTGCTCATCAGAGTCCGGAATGCGATGAGCGTTCCCACCGTCAGTACTCCTGACATAACCTCATAACCGCCGATGATCAGCACCGCCGCATCGGTGAGTGCCGTGAGCAGCATGGGCAAGGTGTTCAAATATTGAGTCGAAACGCCGAATACCTGCTGCTGCGCAACATTTTTTGCATGGTAGCCGATGACCTTGGCAAAGAAGTCTCCTTCCGAACCGGAAGCCTTTAAGGTTTCTATGATCTGCAGGCCGCCCATGGCGGTACCCATCATTCGTCCGCTATCCTGCTGCATTTTGGCATTCTGGCTTTCCCTGCGTTTCGCAATATATTTCAGATAACCCATGTTGATGGCTGCAGCCGCTACACCTACAAGAGCCAGCTTCCAGTCATAACAAAGCATCAGGATCAAATAGAACAGCAGCATGACCAGATTGACCACCGTGGAAGCAAGCTGTCCGGAAAGAAACTGTGCCACCGTATCGTTGCTCTGCATTCTTTCGCTGATGTCCCCGGCATATCTCTGGGAAAAGAATCCCACCGGAAGCCGGAGAACATGCCACAGGAATTTTCCGGAACTGATGATTGCGATCTTTGTCTGCATCTTCAGCAGGTACTGCCCCTGAATATAGGTCAGCAGGCACTGAATAATGCCGGTGATCACAATGCCCCAGACAAGGGCGCGTATCCAGTTCACTTTACCGCCAAGCAGGATATCATCAATAAATATCTTTGAAAAGGTCGGGATCACAAGACCCGGGACAACCAGGAACAGCCCTGCAAGGAAAACCATGCACAGGGTCATTTCTGATCCCTTGAGTCTTTGGAACAGAGCTCGGTAAAGCTTCGGTTCCACTCCCACCCTTTTGTAATCAGGTCCAGGCTCAAAGGTGAGCACCACTCCGGTAAAAGCCATGTCCAGTTCTTCGTAACTGACCACCTTTTTCCCCGCACCCGGATCGTTTATGTATACCTTGCCGCCCTTGAAGCCTTCAAGAACAACAAAGTGGTTGAAGTTCCAATGCAGGATGCATGGCATCTTTACCTCGAATAAGCCTTCCGTCTCCATGCGGTAGCCTTTGGCTTCCAGACCCATCCGCCTTGCCGCCTTCATGATGTTGCTGGCCTTGCTTCCGTCCCGGTTGATGCCGCATTCTACTCTGAGGGTTTCAAGCGGGATGTAGGATTTATAGGTCCCCAGCACCATGGCAAGAGATGCCGCTCCGCATTCCGTGGCTTCCATTTGAAGTACGGTAGGTGTATCGACATAATTCTTGACGGTTATTTTTCTTTTCTCCGTCGGTTTTGTGATTTCATTTTCCATTCTTGTCACCTACTATTCAAAGGGAAGTATTTTTTTCTTGAGGATCGGAATAACCATGCTGGCAGGGCTTTGTTCGTCCACTACTACGGCAGCCGAGCAGAGCGTGCCGTTCTGAACATTGACTGCCGCTCCCTTCTTGCTGGACCAGGCATAGCCGCTGACCGTGTTTTCATCGACTACAAGATCGACCCGGACTTCAAGGGGGGATCCTTCTCCCGTCAATGACTGTGCCAGAGACTCGTTACCCAGGGTGTCCATTACACTTTCCGTGCTCACCGGATATTCGGGCACCTTTGTGACCGTACCCTTCATGTAGCCGTATTCTTCCCTGGTAACCGTTGTCGGATAAATCTTAACGCTCATTCCTTCTTTTATCTTTTTGCCATCGGAAACAGGCACATAAATTACTGCTTCCAAGGCCTTGACATCGCTTCCTATTTTTGCAACGCTGGCGATTTCCGTGCCGGCGGCGACAACGTCACCTTTTGCAACCTTTACGGTAACCACCTTGCAGTCCTCAGGCGCCACAATGGTGTACTGCGTCTGAATGGATGACTGGAGATCCTCCAGCTCTGCTTTCATCTGTGCCAGCTTTGCAGCCTTTGTTGCATCGAACTGTGCCCTTGCCTGGCTTGCAGTGAGCGACTGGGCGCTGTAATTTGACTGGGCGCTCATATATGCACTGTATTTTGCGTCCAGCTCTGCCTTGGAAGCGGCACCCGCTTCATAAAGCTGCTTGTACGCATCATATTCATTTTTTGCGATCTTAGGATCCACTCCCGCATACCCGGCTGCAGAACCCGCACTTTTTATCTGTTGGCCCAGCTGCTGTATTTCCAGAAGATCCGACGGCAGCTCTACATTGGCCCAGTCCGTATCGGCGGTCAGGGTCTCCAGCACCGCAATGACTTCCTTTTTATCATTCATCTGTTTTACGATATCCCCTTCCCCGATGATGGCGATGACATCGCCCTTGGAGAGGGTGTCGCCGTTCTCCACGTTGACATCCGATACCGAGCCGTTCACGGTAGATGCAACGGTGCTCATTCCGCCGCTGGAGAGAAGAATTCCGGAGGTGTCAACTCTTACCGGGATCTTTCCGAAAATGCCCCAGATGATCGCGCAGGCCAGGACTACGCCGATGGTGATCAGAATAAGCCAAACCCTGGGAGATGTAACTGTAATGAGCCTGTCCAGCTGCTCCGGTGAAGATAACCGGTCAAGGGACGTCTTTCTGAATATATTTGCCATTTTTTTCACTCTCCCTATTTCAAATAACGATAGGTACCATTGACGATTTCAACGACTGGCAGATTGATTCCGATCGCGTTTCCCGCTTCGTCAAAGGTAAATTCGTTGGTGGAACTCGCCCATGGTCCTTTGTTCTTCAACGTGTCCGCGATTACAGTCGGGTCTGCGCTTTCGCCCTTCTCAATGGCATTTGCAAGAAGATAAATCGTTTCATAGCCAGAGAGGGAAAGGTAACCCGGCCCTTCGCCGTAGGCCGCCTTGTATGCCTTGATAAACGTTTGTATATTCGCATTCTCTTCATCAAAGTAATAGGAATCGATATAGGTGATCCCATTCGCCGTATCACCCAGACTGCCCAGAACATCCGAGAATGCAAAGCCGCCGACTCCGAGAATGGGGATGGCGGGATTGGTTTCGCGGATCATTTTAACCACACCTTCCGCATCCGGCATGGAATCTCCCACGAAGATGGCGCTCACATCCATGGCTGTCCATTTTTCATATTGGTTTGCAAATTCCAGCGCATTTACAAAATCGCCGTGGGAGTCGACCACTGTGATTCCGAAATCCTTTGCCCGCTTGTTTACAACACTGGAAAGCTGAGAACCGTAATCATTGTTCCTGTAACAAACGGCGATATTTGTGTATCCCATCTCCGCAGCATAGTTCAGGATCTTTTCCACCTCAGCCTCATCCGATGCCACATTTCGAAAGATGTAATCCAGAGTCGGTGTTGTAAATTCGATATTCGAGATCATGGGTGACAGCACCAAAACCTTGCTGTCGTTGTATGTATTCTTGGTTGCTAAGGCAATGTTGGATGAAAAGTGTCCGATGAGTGCGGAATATTTTCCTGCAGAAGCCACTTTTTGTGCCACTTTGATACCCTCTGTCAGATCTTCTTTGTCTTCGAACGAGTCAACGACGATGGTTTTGCCTCCCAGCAAGCCTTTCTCGTTGACCTCCGCTATTGCCAGATCCATTCCCTTTTGGAAACCGAGAGAGTCCAAAGTGTCCAGGGGACCCGCGAGAGCAAAATTAATGATGTCCCCTTTGCCGACAGCGCTGCCGGTGCCGCAGCCGACCAGCATAAAAAGGCTTGCAATAACGATTATTACAACTCCCTTTTTAAATACTTTTTTCATTTGTCTTCTCCTTTTTCTTACTAAATATAAATAAACTCAACGCGAATAATACGATGGATAATATTATCAAGGCCGTCTTGCTGTTGATACAGGCTTCCAAAAGCACCGGAGCAATGGTCATGACAAGAAAGCCGATGATGGAAAGCAGCGACAGCGCTGTGGCCTCGTCGATCCTGCCGCGGACACTGTTCAGTTCAAGGAAATAATCGGAGGTCAAAGGAATTCCCGCTCCGTCCACAAGTCCAAGCAATGCTGCGCCAACCAGCAGGGCGATTACGGTGTAAGGCAGCGTCTGCATCAGGATCGCCGCAGTACCGATGACGGAGATCAATGTAATGGATACTCGGATTCCCAGTCTGTTCCGCAGTGCACCTCCGAGATGGACACCGATATAGAGTCCCGCCAACCCGTTCAGCAGATTGCAGTAGGTTAAAACCACCGGCGAGACTCCATTGGATTGAATCATCCCCGGAATCAGTACAACGATGATCATTAAATAAATATAGATCGGCAAATTTACCGTAAGGCTGTACTTGATGATCTGAGGGTCCTTCATTAGGGCAAAAACCCTTTTATAGTCCACTTCCTTGACTTCCCTCTTCCTGGAATTCTCAGCGAGAAGCCTCCATGGAATGAAGTAAATCAGAAAGAGAATAAACAAAACGAAGACGGCCGATGCAAGGGCGAAGGTAGCTTCATACCCCAGTGTAGCGGCAATGATGGCTCCCATACTGGAACCGCACATGATGCCGCCGATCAATCCCGCGTTGCTTTCCGCCAGATTGTCCTCACGCTCCTTGCTGGTTCCGTATCCCAGCGCAATCATATTATTTGTGGCCTGCTTGTTTCCCGCAAAGCCCAAACCGGACAGTGCTCTAAGCAGCAGCACCATTGCAGAAGACCCTGCCAGAAAGCATGCCAGATTGGATAAAATCAAGAGTGCCGTGCTGATGATCAGCAGCTTCTTGGTATCGATCCTTTTTGTGAGTGCCGGTGCGGCCAGCAATCCAACCACTTCAGCAAGGGAACAAACCGAAATGGAAAGCGCCGCCGTCAGGCCTACGGAAAGGCCAAAAGCACCCTCGTTCCACTGCCGTATCATCAGTGCGGAGAAGGCAAGGCAGGCATAGCTTCCTACACTTGTGATAAAATTCCCATAGCGCAGGATATAGGCCATCTGCTTATATTGAATCGGGTTGCCCTTATTGTATTCCCCGCTCTTTCTGAAGTCGAGCATCTGAGGCAGTCTCATGGATTCTGCCGTGATCACGAATATAATTGCAATGACCGCAATAAAGTTCAAAACCATTCCGATGATCATTTGCCGGATAAAGTCCCCGGAAATCTGTACCTTGATTTGCAGGTTGTCCGACTCTTGGCCATTCAGCGGAATCGTCAGAACCTCATCGTCCGATCCCGCCGCCGCATCCTCGGAGGATGGAACTGTATTTTCCCCGGTAGCGCTTGCTTCCTGCAGCTGTATTCCCGCGATCATTTCATATGCGGTCTTTTCGTTGAAATATTCCTGAAGTCCGTCGATTTTATCGATGGATACTCCTTTTTCTTCTATTTCTTTCAGGGAAACCGCAATATAATTGCCGATTCCCTCTGCATTCTTCATCACGGTATCCTTGTAGGCTCCCTGATAGATATAAATAAGGAATGCACTTTGCACCACCATGGCCAAAATGATGGTCACGATAATGGGGACTACCGGTTTTCTCGAGGTTCTGCCTATGAGCAGCATGAATGCCATGGTCATGACGGCAACGATCAAGGCAGCCAGACCTGTAATGTATCGCAGCTGCTTAAGCTCCTCGCTTACCAGCGATCTCTCATAAGCTTTTTCGTATACGGTTACAAAGGTTCCTAAAGCATTGCCGTTTTCGTCGGAAATATTCTGTTTGATCACCTTTTTATTTTTTTCGGTCACATCAAAGGCGGTTCCTGTTTTTCCGTCCGTCGAATAGCGCACCGTGCCGTCCGTTTTCAAGATTGCGATCACATAATCATCGCCTAGCTGAGCGGTAGCCTTTTCAAGAATTTTATCCATTCCGTAATAATTCTCAAGAGTTTTACCAAAATTGACGGATGTTTCGATCTCCTCGATGACCTGTTCATTGACCACGGATATATATTGGCTTCTGATATCGTAATAGCTTCCTAAAAGAATGTTATAGCTGATTACCGAAAGGAAGCAAACAGACACAAGCGCGATGACAAAGAACGGCATGATCCTGGTTCGTTCTTTCTTTTTATTTTCCATCGTTCCCGCCTCCTTCCAGTGAATATAATCTGTCGCACGACTGCAGCAGCCGAAAGCCTAACGGGTAGCCGATCTTTTCCGCTGCGTCCACGTTCAGTACGATATGCGGTGAGCTCAGATATTCGCAAGGCAGCGTTCCCGCTTCTTTTCCGTTAAAAACGGTCGCAGCGATGTCGGCGGTAAATTCTCCATATCCGCGATAGTCGTAGGAGGACACACAGAGCAAGCCTCCATACTCCACATAGACATCCCCGTCGCTGACAAGCACCGGTATTTTCGCATCATAAAACGGCTGGAACAGCTCCGCGCAATATTCCGGTTCATCGATCACATCGATGGTCAGAAGGAATGCGTCGATTCCCCCATTCTCAGACATCTCGATATAATCTTGTTTTAATTCGGTATAAAAAGCCACCGGATCTTCGGTCCTCAATTTTGCCGAGATTTCTTTCTTAATGACTTCGATCCCCAGCTCGTCTGCGGCCTTTTCATATACCCCTATGGCTGCGATATCCTGGCTGTCCTTTTCCACCACCATTCCAAGCTTTTTCATCTGGATCATGTTGTTATAGTATTTTAACTGTCTGCTCATAGGGTTCGGTTCCACCAACGCCCAGATATTGCTGTTTCCCGAATTCTGGGCAGAGTCGATGATTCCGGAAGCCACGGGATCTGTGGCCATGGGAACGAAAAGAGGGACATCAAGATTCATTTCCTTGACAAACAGACCGGGGTCTGTACCCATGCCAAGAACTAATCCAAGTCCCTCTTCTGATTTCGCTTCATTTTTTAGAGATGCTTCGATGGCACTCATGTCGTCGTAGAGCATGTAATAGCAAAGATCCTCGTCAAACTTCACAAGCCCGCCTAGATCCATAGCGGCAAGAACCTTTACCATTTCCTTGATCTCATCCGATTCACTGAAAGGCATTTCATCAAAGCTGATCCAGCCGAGTTCCCAGAGCCGTTCTACAAAACTATAGAAAAGCTGGCTGGCCGGTTCGTAGGGATCAATATCCACAACGGCAATACGGTAAGGAGCACTCTCCGACGTCCCGTTGGGTTCCAGCAGCAACTGTGCCTGCGTGTCTACGCTTTGAAGGTCTGCGGATGTTTTTCCATCAGAGGTGCATCCGGTCATTCCACAAAATAAAAATATCGCTGTAACAATAATTGCAGTAATTCTTTTCATGTTTTCAATATACTCCTTGCATCAAATACTAC